>DLGM01000390.1 GCA_002482705.1 Cyanobacteria bacterium UBA7694
CAATAAGGTCTGGACCTTTACCACCGGGGCCGCCCCCGATGAGACAGCTCCCACAGTCAGTACCACGACACCGCTGAACAATGCCACGGCAGTAGCGGTCAATACCGCCCTGACCAGCACGTTCAGTGAAGCCATGAACCCCCTGACCGTAACAACAAGTAGCTTTAAGCTGACCGGACCCGGCCTGACAGCCGTTCCCGGTGCTGTCACCTATTTCGGAAACACGGCCACCTTTACACCGACCAGCAGCCTGGCCGACAATACCCTGTTTACCGCCACGGTGACTACCGACGTGAAGGATCTGGCCGGAAATAACCTGGCAGTCAATAAGGTCTGGACCTTTACCACGGGTGCGGCACCCGATACCGGTGTGCCGACGGTCACTGCTACCACGCCTGATAATCTGGGAACCAGTGTCTTGACCACCAGTCAAAACACTGCTACCTTCAGTGAGCCCATGGATCCGATGACCTTGACAACAGCGACCTTCACTGTAACAGGTCCGGGATTGCTCCCTGTGGCGGGTACGGTGACTTATCTGGGCAATGTGGCTACTTTTACACCCGCAACGGAGTTCACACGCAGTACTGTGTACACGGCGACGATCACCACAGGTGCAAAAGATCTGGCTGGGAATGCTTTGGCTGCGAACAAGGTCTGGACCTTTACCACGGCTTTGGGCCCGGCCATCGTGAATCTGCGAACGGCCAGAGATTTCACCGTAATGGCAAAATCAGGGATTTCAAGCGTTCCCAACTCAGTCATCACAGGGGATATCGGCGTGAGCCCGATTGACCTGACAGCGGTGACAGGCTTCTCAACGATTATGGATTCCTCGAACACCTTTGCGACCTCAACCCAGGTGACGGGCCGAATTTATGCCGCCAATCTGACGCCACCCACCCCCACCAAAATGACAACCGCCATTGGGGACATGGCCACAGCCTACAGCGATGCAGCCAGCAGAGCAACCCCCAACTCCTCCGAATTGGGTGCAGGGCAAATTGGCGGGTTAACGCTGGTTCCTGGCCTCTATAAGTGGGGAACCGACGTGTTGATTTCGACGAATGTCACGCTGTCCGGTGGCCCCAACGATGTCTGGATCTTTCAGATTGCGGGTGACCTGATCCAAGCGAACAATATCAATGTCACCCTGATCGGTGGGGCTGTGCCCAAGAACGTGTTCTGGCAAGTCGCCGGTTCGGTAAGCATTGGCTCCAACGCTCACATGGAGGGCATCATCCTCTGTGAAACCGCCATCCATCTGGGTACAGGAGCCTCTGCCAACAGCCGGTTGCTGTCTCAAACAGCGGTCACACTCATGCAAAATGTAGTGACACCTCCTGCTCTCTAGAGAGCAAGACGTCGGTTGAAAAACAGACCGGATGCCCCCTATTTTACAAAATGGGGGGCATCCGTTTTTTTGCTCAAATAATCAAGCATCGTCCGTTGAGTGGCACCGAAGACCCTGATACTGGGAAGCTGATAGCTTGCCAGTATCCTGATCAGGCCTGTGTGCGTATGAGCTGCTGCAACCAAGCACGAATTGGCACAACCTCATCGGTCAGGCGTTTGTAGGCCAGTAGCTCTGGGGCCATCCCCGCCAACGCCCGCTCCAGCCCCACCCAATTATGGGTCGTCAGGTCTTGCACCGGGTACACATAAGTACGAATCATAAACAACACCGCATTACAACTGGGCAAACCATAAAGCACCTGACGCTCCACCCGCGCATACAGGGTGGGGTTATCCAATCCAAAAGGTGGGAAGCTGGCTACCGCAGGATGGTGGTTCAAAGCTGGACAGGTGCGCAAATCCCAGATAAAGCGGCAAAAGGCCGGTTTCTGGATCAGGCCCTTTAACAGTGGCAACACCTGAGCGCGCTGCCGCTCCATGCCCGGCACTGGGGCGTGTACCTGATCAAAGCTCAGCCCCACTTTTTCGGCTGGGGCCCAGCCATTGGGAGCACACACATGCAAAGCGGCCAACCAATCTCGCTCCCCCTGCAACTGCCAGACCGCCATATCCTCTTGGATTTGTGCGGCCAGAGCCTCAAAGAGGCTGCCATAAACCGGATGTGCTTGCAACATATAGTCCGGGGAAAATTCCAGTACATCCCCACTGAGCAAACAGACCAATCGGCCAGGTTCTAAATGAAAATAGTCGGGGTAGGCCCCACAAAGCTGTTCAATCAGCGTTTGGTTGACCTGGCGCTGGGTGTCCGATAGAAATTCCGATACCCCCCAATGAGCAGTGAGGGCATCGGCCCGGATGCGCTGTTTGTTGGCGCGGTAGAGTGGATACTGGTGATCGAGTTGAATCAAACGCTGGTGGGGGTTATCGGTAGCCAGTTGGAAATGGCTCAAACCCGGTGACATGTCGTATTTACCCGAATCAAAGGGGGTATAACGCAACACAGGAAGATCACATACAGGCATAACGGCTCCAGGTCCACACAGAATCACCTGCTCATTATTACGGAGATACGCCCGGCCTGCCAATGCAGCTCTCGCACAAGACAAGGTCTTTCCTCAAACCCAGAAGTGGTATACTGGCTCTGAAAAAAAGCCTGAAAGCGAATTTTAATCCGCCACACCATGCTGTATTCCCTCCTCCGATGGCTCAGTGCAGCCAGCCTTGTCAGTTGTTTAAGTGGCTGCGCAGCCCTGCGCGTGACCATCACCCCAGATGAGCCCATTGCGGTCTGCCAGGCCCAGGCAACGGCCTTAGTGCTGTGGGCTCCCCAATGGCGCAGTGATCAAAAAGATGTACCTCAACGTGAACAGGCTGCGGAGACAGGCATACAAACATTTTTGCGCAGTTCTGGGTGTTTTGCCAGCTATACATTGCGGCGGGCCCCCCAGTTGACGGCTGCTGCGGTTCGCACAGAAGTCGCAGATACGCAGGTAGACCGGGTGCTGACTTTACAAGTGCGTGAACTGGGGCCGGTGCTCAAACTGTTTGCCTCCCCAGCCTTGGTAGACGGGGGAACAGAAGTGGTTGTAGAAGTCGGCGCATATCAGGCCCCCCATTTTGAAGCCCCTCAAATAAGAACCATCCACTGGGAACATGGAGGCCCTGGTGTGATCAAAGGGGTTGAAACCCTGGCCCAAGATATGCAAGCGGCGCTGAAAGCCGGGTTACAACCCAGCTAATAGTTCTCACAGGCTTAATTTATCCTCCTCAGCATTGTCAAACTGACACATTCAAGCCCACAAACCTGATCGAGGTCTTTTACAATCGTCATCTGATCTAAGATACTGAGTATAGCTTGAGTGAAAAGGTGATCCCATGCAACGAACCCTATTAGCAATCACAACTTTTTTGTTTGCAATCCTCACCGGGATTGCGTTGTGGAAACACGGCTACTCAGGTGTGTTAGGCCATCAGTTTCAAAATTTTGCTGGGGGGCAAGTATTTGCCGATTTGGTGATTGCCCTGAGCTTAGCCACATTATGGATGTGGCATGATGCCAAGGCCACAGGGCGATCCATCTGGATCTGGATTTTCATCACCTTGATTTTCGGCTCCTTTGGCCCTTTGCTCTACCTGCTGACCCGGAAAACAAATGCCACCAAACAAGCTCAAGCCGAGACATCATCACGTAATTAACACCAGCGTCGCTGAATGTTATCGACGCGCATAACAATAATTTTGTCACATGTTATAATCAGCACATGGCACAAAATCAATGTTACCCGTTTTTATTATATATACAACTCACAAAAGTGGATATATACCGCCATCAGTGTTTAAAAAAGGTATTCCATTACCGGCTGCGGGAGGAAAATTTAACCCACCATGCTTGATTTCGCCACCTTAAACCAAGCCAAACAGGGGCTGGCCAAATCGGACCAGCAGCGCCACCAGCAATCGGCTGAGCTGTACACCCAAGGCCGCCAACTGATCCGTGAGAGCTTAGGGGATGTGGTCAACAAAGCCAAGCTCAAACAGGCCACCGACTGCTTCAGCAAAGGCATTCAGTACAATTACAAAAACCCTGACAACTATTTGGGGATGGGCTTCTTGTTTTTATTGCTCAACCAACCCCGTGAAGCCCTACCCTACCTCAAAACCGCCCTCGCACTCAAGCCCAACTCCGAACTCGGTCAAGAACTACTGCGCCAGGCACAAAGGGTGGCAACACCGGGGTCTGCCTCTCTCACCCCAAGCCCCTCATCCCCCGCACCCGTCATTGCCAACCCTGAGCACGCCCGCGATTATGATGACCTCTATGATGCCACCGAAGCCGCCTTGAGGCTGGCCCTCAAAACGGTCATGAGCGACCCCATTTTGGGCTTGCAACCAGCCCCGGATGCCACCCAACTTCAGCATATCCACAGCCAGTTGGCCTTATACCAAGGGCAAATTGCCCACTTCACCCACCAGTTGCAGATCCTCGATGAAGAAATTGAAGTGTCCGATTTGCGGCGCACCTTAGGCATGATCGACCGGGCCGTTCAACGCTTGGTCACCAAGGCCGCCCTGTTTGAGCAGTTTGTTACCTTGGCCCAGGATGTCCAACAGCACCAGGAGCAAGCTTTGGCTCTCACAGAAACAGCCCACACCACAACTGAGCCGAGCCTGATCGCCCATCTCGAAACCCAATTACAAACCCTGCTTGATCACTGTGACCACATGGCCGACCAACTCGATGCATTCGATGGCAAAGCGATTGATATCGGCACCCTTCAACCCATTTACCAGGCTTATGTGAGCCAGTTGGAAAACCTTCAAGATGCCCTTGAAGAAATTGCCGAACGTCTGCAGCAGACAAAATAGCCTGAATCATCTTCGGCCTTCAGTGATCCATACCTAAGCCCCTGTTCAACTTCAGGGTCTGGCGGTCTTATATGTTGGAGACAGGGCAACATGGGCCCATATGCCCAGACAGAGTGCCACGATGCGTTGATGTTAATGTGAGACTATGCAAACCCAATTTCACAACCAGCTTGAAGCGGCGATATTAGAGCCCTTTATGGCACGCAGTGATGGCCCGGCTTTGGGGCGTTTTGCCTTGCAATATGGTTTGTTTATGGGGGCTGCGGCCCTGTTGTGCCGGCACTCCCGATGGGGGCAACTGGCCGGGATCGCAGGCGTGGCCTGGAGCATTCCCTCATTGTTTGCCATGACCCACGAAAGCGGGCATTTCACCGCATTCCGCACCAAGGCCCTCAATAACGCGGTCAACTGGTTAGCAGGTACGCCCATTTATTACATCCCGACCGGTTTCCGCAGCTTCCACTTTGCCCACCACCGCCACACCCATGACCCACAGCTTGACCCGGAAATTGCACTGCTGGGGCACACCACACCTGTGATTATTCAGTCCCCCCTGTATTACCTAAGCTATATGTCCGGGCTCCCACTGATCGGCCTCAAAATGGCAATTGTGGCAGCTTCAGCGGTGGGAACAGCTCCGGTTTGGAAACATTTTTTGCCCTATGTGCCGGAACGCTGGCAGGCACAGCAACGCCGCGAAGGGCGCAGCAGCCTCATTGTGCATGGGTTGGCCCTCGCCTTGGCCTTGTATTATCGCCCCACAGCAATAGGCAACTGGGCTGTGGCACAGGCGCTTGGCCATGCCCTGTTAAGCGTCTACCTGATCAGCGAACATCAGGGATTACCACACACCGGCACGATCCTCGAACGAACGCGTACCACCTTGACCCACCCGCTGATCCGCTGGCAAATGTGGAATATGCCCTATCATGCGGAGCACCATGCTTACCCGGCAGTGCCTTGGCATGCCCTGCCACAGTTGCATGCACACCTGACGCCGATCTGGATCAGCGGCGGTTATTGTGCTTTTCACCAGCAGGTCATCCAGGAATTTTTTCAGAGTTCAGAGGCGGTTGCATGATTCGTAGTACTAAAGTCGTTGGCCTTGTAGTCAATGGGGACATATGTTGCAGGTGACTCGATGGGCGTAAAAATAGCCACAATCACCCTGCTGGTACATGACTATGATGCCGCGATTGCCTTTTTCACCACGGCCCTACAGCTCCAACTGCTGAGTGACACCCCTCTGGACAACAATCACCGCTGGGTGATCGTGGGTCAGCCAGAAGGTGTACAGCTCAGGCTCGCCAAAGCAACAAACCCACAGGAGCAAGCGACCGTAGGCCGCCAAGCTGGGAGTGGCGTCTTCCTGTTTTTAGAAACAGATGATTTTTGGCGCGATTATCAGCACATGCAAAGCCACGGAGTCACGTTCTGTGAACAGCCCCGTGAAGAACCCTATGCCACCGTCGCGGTCTTTGAAGACCTCTGCGGCAACCGGTGGGATTTGTTACAATCCAAAGTTTGAGGGAGCTTGTACTCCCTCAAAATCGCTTTAAAGTTGAGCGCGGGTATTGCCAATTTTACCCTGGGCTTCCTTACGCAGGGTTTGCTGGACATTGGAGATTTGGCTTTCGAGGCTGTGCTTATCCCCATTGTAGGCCTGGTTGAGGCTGTCTACCACCGCTTGGGTTTTATCCCGGCTGACGGTCAGCGGGGCTTTGGCTCCCACCGTAGCTTCTTGGTGTTCTACGGCCTTTTGGTAAGCAGTGGCTTTGGGTTTGACTTCGCCATGGGTATCCGGGCGGGGATTGTTTTTTAAATCGCTGAGATTTTGTTCAAACCCAGCCACCCGGCTTTCGGCCTGCCCAAAGCGTGAGCGAGCGGCTTCTTCATTGCTGGTCGCCTCGGCCAGATTGCGCTGTGCGCCCCCAATTTCCCGTTGATAGGTACTGCGTTTGTCAGAGGCTTGCCGTTCGTGGTCATTGATCGAGCGTTGGTTGCTGTCTTTGCGATCTTTGTACTGGTTCAGCGCCAGACGGTCAATCGGATCAAGGTTATAAAAGAGCATACTCAGTTGATCAATGTCTCTGGTAAAGGCCAAACGTGTATTGACTGATTCTAAGCTCGATTCGCGCTCAGCCAGATCGCGGCGCTCAGTGGTCAGGCGTGAAACCTTGCGCTCTAGCTCAGAAATACGGCTGCCATCGCGGTAGTCGCCACCACTACCTGCAAAGGGGTCTTTGCCGTAATGGCTATCATTCCCGTTGCCACTGCCGGGCTTAAACGGATCATGACTGGGATCATTGTTGCCCCCGGTGGGCTGACTGGGTTTGCGACGTTCGATATCCAAATCGGTTTCGGCCCGGCTGAGATCGCGCTCAACGCTGCGCCGCTCTGAACTCACCTGGGACAAGGTCAGGGTGGTATAACTCTGAATTTGCAGGTACATGCCCTGGTTCTCAGACTTTAACTGTTGGGCTTGGCGCAAATGGTTTTCAGCTTCACCGGGCAAACGCTCAATGTCGTTGACCCGGCTCTGAGCCCGTGAGCGATTTTCACTGGCGTTATTGAGCTGTGAGCGCATATT
>DLGM01000281.1 GCA_002482705.1 Cyanobacteria bacterium UBA7694
GGCCAAAACCGATCTGTTCAGAAGCCACCAGAATTTGGGCGGTGGCCGGGTCGGGTAAAACGGTAATTGGATCCCGGTCTTTGGGATCAAAGGCAAAGGCGACATCGAGCCCGGTCACAAGATGGAGGCTGGGGCGGTGAATACTGACCGGGGCCGTGACCGGGATTTCCAGCTCAAAATCAAAGATGGCCTCTTCACCTGCATCCAGGGTAAAGGCATCCGAGAGATGTAAACGGTAGAGTTGGAAAGTTTGGGTGCTTTTACGCCCATCGCGCTCATATTCAAACGAGGTAAACAGATCGAGATAGAGTTGGCGGACCTCTTGGGCGACTTTGCCGCCGGTCAGATGCACTTCACCCGTGACCAGTTCGCCGCGCATGACTTCGCTTTGGTGCAGCAGGGTATTGACCTTGGCATTGCCAATGCCCACTTTGGAAAGAATTTTGTCAAACATGCTCAAGACTCCCATCTGTCGTGCCGTTTGGGACGACTCTTCTGTGATAGCCCGGAACAGGGGGATTGTCAACCATGAAAAAAACCCCCGACCGAAATCGAGGGCTGGTTAAATCAACCTATCTGTATATATTGTAGCCTATTATGCGTTGGCTACAGCCTCTTCTTTAATGCCGAGGCGGCCTGCTTCACAGTGCAGCCAGAACTGGTGAATGCCCCGGTAGTGCGCCTTTTTGGCAGGCCACTCGTGGGGGAATTTGAAATAGCGTTCAACAGACTCGTCGATAATCGACAAGAACTCTTCGCTGGCGAAGTATTCGTAGGCTTCCACTTCAAAGTTGGGCAGTTGCTCGGCCACAAAGGCGTTGAACTTCTCGGTTTCGAAGTGTTTGTCAGCTACGGCAGCATAGGCATCCAAGCGTTTTTTGTAAGACCAGTCTTCTTTGTCGGCTTTGGCCTTAATGGTATAAATTTCATCCCACTCTTGGGCAAACAGCGGCTTGCGGTGACCCGTGACGGCCACAAAGGTCAGCCAGCGCACCATGCCCTTCACCAGTTCAGGGAAGAAGAAGTGCAGGGAGGTGACGTTACTGTCGGGATAGGCGTTGGCAAAATCGATCGGGTGGTTGATGCCTTCGTGATCGATCAACATCTCGCAGGAGTTGTGGTCCCAGTTGTAGAAGGCGTTGATGATCTTGGTGATCTTGCAGCACTCATCGAACTGTTCCGCACTCAGGAAAGCCTGCTCCACGGCAACGGTCTCGCTGCGCAGATAGCGGTCGTGGGAGTGTTCAGCACCGGCATTGTAGTGCATTGGATACATTTGTGGGCCGACACCGACGGTACGCACAAACTCTTTGTAATCAACGGCTTTTTGCAGGTTGGCGGGTTTGTCTTTGATTTTGTGGTAGGCCTCGTGGAGTTCGTAGGCATTGTTGACCTTGATGACGTCTACCCAGCCGCCGCCGTTTTGGGGTTTCATGTAGGCCGGATAGCCCACTTCTTCACCAATGGCAGCCAAGTCAAACATTTCGTAGTCGGGGAAGATCAAATCGAGCTGGATGCGCTCAGAGTTGATCAGGTCGCTGTAATCGGCCTGGGGGATAGCCCAGGTTTTGGGGATGTGCATGCCCAGTTCGCTCATGTGGCCATAACTGGTGTTTTTGTCGATCGACTTAAACGACACCATGTCGTTGACCATATAGGTGTGGGGCATGACCAGGTGGAAAAAGCTGTTGTGATGGGGGTTCCAGTGGGCTCCCCGGTTGAGAATCACGTTGCAGCTGGTTTGGGCGCTCAACACATCATAAGGACGGGACATAATCCGGCGGGTTTGCACTTCGTAGTGCTTGCCTTTGTAGGTAATGTCCTTGGTCATGTGGTTGAACAGACCTTCAATGGAGGCACGGAAGGAAAAGCTGTTGGGGTCCATAATTCCGACGATGGCAGGAATTTTCTCTGACATAGGGGGAGGCTCCTTGGATAAATTCGGCTGCCCAAATCTTGGCAGCAACGCACTATTCTAGCATGATTGGGGCAGCTCTCGGAAAATATCTGAAACGGCCTGAAATCCATTTTTGAGGCTTTCATGAGTGGCTTGCGGCTTAAATGATTAGATGTTAAATTAAAATATGTAACAAAAATAATTACAATTGGAGTTTTTACCATGTCCCCCACTCCCCATCTGATCAGTTTTAACCTCTGTCCCTATGTGCAGCGCTCCGTGATTACCCTGCTGTTTAAAGATGTTCCCTTTGACATTACCTATATCGATTTGCAAAACAAGCCCGATTGGTTTCTGGCCATCTCCCCCTTGGGCAAAGTGCCTGCCCTACAGGTCGGGGAAACCACGCTGTTTGAAAGCGCAGTTATCAATGAATACCTCGATGAGGTTTATGGCGGGGCTTCCCTCCATCCGGCCGATCCGCTGGTGAAAGCTTTAAACCGGGCCTGGACCGAATTTGGCTCGACCCTGCTCATGAGCCAGTATTATCTCTATACCGCCAAAGATGAGAGCGCGTTTCAAAAAGCCCGCCAGGAAATCCAGCAGAAATTAGTGCAGTTGGAGGGTGTTGTGCAGGGGCCTTTCTTTAATGGGGAAAAATTTGCCCTGATTGATGCCGCTTATGCCCCCCTGTGGATGCGCTTCGCTCTGTTGGCTGAACAGGGCTTGGACGGGCTATACGCCCAAACGCCCAAGGTGGCGGCCTGGGCCGAAGCCTGCTTGGCTTTACTGGCTGTGCAAAAATCGGTAGTCCCTGAGTTTACCGAGCTGTTTAAGGGTTATGTGAAGGGCACTTATTTGGGGCGGTTGGCCGCTTAAACCGTTTCTTCCTCAAGGTTTTGGCTATACTGAGGCCATCACCTTGAGGATCGGGTTGCGGTTATGTTGTGTTTTGTTTCGACACAAGCTCATGCTTATACCATGGGCTCTTTTTTGGCGAGCCCTTGGGGAGCTGATTTACGGGGATATGTGACCCAACGCCATTATAACCAGTTATTGAGTGCTGAGCCTCAGCCCCTGTTTGATGCCTATATCTTTTCTGATCTGGAACGCCTGAACCCTTCCCAATTACAGCAGTTGAGACGGGTCTATGAGCGCCTACAAGCTTATGGGATTCCTGTTTTCAACGATCCCCGCCGCGCCTGCCGTCGCCTGGAGCTCTTACAGCGCTTACATGCCACCGGGATCAACCCCTTTAATGCCTACCCGCTGACCCCTGACGACATCCCAAAGCCTGAGCGCTTCCCGGTTTTCATCCGCCAGGCCAATGCCCATGACGGGCCACTGTCGCCGCTGTTGTACACACAAACCGAGCTCGTCGCTGAGATCGACAAATTGCGGGCTTTTCAAGAACTGGGAGCGGAGCCGATCGTGGTTGAATATATTAACGTGGCCAATGCCCAGGGGCTTTACCACAAATATGGCGCCTTTCGGATTGGCACAGAGATCATTCCTTCACACTTGCTGATCAGCCGCGATTGGGTGAATAAAGACAGTCCGCCTGATTACCCGGAAACCTGGGGCCAAGCGGAGCTGGCCTATGCCCAAAGTGACACCCACAATGCCATGCTGATGGCGCTGTTTGAACTGGCAGAGATTGAGTTTGGCCGCATCGACTATGCGGTCGTCAACGGCCAGATCCATGTGTTTGAAATCAATACCAACCCGATGTTCGTATCGCTGCAAATGGGCAATGACCAGGCCCGCCGTGCCTATGTACTTCCGCGGCTTTGCGCGGCCTTGCGGGCCCTATAAACGACGATTTCAGTAGACGCGGGCTTGAAGTGTCAGGGGAATCCTCAGGAGGATATAAGGATGTTATGTTTTGTTTCCACCGCAGCCCATGCCTATACGATGGGCTCTTTTCTCAGCCAACCCTGGGGAGAGGCCCTGCGTGGACAGGTGGTACAGCGCCACTATGGCCAGCTTTTGAGTGCTCAACCCCAGACGCTGTTTGATACTTACATTTTTGCCGATCTCGAACGTCTGAGTCCGGCTCAATTGCATCAACTGGGGGAAGTTTATCAGCAGCTCACCGCCCATGGGGCAGTGGTGCTCAATGATCCCCGCCGGGCCTGCCGTCGCCTGGAACTCTTACAGCGCTTGCATGCCACCGGGATCAACCACTTTAATGCCTATGCGCTGCCCGCCAGAACGGTGCCTGTTCCCCGTCAGTTTCCAGTCTTTATCCGGCAAGCCAATGATCACAATGGCCCGCTCACAGAGCTGTTGTACAACCAAGACGAACTCGAAGCCGAGGTTGCCAAACTCAGAGCCTTGGGTGAACTCGATGCCGAATCAATCGTGGTGGAGTTTGTGGATACGGCCAATGCTGATGGCGTGTACCTGAAATATGGGGCCTTCCGAATCGGAACACAGATTATTCCCTCACGCTTGATCATGGGCTCTCACTGGGTGCTCAAAGATACTCCCGCAGATTACCCGGCCGCCTGGATTGAAGTGGGGCTGGCCTATGCCCAAAGCGAAACCCACTTCTCTGAAATTCAAGCGATTTTTGATGTCGCCAACATTGAATTTGGCCGTCTCGATTATGGCTGCGTGGAGGGCCGTCTTCAGGTCTTTGAAATCAATACCAACCCCACGCTGATCGCGCTGAACACCGTCCATGATGAGGCCCGTAAATGGCATGTGGGAACAGCCCTCGCTCAAGCTTTACGGGCGCTTTAAACGGGCAAAAGCACCTGTACGGAGAACCCCCCGAGTTGCTCCGATGAACCCAGTTGCAAGGTGCCCTGATAACTGGCCACAATTTCTTGCACCAGCGCCAAACCCAAGCCATGACCGGGCACGCTTTCATCCGCCCGGACCCCGCGCGTCAGCAGGTAGGGCAGCTGTTCTGGCGGGCAGCCGGGGCCATCGTCCTCAATTGTGATCTTCNNGATCTGTACCTGTTGTGGCAAGCTGCGGAGCGTCACCCGCACGCGGCTCACGCCCCATTTACAGGCGTTTTCAAGCAGGTTGCCGATCAGTTCGAGGGCATCTTCGCGATCCAGACGCACTTGCGCTCGCCCTTCCACCGTCAGCGCCAGATGCCGATCGGCATACACCCGCTTGAGCACTTGCCATACGGACTCAACTGCTGCGGCTACATCGACTTGGCCCGTCCCAGGTGCGGCCCCGGCCAAGCGGCCCCGCTTGAGATAGCGATCAATTTGTGCGTGCATGGTTGTGGCCTCTTGCCCCATCTCAGGCCAAGGGCGGGTTTCGAGCAATTGTCGCATGCGGGTGAGGGGCAGTTTAAGGCTGTGGGACAGATCCCCCAGGGCATTGCGGGAGCGGTTCAAGCGCTGTTGCAACTGTTCGAGGGTGCGGTTAAAGGCTTGCACCAACGGCGCTACTTCGATCGGCACCTGTTCTCCGAGGCGGTCAATGTGCCCCTGTTCAAGGCGTTGTAAATCGTCTACTACACCGGTCAGGGGCTGAAGACCTTGACGCAGCAGGATGTGCAGGGAGGCCCCCAGCCCGATCACCGCGAGAACTGCTAGCAGGGCTTGGAACTGCAACCAGCGCCGCCGCGCCGCTTGCATGGTACTCACATCTTCGGCCACGCTCAGTACCAAGGGCAGATTGCCTTTGGTATAGCCAGCACTCAAGACCAACAGGGGTTGATTCTGAGGGCCTGTTACAAAACTGAACTGTTTTTCACCGGGGGACAAGGGGGGATGGGGCAATTCGGCATTCCAGAGCGAGCGGGAATACAGGGTCAGGATGCCAAAATGCAGTTGGTAATAGTGCCCGGAAAAAGGGCGGGTAAAGCTGGGATTGATGCCTCCACTGGGTAACAGGGGCAACCCCTGATGAATTTCTAAGGCGGCCAGCAAGCTTTCCTGGTCGTGGGCCAGGCGTTCTCGCACATAACTTTCCGTGCCATTTGACAGGGTCCAAAAGGCCGTGCCTGCCTGTAACAGCAGCAAAACCAGCAATAGACCTCCCAGTCCTAATCCTAGGCGTTGGTAAAGGCTTGGCAGTTTCATGGATCAATATCAAGGCGATAACCTTGGCCCCGTTGGGTATGGATGCGCTGGCGACCAATTTTATGGCGCAGGCGGTTCATATACACTTCGATGATATTGCTGTCCGCTCCCGAGTCGAGATCATACAGTTGTTCTGCGAGTTGAAGTTTAGACAGGATTTGGCCCGGATGCAGCATTAAATAACGCAGCAAACGAAATTCGGAACCCGTCAAGGTGTGTTCTTGGCCGCTGATCCAGACACTTTGGGTGCGCTCGTCCAGGCTTAAGGGGCCACAGATCAGGGGACCGGGCACTCCCCCACTGGCTCTGCGAATCAGGGCTTGCAGCCGTGCCAATAGTTCTTCGCTGTGGAAAGGTTTGGTCAGATAGTCGTCGGCCCCGGCCTGAAACCCATCCACTTTTTCTTGCCAGGCGTCACGGGCGGTTAAAATTAACACGGGTAAAGCAAGCCCTGTGCCTCGCCAGCGGCGCAACACCTCTAAACCCGGTAAATCCGGTAAACCCAAATCAAGAATGGCTGCGGCATAAGCTTCATGGCTGCCCAACCAGTAGGCGTCTTCTCCGCTGGGGCTCCAGTCCACGGCATAACCGCTGCCTTCGAGACGTTCACGCAGATGTTCGGCCAAGCTTTCGTCGTCTTCCACCAGGAGCAGGCGCATCAGTCGTCCTCCCGTTCCCGTTTGAGTTCGAGGCCGGTATAAGCATCATGATCGGCTTCCCAGACGGTGCCATCAGGGGCGATCCAGTCCAGTTCATAAACATAACGCCCCTGTTTAAACTCTAATTCGGCATTGATCAGGCGATAAGGCTGGTTGCCAAAGGCTTTTTTGAGCACCGCATCCAGGGGCAGGACTTCACGTTGGGACTGAGAGCGGACCTTTACCCCGGCCCGACTCAGGGCTTCGATGTGCTGATCCCGGGCACGAATAAAAAAGGCCTTGCTCTGCCCTTGGGGGGTCAATAATTCGACGCGAAAACCGACCTCACCCTGGCGGGTTTCGTATTCCAAGCCAATCAAGCGTCCCTGATGTTGTTGCTGGAGTTGCAAAATTAAGTTGGGTAACGCGGTGGGTGGGGCTGCCCAGGCTGAAGAGGCCAGCAGTATACCCATACCGAGGACAAGCAGTATTTTCATACGAGTGCTCCAAGAATTCAACACAATCTACCTTCGAGTATACGCTGTGAAGCTGAATGGAAGATGAATCGTTTAGGGGATGGTGAGCACAATTTTGCCGGTGGTGGCCCGGCTTTCAATCTCTTGGTGGGCGCGCACAATTTCGGTCCAGGGATAGGTTTTGCTGATAATGGTTTTGAGCTTGCCTTCAGCAAACAGGCGCAAGACGTTTTCCATGGTGTCGAGCAATACTTCTGGGCGGTGATCGCCCAAGGCCTTGAGGTTTGAGCCATAAAAACCTTTGCTTTTCATCATCAGGTCAATGGCGTTGATTGAGAGCATGCTCAGAATTTGGGGGACCAGTTTGAGGGCGTTGAGCCCACTGCGATCTGAGAGGCCTGCTCCGCCAAAACCAATCACGCGTCCGTGGGGGCGTAAAATGCTTAGGCCCTTTTTGAGCGAAAAACCCGCTATCGAATCAAGCACCAGATCAATGCCTTCGCCCTGGGTAATCCGCATGACCTCGGCCACAAAGTCTTGTTCGACATAGTTGATCGGGTGATGTACGCCCCACTCGTGCAGCAATGCGAGCTTTTGCGGGGAGCTGGCCGTGCCAAAAATTTCGCAGTTGCGCAGCTTGGCCATTTGAATGGCTGCCAGCCCAACGCCTCCAGCAGCGGCATGGATTAAGATCCTAGAGCCGGGTAAGAGCGTCCCGGTCTGAAAGAGATTATGATACGCCGTGGCAAAATTGACCGGAATCGAAGCCCCTTCCGCCATCGACATGCTCACGGGCAAAGCAAAACACACCTGTTCTTTGGCGACCGCCAGTTCGCTGTAACCGCCAAAAGAGGTAATGGCAAAGACGGCCTGTCCTTTGTGAAAGCGTGTGACCTGAGCGCCCACTTCGCAAACGATCCCAGCCACTTCATAACCGGGGACATAGGGTATGGGCGGCGCTTCGGCGTATTGTCCTTTGCGGGCTTGTACATCAGCAAAATTGAGGCCAAAGGCTTTGACTTCAATCAAAACTTCGTCAGGTCTGACTTGGGGTGTGGGCCAATCCTGGATTTTTAAGACCTCGGCGGCACCGTTTTGGAAGATGGGGATGGCTTTCACTGTAAACCTCTAGCTGGATAATGTACAAAAAAGGGAAAAACCCCGGAGTGCAATGAATTTTTGCGTCCTGTGGTCTCCTGAGGCCTTCGCCTGATCCAGCCGGGCACCCCCGTTTTTCGGGACC
>DLGM01000412.1:0-4451 GCA_002482705.1 Cyanobacteria bacterium UBA7694
GTGCATGAAACCTTTATTTCACCCGGAAACCTTGGCTGCCCGCAGTGGGATCAACAGTGACATCCAACACGGGGCTGTAATGCCGCCGCTGCATTTGAGCTCGAATTTTTCTTTTAAGGATCTGTATGAGCGCCGCACCTATGACTATACGCGCTCTGGCAACCCCACCCGCGATCTTTTGGGCGAAGCTCTGGCCGAATTAGAGCAGGGTTCCTCGTGTACGATCACCAGCACCGGCATGTCTGCCGTAGCGCTGGTTTTACAGTTGGTGCAATCGGGTGATCTGGTGTTGGCTCCCGATGATTGCTACGGTGGTTGTCAGCGCCTGTTAAAGGCCAAGGCCAAGCAGGGGCATTTCCGTTTACAGATAGAACGCTTTTGTGACACAGAAAATTTGGTGGCGACCATTGAGCGGGAACGCCCTGCGCTGGTATGGATTGAAACCCCCAGTAATCCCTTGCTGCGCATGAGCGATATTCGCACGATTGCCGAAGCGGCTCACCGGGTCGGGGCCCGTGTGGTGGCTGACAATACCTTTTTGTCGCCGTTATTACAGCAGCCCCTGACCCTCGGTGCTGATTTGGTCATCCATTCGACCACCAAATACCTCAATGGGCATGGGGATGTGGTCGGTGGGGCGGTGATTGCCAAAGACCCGGAGCTTGGGGCCGAAGTGGCCTGGTGGGGCAATTGTTTGGGCTTGACCGGGGCTCCCTTTGACAGCTACCTCACCCTGCGGGGTGTGCGCACCTTGCCGTTGCGGATGCAGCAGCACGAGGCCAATGCCCGCCAGTTGGCCCATTTTTTGAGTCACCACCCGGCGGTTGAGCAGGTGTATTATCCGGGCTTAAAAACCCATCCTGGTCATGATCTCGCACGCAGTCAGCAGCGGGGCTTTGGCGGCATTATTAGCCTTGAGTTGGCCCCTGAAGCGGGTGATTTGGGGGCTTTTGTGCGGGCCTTGCAACTGTTTACCTTGGCTGAATCGCTCGGGGGGGTCGAAAGCCTGATTGCCCATCCGGCCAGCATGACCCACGCCTCGATGCCCCCGGAAGATCAGCTACAGGCGGGGATTTCTCCCCGCTTATTGCGTTTATCGGTGGGCATTGAATATGGCGATGATCTTCAGGCTGACATCGAGCAGGCCTTGGAAGCGGCAGCCCAAACCAGTTGGCTGTCTTCAGTGGCTTAAATAGTCTATTTTGGCACACTTTTAAAAATGTGCCAAAATGGGTGGATGAACCGTTCATCCTGTTTGACGTCTCTTGTCTTGATTTTGCCTCATCGTATTGAGCCACGGCTTGCTATTTTGGGTGTATCGCTTCATGATGAGGGAATGTGACCCACTGACCCATTAAAGAGTAGTTTGATGTCCCTCAAGTTAAATACCTTGTATTTTTTCTCAGCGATTGCAGAGTCTGATAGTTTTCAGGAGGCTGCTGAGCGTTTATTTATTACGCAACAGGCGCTCAGCAAAGCGCTGATGCAACTGGAGCAGGATGTTGGGCAGCCGCTGCTCTATCGCAATCAGAGTGGGAAACAACGGTTAACCCCAGCCGGGAAACTGCTTTACCAAAAAAGTCAGAGTCTTATCGCGTCCGTTTTTAAAATGGAGGATTTGTTTCAAGAGCAACGAGCCAACGTGACATCTATAAAAATTCGCATCGGTTTTTTACACCTGTTTGACATTACCGTTGCCAATTGGGTAGAACAATGGCAAATTCAGAACCCATCTCATCAGCCGGAATTTAAATTGTTTCAGTCTCCGGTGAAAATGGCTCGGGCTTTACTTCAAGGGCACCTGGATTTGTGCGTGTTTTCTGAGCCCCCCGATGGGCCCGATTTTACCGCTGTCGAAATGTGTGCCATTCCCTATCAGATTATGGGTGCGGCACATTTTCAGGGCAAACCTTGGCATGAGTTACCCTACATTTGTTTTGCCCCTGAACCTGAGCATGGAGGGACATTGAATGTATGGCCAGAAACCAAGTGGCCACGTAACATTATCGCCGAGCTCGATATTGCCATGGCGACCCATCTCTGTCTTTTGGGGGTGGGCTGTTTACATATGCCAATGCTAGTCTTGCCCTATTCTGAGCTTAAGCAGACGGTAGAACCTGTTGCTCAACCGCCTTTTGAAATGTTTGCCAAACGTTATTTGGTTTGGCCAAGTACCCGTCCTCTGGAGCAGCCTTTTAATGATTTTAGCCGGGCTTTGCTGGCCTATCTGAGGAATTCATAACCGTGTTGAGAGAACCCCAACTCAAAATTGTGTGGTTAGAGCAGTACCTAATGCTTTATCGGGAACAGGATATGACTCAGGCGGCCATGAAATTGGACATTTCGCTGGCTACATTACAGCGGAATATCCGGCTGCTGGAACAGCGGGTGGGAACCGCATTGATCCAAAGAGAAGGCAAAAAATTTTATATTACCCCTGAAGGGCGCCTTTTGGGGGAAGAGGCACAACAGTTTTTCACCCGCATCAACCAACTCCCTATGCAGCTAAAACGGGAATTGGCGGGGCAATTACAGGGAACGGTTGCGGTGGCTTGGCAATCGGCCCTTTCGTTTAATGTTTTGGCCGATGTGCTGGCACAGTTTATCAGCGACTATCCCGATGTTTATGTGCGCTCATCGGTGTGTACACAGTCGTTGATGATTGAAAAACGTTTGCAAAAAGGGCAGTTGGATGTGGCCTTAATGATTGTGCCACCGGGGGATGAGAGCTTGCTGGTGGGGAGTGGGCGACCGATTCCCTATGTGATTGTGTCTTGCCCGCAACCCCAGCGCCATTGGAGCACTTTTGCTTATGTCGAGACCGTACAAGAGCTGCCTGCGGAGTTACGATTTCCTTGGAATGAGGAGCGCTTCCCACGAGCGATTGTCGCCAAAACAAATATGATGGAGACGGTGCTGTTTTGGGCCAAATCGGGGGTGGCCAGCTATATTCCGCTGTCACTTGCTGAGCCATATATCCGTGAGGGTAAACTGGCGATTGTGGCCACTCCTCCGGAAGAAAAATTTATTCAGGCTTACGTGTGTGCGGCACCGACGGCGATGGAGCGGCCTGCAGTGCAAATCATGGCGGAACAGATTCTGTTTAATCTTCAGTCTTTGTAGCGGGATTTTGCCAGCGCAAAACCCCTGGGTGAGTTTTACACTCACCCAGGGGTAGGGAGCCAGTTTATTAGCCGATTAGCTGATTAAGGCGGTTGATCTCGTTGACGTCATTGTTGATAATGGCGGTGATCAACTGCTTGATTTCCGGGCGATCGGTGCCGGTAAACAGACTGTGCTGACTCACAGACTCAAAGCTGGGGCGCTGGTTGGGATCACGATGCATCATCGTGTTGACCAAATGCTCGGTGCTGGTTTGGGGGTTGGGGATGACCTGGTTGTTAGGGTCACGGCCCCAGTCACTGATGTATTGCTGGAATTGGAACATAAAGTTGAGGTTACCAGGCATGGGCAGTGCTTCTGTATTGGTATTGTTGACCAGTTTATGGATCAGGTTGCCTACCCCCCACACTTCGGCTTTTTGTCCAGCGGATTTGAGGTGATCGTTCACTTCAGGAGCATTGCCCATGATCGTGCCCGCACTGGTATAAGTGGGACGGCCATCGGTTCTGGATTCGCCGAAATCGGCAATGCTGGCGGTACCATCAGGCATGACGTAGATATTGCCAAATTTAATGTCGCGGTGCTGGATGTCGCGATGCTCCAGATGTGAAAAGCCTTCGACAATATCTTTGCTCAGGCTGAGGCGAATCAGATTTTTGGCATTGTCACTGATGGGCGCTTGGTTGAGTTTATTGGTAAAGTCGTTCAGGTCGCCGCCACTGGCATAGTCCATAACGACATAGGTTTCATTATTCACAAACATGACATTCTGGATGCCCACGACCTTGCCATTGGAACCTTCAGCGGCAATTTGCTGGGACCGGATTTCGTTGATTGCGGTGAGCACATCGTTGGTGATTTTTTTGAGGATGACCGGACGGTCTTGGTCATCTTTCATGAGCATGATTTGGCCCCCGCCCCCGCCGGCAATAAAACGATCCAGGGTCAGGTGCATGCCGTCGGGGAAGGTGATTTCCGCTACACGGTTATTGTTGTCATTGGTCATGTGGACTTGACCTTCGTTACGGCCTATTTCAATCCCTTTGAGAATGTTGTTGACCAGGTCCTGTTTGTGTTTGGACAGCCCTTTCATCAGTTCTTGCACGGGAAACTCGGGGGCGACAGGCTCTTGCGGGGGATTGGCCACGGTGATTTTGCCGTTGGTGCCCGTTTGGAAGCCCGCAGAGGAACCATTATAATCGCGCAATAATTGGGCGTACTGCTGTTTGAGCTGGATTTGGGTTTGGGGGTTAAGGCCACTTTTTCCCATTTCTTCAGCCAGATTGCTCAGCTGGTCGAAGAGTACTTTTTTGTCTTGGTAGTTGCTG
>DLGM01000412.1:4495-10637 GCA_002482705.1 Cyanobacteria bacterium UBA7694
TTCTTGGTTGTAGGTTTGTTCAGCCTGTTGGAGCGTGTGACCATATTTTTCCGGGCGCAGTCCCATAACTGTTTTGAGCACTTCTTGTTGTAATTCGTGGGGAGTGGCTGTAATGAGCATGATTTTTTGCGTTTGGCTCAGGTTGGGGTTGCGGAACATATCGATGCCAATCTGTTTGGCTTCTTTGAGTTTGCCATTGACCTTCAGGGGAGAAATGTCGCGCAGATCGTTTTCGAGGGTGCGGAACTGATCCTGAAGAAAAGGGGTGAGATTGGGACGGCTTCTGTCGATCGGTTGTACCGGAACGGTTTGGCTGAGCAATTGCTGGTCACGCTGTTGAATGCGTTGTTGCTGCATTTCTGGGGTGAGCAGGTTCTGCTGGCGTTGGGTGCGCTGGAGGACACGGGGCTTAGGCACTTCTTGGCTGGAGTTGACGAGAGTTTGGGGCGGGGTATTGTCGATGGTGTTGTCGGTGCGTTGTTGTGTGTCTTCTGAGACCAGGCTCGGGGTTTTGGATTTGGGTTCAGAAGGCGGTTGTTGTTCTTTGGGGGGGTCAACGGTTTTGGAAACATTTAAGTTTTCAAATTGTTGCACTTTGCTTTTGACATTCGAAACAGAAGGCGAAGGCAGATTGTTAGAACCGAGCTTATCCATGGGGTTGACCTCATTTATGGGATTTCTTTGATACTTTTAGCTTAACATCTAAAGTAAACACTGTCAACACTGATTTTAAAAACAGTCAAAAACAGCATACAGCATCGGTAAAAAACGCGTTTATGGGGTGCTTTCCAGGATAGGTGCAGGGCAGAAAATCTTCTGCCCCTGCACCTACGTTGGAAATCGAAAAACTGACCGGTCCTGGTATTTGGCGGGTATGCGATACGCCCCACTTGGTTGGGGTGGTATACTGCCTACGGCTTGTCAGCCGCTTATTTTTTCTTGCCCGTGATCCAAAGGAGCCCTTGTATGAAAACCGCCCACCGTTTAAGCCTCATTCCCCCCTACTTATTTGCCGAAATTGATAAGAAAAAACAGGCTGCCATGGCTCGGGGTGTTGATATTGTCAACCTCGGCATTGGTGACCCGGATCTGCCCACCCCTAAAATTCTGGTCGAAGCCCTGCAAAAAGCGGTTGAAGACCCCGATACCCACAACTACCCGCCCTATGAAGGCACCGCCGATTTCCGCAAGGCCGTCTCGGTCTATTACCAAGACCGCTTTGGGGTAGATGTTGACCCGGCCACGGAAGTCATTGGTCTGATTGGTTCTAAAGAGGGCATTGCCCATATTGCTTTGGCTTTTGTTGATCCCGGTGATGTGGTGTTGTTAACCAACCCCGGTTACCCGGTCTATAACACCGCTGCCATCATGGCCGGAGGCACTCCCTATCATGTGCCGATTCATGCTGAGACCGGTTATTTCCCCGACTTCAGCGCCATTCCCTCGGATGTGGCCCGCAAAGCCAAAATGTTTTACATTAACTACCCCAATAACCCGACTTCGGCTGTGGTTACCAAGGATCAGCTCAAAGAAGCGGTTGCTTTTGCCAAAGAGTACGATATCCTGCTCTGTCATGATTTGGCGTACAGCGAAGTGTGTTATGACGGTTATCGTTCGATCAGCATTCTCGAAATTGAGGGTGCCAAAGACGTGGCGATTGAATTTAACTCACTCAGTAAAACCTTTAATATGACGGGCTGGCGGATTGGTATGGCCGTCGGTGCCAAAGAAGCGATTGCCGGGTTGGGAGCGATTAAAACCAATGTCGATTCCGGTGTGTTTAAAGCCATCCAAAAGGCCGCTATCTTTGGCCTGTTACACCCCGATCGTCAGAAAATGATTGATGAAAACAACGCCATTTTCCAGGCCCGCCGTGATAAGGTGGTGGCTGGTTTAAAACACCTGGGCTGGAACATCGAAGCCCCTAAAGCTTCTTTTTATCTGTGGTTGCCAGTGCCCAAAGGTTATACTTCCGCTCAGTTTGCGGGCATTATGCTCGACGAATGCGGCATTGTGGTTTCGCCAGGTACGGGTTATGGCGAATATGGCGAAGGTTATTTCCGCATGACTCTGACAGCTCCTGATGAGCGCTTTGATGTAGCCCTACAGCGTATGGCCGACAAAGGGATTCGCTACTAATGCGTGTGGTTCCCGTTCCCTGTCTGAAAGACAATTATGCCTATTTGGTGATCTGTGAAGAGACAGGCGCTACTGCCGTGGTTGATCCCTCTGAAGCCGAGCCGGTACAGGTGGCTTTGGCCAAAGAGGGGTTGACCCTGAACGCCATTTTAAACACCCATCACCACGGGGATCATGTGGGTGGCAACCTTGAATTGCTCGACATGTACCCGGATATTCCGGTGTATGGGCATGTGTCGGATGCAACCCGGATCCCGGGGCTGAATCACCCCATGGATGCCGGTGACCCTTTCCAGATCGGCCAGCTCGAAGGGGTGGTCTTGTTCAATCCNNNNAATCCGGGGCATACCCATGGGGCCATTTCTTATTTTTTCCCACAGGTGCCGGCCCTATTTACCGGTGACACCCTGTTCAGTGCCGGTTGTGGCCGTATCTTTGAGGGTACCCCTGAGCAGATGTACCATTCGATCAACGATGTGATCGGCAGTTGCCCAGACGACACACAAATCTACTGTGGCCATGAATACACGCTTAATAATCTGCGTTTTGCCTTACATATAGAGCCTGACAACAGTGCCATTGCCGTTCGGCAGCAAGCGGCTGAGGCTTTACAAAGCCAAGGCTTGCCAACGATTCCTGTGACTTTGGCCCAAGAGCGGGCTACCAACCCATTTTTGCGGGTGCATGTCCCGACAGTACAGGCGCGGGTGACCGAATTGTTGCCCGGAACGACACAGCGGCCTGTGCCCCTTTTTGCGGCCTTGCGACAACTCAAGGATCAGTTTTAAGCCGTGTCATCACTGCAGCAGGTAGAAGAAGCCCTAGAGCAACAGCAGTACGCCCGCGCGGAAGAACTGCTGCATGAGATCCTGAGGCTCACTCCCACTGATCCCAAAGCCCTCAATCTGATGGGGATGACAGCCCACCGTTTGGGGCATAAACAGGCGGCACTCGATTGGGTTTTACAGGCGCTGCAATATGCCCCCGAAGATCCAGAGCTCCATTTTAACCACGGCAGTTATCTCTTGCAGCTCAATCAGCTCAACGAGGCGCTGGCTGCTTATGTGGAGGCTATGCGCCTGAACCCCCAATTGGGTTTTGCCTATACCCAGTTGGCTCTGGTGCTGGTGGAGTTGGGCTATCGTCAAAAAGCGCGAGAAGTGTTGGCCAAATGTATTAAGGAAAATGCGGGCTTTTTAGAGGCCTATTTTCAGCTTGGAAATTTGGCTTTGGCGGATACAGAATACGACGAGGCCCTTCATTGGTACGAGCAATTGCTGTTACACAACCCTGAGGTAGCCGATGCTTATAACCAGATTGGGCTGATCTACCAATTGCAGAATAATGTGCCAAAAGCTTTGGAGTATTACCAAAAAACGCTGTCTTTGGCCCCGGATTACCAAGTCGCCCTCAATAATATGGGCGGGCTTTTATTTGCCAGTGGCCATTTTGTCGAGGCGTTGCACTATTATGAACGAGGCCTGAGTATTCGCCCGCACCCGGATTTGTTTTTTAATGCCGGAATTACCGCCTCTCGTCTTGGCAATAACCGCTTAGCGATGACCTATTTTGAACAATTGCTGCGGCTGCGCCCAGAGGCCACCATTACCCTGGAAATGGGGCGTGCTGCCGCCAATCTCTCGCGTTATACCACTGCGGTTCATTTGTTACGGGCTTATTTGGCCTCTCATCCCGAAGATCCCCCCGAAGATCGCTGTCATGCTCTGATTCGTTTGGGCTGTTGTCTGATCAACTTAGGGCGTATGGAGGCTGGGCTCGATGCCTTGGCACAAGCTCAGCAGTTAATCCCCAGCTACTGGATTGAACTGATGATGGCGACGGCACTCAGCCCAGTGATCGCCAACGCTGCTCACATGCTGGAGCAGCGTGAGCGCTACCGGAATGCTCTTCAGAATTTGGTTGCCAATGCGCCAGTCAGCGTTGATCCTGCCAATACGTATATTGAAACCTTTTCTTTTTATTTGGCTTACCACGGTTATCCCGATCGCGATCTCCAGGTCTTGTTGGCCCAGGCTTATGCTCCGGCAGCACAAGCGATACTTAGCGCTTTGAAGCTGCCTACAGAGCGCCCACCAGGACCCCGACGTATTGCGTTTGTCTCGCGCTTTTTCCGTCGCCACTCGGTATTGTATTGTTTCCAGGGTTTAATGGAAGCCGTCGCAGCAGCCGAAGATCTTGCGCTGCAAATTTTCCACTTGCCCGCCAGCCCGCTTGATAGCCACTCAGATGCTGTGAATGCCCTGGCGGATCATTGGCAGATTGTCTCGCGGGATCCGGCTACTTCAGCCCAAGAAATTGCCAATGCAGCGCCGGACATTTTGATTTATGCGGACGTGGGAATGGATCCCCAAAGTACGATGTTAACCCAAGTTCGCCTTGCGCCCGTACAGGCCATATTGAGTGGCCATCCAATTACCAGTGGTTCATCAACGGTTGAGGCCTTTATTTCCAGTGAGCTGCTCGAACCGGAGGGGGCTCAAGCGCATTACACTGAACATTTGGTTCAGTTGCCTGGCTTACCGATGCGGTATCCGCGCCCGGAGTTAGCCAAAGAACCCGCTGATCTCAGCCGCTATCGCTGGCCACAGACCGGGCACACCTATATGTGCCCGATGATGCCCTATAAAATTCACCCCGACTTTGATCCTGTACTGGAAGGGATTCTGGCGCAAGATCCAGAGGCCCGCATTCTCTTTTTCTGTGAGCGAGAAGCAGAAAGTTTGGCGGAGATTGTGCACATGCGCTATCGGGTGAACTGGGGCCAGGATGCCGATCGCATTTTGTTCCTGCCATTTTTACCCAAAGATGTGTTTTTACAAGCCCTGCAAACGGCTGACGTGGTTTTAGATACCTTCCCCTTTGGCGGCGGAAATACGGCCTATTTGGCCTTGGGGGTTGGGGTGCCAATCGTGACTTTGCCCGGTGAACTGATGCGTGGTCGCGGCACTTATGCTGCTTACCGACGCATGGACTGGTTTGACTGTGTTGCGCTGTCGCCCGCTGACTATGTCACCAAAGCTGTCCGCATTGCCACAGATCCAGAATTGCGAGCCCGTTATCGTCAAGCGGTTCAGGAGCGCAACGCGATTTTATTTGAAAATCACGACGCGCCCGAGGCTTTTGTCGAATGGTGTCGGCAAGTGATACCGACACCCTCGGCGCTTTAACGGTATTTCTGGCGGATGTGTTCACGTGCTCCTTTGCTGATCTTTTTCCAGCGGGCACGCTCTTGGCGGGCTAAATCGGCGTTGGCCTGACGGGTGGCA
This sequence comes from Cyanobacteria bacterium UBA7694, assembly GCA_002482705.1. GTDB lineage: Bacteria > Cyanobacteriota > Sericytochromatia > UBA7694 > UBA7694 > UBA7694. The sequence goes on from DLGM01000412.1 coordinate 9,922, forward strand.
TAGGCCTGTTCCCGAGTTAACTTTTGCCAGCTTTGCCAGCGACGGAGATCCAGAATCCCTTGCTCTAGGGCTTGCTGGACGGCACAGCCAGGTTCCTGGGCATGGGCGCAGTCACGATAGCGGCAGTTGGCTGCCAGGGTTTCGATATCTGCAAAAGGGGCTGTGAGGCTTTCTTCGTGATCTCCCCACAGATGTAATTCGCGCATACCAGGGGTATCAATTAACCAAGCCCCTCCTGTTAAAGGCAGGAGTTGCCGATGTGTTGTCGTATGCCGTCCTTTGCTATCGTCTTGGCGATTGGCTTGGGTCGCCATCCGTTCAAAGCCGCACAAGACATTGGTAATCGTCGATTTGCCAACCCCTGACGATCCGAGTAAGACCAGCGTTTGCCCCGTTTTTAACCACGGTTCGAGCTGATTCAACCCCTCTCCCTGGAGAGCAGATAATAACACCACGGGGGTATTACCAGCCACTGCCTGAGCGGCCAAACGGCACTGCTCCGGGTCCGGGTGCTGATCACTTTTATTCAGCACAATCACGGGTTTGGCTCCCGAGGCATGGGCTTGTATCAGGGTGCGTTCGAGGCGGCGCAGGTTAAAATCGCTGTCGAGACCTTGCACAATTAAGACGGTATCCACATTGGCTGCCACAATCTGCACGCCTTGGCCTCCGGCCATGCGTCGCTCAAAGCAACTGTGGCGGGGCAGTAGGGCATT
>DLGM01000412.1:10656-12221 GCA_002482705.1 Cyanobacteria bacterium UBA7694
TGGATCAGCCCAATGCCGGGGCTGGGCTGATAGGCGACCCAGTCCCCAACGGCAGGTAAATCTTGGCGCCCCAAGGCTTCAAAGCGCAGTTTGCCGCTGAGGGTGGCCAAGCTTTCCCCCTGTTCGGTCAGCAGGGTGTAACGGTCGGTAAACTCAGCGGCCACGCGAGCGGGCTGCCAACCGAGTTGAAAATAAGGCTCAAAATCAATCGCATGGGCTGTTTGCCAGCCCGTCCAAGCAGGTAAAAAATGCATAATAGCTCCAGATAAAGTGAATAAAGAACTCTGGAGATACTTGGGTTGCGAAAAGAGAGGGCTAGGCTGCCAAGGAGATCGCCAGAGCGGGAACCGGGGTGACAATAAAGACAAGCTCTGTATGTTTCATGGCGCGATCTCCTTTCGTGGGCATAAGTGTGTTCCAGCATAAATAATCTTGCGTCTGTTTGTCAATGGCATGTGTCAGGGCCGGTCAGTTCTCCGATGTCCAATGCAGGTGCACAAAGTCAAGGGCAGAAAATCTTCTTCCCTTCCTGCACCTGCATCACACCTAAAGCTTATATTTACGCCCATTGAGAGGCACTGATGGAATGGGACGCGGCCTTCTGGGCCCGTATCCGCATAGAATTGACCAGCCCTGGGAATGTGTGTGGGAGGGCGGAGGATGTTTGCTTGGGTGTATGGTATGATGCTTGGAGCTGTGGGCATTGGCGGAGCTTTAATGCTTAGTGCTGAGCGCTTTACATTTCTTTAGATAAAAAATTTCGTGATAATTTCGTCAAAAATGCCGATTCATCTGCTTGACAAAACTTTACTGGATTTGCTTCTAAGGTAACGCCCATCGGCCTTTGGGCCTCAGTGACCCCCTTAAAAACGTCACATGGTCTTTACATTGCCGTTATATGGCATTTGATGTTGAATTTATGTGAAAATTCCGTGTTTGACGCTTGTATTTCCCTTTCTTATAATCAAACTATCAAGACACGAAAGGAAGCCCCCGCGATGAGTACCCTCCCTCTTCCCCTGTTTCGCTCTGGGCGTCCAATCCTCGAGGTGCTTCCTGCTCCTCAAGACATGGCTCCGCCGATTCCTCGGGCCCGCCAACTTGCTGGCCTGATTCAAACCAATATTCAGTACCAAGTGCAACAACAAGAACAAGCTCTGCGTCAGGCCTGTCGTGCCCGCGCTGCCTTTTATTTGCGCCAGCAACCCCAATAGTTTCTGTACTCCCTTCCGCCGACAGCCGTGCCCCCATCGCGGCTGTCGGTTTCTTTTTTGCGTCCGAGAGCCCATTCTTTACACATTTTTTAATTTCTCGCAATCTTATCTGATACAGTGTTAAGTTTCCTTTAAGTTGAACAGGGTTTACAAATAGTCAACCGATACTCCTTCTAACAAGATACGCAATGAGAGAGAGAAAAGCCCATGTTATGTCCACAGTGCCAAGGTTTTGAGGTGAATGATACCTCTCATAATCGGCAGAAGTTTGGTTTTTGCCCGAAATGTCAGGTAATATGTGTTGAATTTGGCCCTGATTCTCCCGAGGCTTATCGCCAAATTGTGGTGCGC
>DLGM01000029.1 GCA_002482705.1 Cyanobacteria bacterium UBA7694
GTGCTTAGGGCGAACTGCCATCGGCTTGAGCCTTGACAGAACAGGAAGCCACTTGGACGCGGTTGCGACCCTCACGCTTGGCTTCGCGCAGGGCTTTAAAGGTCATTTCGACGAGCTGTTGGGCGCTGTTGGGATCTTGGGGCAACAAGGTGCCGACCCCGACGCTGACGGTCAAATAGGGGGCAATCAGCGAGGCTTTGTGCTCGATTTTGAGGGCCGCAACCCGTTCGCGGAAGTGTTCAGCCAGAGCCAAAGCCCCTTCTGCAAAGGTCACAGGCAATAAAATGGCAAACTCTTCGCCGCCGTAGCGCGCCACGAGGTCGCCCGCTCGGACGGTGGCCAAGCTGTTGGCGACGGCCCGCAGGCACTCGTCACTTTTTTGTTTGCCGTAGTTGTCGTTGTAGGGTTTAAAAAAGTCGAGATCGGCCAGCACCAACGACAGGGGAACTGCATGGCGGTGGCAGCGCTTCCATTCTTCATGGAGACGCTGTTCGAACATGGGGCGGTTGTAGAGCCCGGTCAGGCTGTCGCGGACGATGCGTGCCTTCAGACTTCTGGCGCGGGTCGCGCGGGTGCGCACGGTGGCGATCAGGTGACTGGGCTTGATTGGCTTGGTGAGGAAGTCGTCGCCGCCTTCGCCNNATATAAGCGAGATGATCGAGTTGTTCACGGGCAACCTGAAGCTGGGCTTTCACATCGCCGAGTTGGGTTTCGAGGGCACGCCGCCGCTGAACTTCGCGGCCACAACGTAGGGCGGCATGGAGACGCCGGGCATGGATTTCTGGGGTACTGTCCCGTGATAGCTGGTCAAAAACTCCCTCTTGGGGCCAGTGCAGTTCAGAGCAGAGTTGTAAGACGGGTAAATCGGCCCGCACCGGATCAGCGCCTAGATAAGCCAAGGCCTCGCGTTGGACACCATCTTCCCAGCCGAGAATCAGCAAATCAGGCAATTGCTGATGCAAAAATCGCTTGAGCTGTTCAAAGGTATCCACAACCTGGACACGGGCCTGGGGCTGATGCAGGCAGGAGTCGTGGATCTGCTGACGATAGGGAACGTCAGCATCTGCAATCAGGATCAGCATGGAGATAGATACCTCGTGCGGGAATCGCTGGCAGGGCCAAGGCGCTGCACCCTGGGCAGTTTAGCAGATGGTTAAAAGCGACGTCAAAGTCATCTTAGGGCTTGAGCTGTTGAGGAGGGGCTAATTTGCCCCAGCCCGTGAGGGCTGTGGTGATTTCGAGACCCAAACTGGTGAGACCAGCCACCGAGGCGACAATTTGGGCTTTACCGGGGATGTACCCGGCCACGCCGTTGACGGCGTTCAGGCCAATGTGTATCTTGGCCAGGGTCGCCGCAGTTTGATTGCCTTCGGCCTCTGCTTGTTCAAGTTTTTTACTGTGGTTGTAAATGGCGATACCCGAACCCACGGCGTTGACGGTGGGCATCACACGCTTGGTTAAAAACTCGGCAGTTTCAGGTTTGGTCAAGCGGCCAATGACGGGCATATTCATGACGCTGCTGGAGAAACGGGAAAGATAAGCGCTGCCTGCGGCGGCTTTACCCACGCCTTTGGCGACAGTGCCAACTGCTTTTCCAACCAACCCTCCATTGCCGCTGTGAGTGGCCAGTTTGGTGGCCAACAGGGCAATATCATCAGCCGTTTTAATGATTTCGGTGGGGAGAGTTAAAACGGTGCCGACAATGCCTGCGCCAGTACTGCCCTTTTCGAGGGTTTGTATCCAGGTGTCTGAGGGAGCGGGGGGCTATTGTGTATCAGGAGTGCTAGGAGCCGGAGCTGCGGGGGGCTGTGCCGGTTTGGCAACAGTGGGGATGGTTGTACTGGTTTGAAGTTGAATGATCATGGCGTGCACTCCTTTCTCTTCTTTTATCGCCTATGAAGGGGCTTAACACGATTAACGGGACCTTAAGATTGTTCTAAGATTTGGTGCGGAGGCAGAAAGAGCAGGGGCAGAGGCAGAAAATTTTCTGCCTCTGCTTGGGGATGACGGGCATTCTTGTCCTTGCGTATAATGGTGGATGCCGATTTCAACCCTGTTCTTTCTAGGGGCTATTGTGGCCCTCGCCCATACGGTCGAAGCGATGTCTGGCTTTGGCAGCACCGTCATTTCGGTCACTTTGGGGGCACAGGTGCTCCCGGTCTCCCAACTATTGGCGGTGTTGGTACCCCTGAATGTGCTAATGAGCCTGTATTTTGCCTGGAATTACCGCACTCACATTGACCGCAAGCTTCTACTGGCAGGGATTTTGCCCTGGATGGGGGCCGGGGTGATGGGCGGCATTGTCGCCCTGCCCTTTTTGAGTGGCCCATTGTTAAAACAGGGATTGGGGGCGTTGGTGGTGCTGTTTTCCCTGCGCCAGTTGTGGGGGCTGCTGCGAGGGGTTCAAACCCAGGTTTTGCCCCGATGGCAAACGGCTTTTTGGCTGGTTATGAGTGGTATTACCCATGGGGTTTATGCTTCAGGAGGGCCGCTGTTGGTGTATGCCTTAAGTGGCACCGCGGTGGACAAAACCACCTTGCGCAGCACACTTTCGATGGTGTGGTTAACGCTCAATACCCTGCTGGTGATCACCTATGTCAGCCGGGGCCAAATCACCCTCAATACCCTCCAGAGCAGTCTGTGGTTATTGCCCACCCTGCCCGCTGGCATTGCCCTGGGCGAGTGGCTGCACCACAAGGTCAATGAACGCCAATTCCGTATCGGGGTCTTTGCGCTATTGGTGCTGGCGGGGGGCGCATTGCTTCGGGGGTAAAGGGCCATCTGACTTTTGACTGACCCCGGACAAGCGACGATTTCGTTCAACTTAAAGAAAAAAGTGACTATACTGACAAACAACGGCAGTTAGAGCTGATCCTGTCCTGTGTAATCAATGTGACCTGAGGTGTGCTTTTGGATTTTAATCTTCTGCTCGTGAATTTGCTCGCCGGTAGCTTGGTTGGTTATGTCACCAAGTCTTTGGCCATTAATTTGCTCTTTAAGGAATACCCCCTGATTGGCGGGGCCGAGATTATCAAAGATCGGGAGCAGTTGGAGCAGGCCATGAGTTTGCTGGTGGAAGAGCGCCTGATCAAGCCCGCCACGCTCTTAGAAGAATTCCAAAAGGACAGCTTTAAGACCCCGTTTAAACAGCTCATTCAACACCTGCTGTTTGAGAGCTTGCAGAAAAATCTCGAAGCCCTCTCCGAGCTACAGGATATTCAGGGATTTGAAGAGAGCAGCCACAATCTGAAGGCGTTTTTGCTCACCAAGCGTGACGAAATTTTGCCCGTATGTGTTGATGTGTTGCTCAGTCACCTGCAAGTGACCGATTTGCAGACTCCCGAACAGTGGGCCCATGTGATCCAGCAGCTCTTTGCCCAGCAAGACTTGGTAGACCCGGCCTTGATTGCCGACCTATACCGCCATCTGCGGGCAGAATGGCTGCAATTACCTGTGGAAGCCCTGTGTTCAGAGGAACTGTTTGAATCCCTGTTGCAGGCGGTCGTGCCTGCTGATCTTGCGTCGGTTTACCCAGAGGCCCAACGGGAAGCATTGGCTCAGTTATTGCAACAACTGTACCAAGATTTTTTCCGGGCCGCCGATTGGCAAGCACTCAACACTTCTTTCCAGTCCCTTTCTTTGGCACAGCTCTTGGCGGGCACCGATTTAGACCAGGGGCTTGAGCGCCTGATTACCTCGGTGTTAACCTTTCTCGACTCTGTCAAAGGGCAGTACCTGTTACTCAAAATTGTCATGCAGGTGGTGCAGTTACTCAAACACATGGATGTGCCGCTCTCCGATTTTCTAACCGAACGTTTGGAAGATCAGGCCGTGACACTCATTGAACGTTATCTGCCGGAAATTGTCGAAGTGTTAGAGAGCTGGCTGCGTGAAAATAAAAGCGAATTGGAAGCCATGATCCAATCGGCCTTGAGCACCCATTTGCAATCTGAAAATGTGGTCAAACAGATGATTGGCAATATTTTTGGCCAACAGCTTACGGCCCGTTATCAGGTGGTCGAAAAAACGCTGGCCGACATTAAGGTCTTAATGCAGCAGCAGGGGCCCGGCGACATGGCGGCCATGGTGGCTCGCTTTTTAAAACATACCCGTATCCATGTCCTGGTCGGATATTTAGAGAAATATATTCTCAATGAAAAAGCCCTGGTACAGCTTTGCCTGGAGCTTTTGCACAAATATTTGCCACGCTTAAAGGGGTTACATCTGCTGCATATCTTAGAGCAGCCCTTACAGCAATTGCCCATTTTAAATCAGTTAAAATTAGAGCGTTTGGCCGAACTTGCTTTTCAGGGCATCATTGATTTTTGTAAAACCCGGATTTTGGGGCAAGACGATGGCGGCAGCCTGTTTAAGGCTTTGCTCAAACCCTATTGGCATGTGATCAAAAAAATGCCATTGGGGCTTTTGTTGCCAGAAAACCCCCGCATGTTCTTGGACTATGCCCAAACTTGTTTGCAGACCGAAGGTTTTTCACTCCAGATCAGTGAGGCTTTGCGCCTGGATCGTATCGGTTTATTGGCGGATACCTCATTGGGAGAAGTGTTAACACCCACGTTAAAACGGGCCCTTTGCCACACCCTAGAACCCCTGTATGCCCAAGCGATTGATCAGGTACTAGAATCGCTCAAGCGTGAAAACATCCGCCAAATTTATCTGTCGAGCTTAGATATCTACAGCGATCTCAGTCAGGACCCGGCTTTTATGGCTCATTTGACGGATACTTTGGTCGAGCTGATGGTCAGCCTGATTCGCGATAACCAAATGCTCGATGGCAAAATTTATGTGGCCATTAAAGAGAGTTTTTCCCGCTTTTCAGATGATGAGTTAAAGCAGGAAATGGACAGCTTTATGGGCAATGAACTCCAGCCGATCAAGCTCTTGGGGGCCTTTTTGGGGGCTGTCGTGGGCGTGGGGATGTGGTATTTGTCTTTTCTGCCCGGTTATGGACAGTTTGTCAAAGGCAATTGGGCTTTGCTGTCTTATTCCTTTTCTTATGCCATCACCGAAGTGGGCACCAATTGGATGGCGATCAAAATGCTCTTCCGGCCTTACCGGGCCTATAAAATCCCCGGTACGCCCTGGGATTTGCCTTTCACCCCCGGTATTTTCCCCAAGAATAAAGACGCTTTGGCCGATAGCATGGTCAATTTTATTGATAAAAAGCTGCTGTCTAAAGACAATATGGTCAAAATCCTGGAAAAATACCACCCGGCTTGGAAACAGGCCATTCGCCGGGTTGTGGCGCTGGACAATTATGCGGTTGTTAACCAAATGCTCCAGCGTTATACCCGGGAACATTATGGGCATCTTTCACCTTTATTACTCAATCTGGGATTTTCCGAAATTTATGCCCAACGGGAAAATATTGCTACCGATATTTTCCGTGAAATCCAGCAGTTTCAGTCGTTGTCCCTGGATATAGGGCCTTTATTGCAGGCCGTGCAAAACTGGAGTGTTGAAACCCATCCGGCTTGGTTGCCCCCAGTGGTCGACAAAATGCTGCACTCCGAGTTGAACTTGCCACCCTTGCCTGTGTCGTCTTATTTATCGGCTATTTTGCCTGACATTTTGCACCATGTATTGTCGCCCCAGGCTCTGCCAGAGATGCGTACAGCAACGCTCAATGCCTTGGGTAACCCGGCTTTGGCGAAACAGCCTTTGGATCGCTTTTTATCCTCTTTGTCTTTGACAGATGGCATCGATTTTCTCTTTGGTTTGGTATCTCAGCAATTGGAAAAACCAGAGGTCCAGGCCCATGTGGTCAACCTGTTAAAAAGCTCGTTCTCCAAGCTGGAAATTCCCCACAACAGTACCTTGGGCAGCTTGTTTGACGGTCGCTTGCTGCGCACAGTCTTACAAGAGTCAGATTTTTTATTCGAATCCTTTGCCCACTATCTCTTGCAATTGGCCCAGAGTAAGCGCAGTGAGCTGACCCGCTTGATTCTCTTGGACATTGAAACCCAAGGGGTGATGGAGTTTATGCTGCTTACCTTTGGTGGTTTACGGGCTGATATTCGCAAGGTGGTGAATGTCCTGATTGATCAGGAATTACCCGTCTATTTGCAGGATAAACGGGCACAATTACAGGCGCTGTTTGAAACCTTGATTCGCGAGCGGGTGGCGCAGATCCCAGTTTCGGAACTGGGTTTAACGGAAGAGATGTTAAACCTGGAACGCATTTTTGCCGTGGTCCAGCACTATGTTTTTGAACACCCTACCTTGGTCACTTTAGTCAAAGAGTTGCTCGAAGCCATTGCAGGCAACAGTCTGCATTATTTGAGTATTCAGGATATGGGCTATCTATTAAATCTGCAGTCGGAACAGGCTGTGTATGATCGCATTCAGGCCCAAGCCGAATTATTACAAGTGCTCTTAAAACAACAGTGGCAGAGCCATGAAGCCCAGTTGTTACCCCAATTTCAGGTTTTCTTTGAAACGTTGGGGGGCTCTTTGACGCTCCAGTTAAACGCCCGGGTTTTACAGACGGTGCCTTTACCCCTGTGGGTCGAACTGGTACAAAAAACGGGGGGCCTTTTGCGTCACAGCCCTGCTTTTAACCAAGGCAGTCAAGTGCTGTTGCAAAAATGGTCCGCCCAGGATTGGCGACCGTTCTTAGAGCCTGAGCTGTTCCAGCGCGATATCCAAAAGTTGATTGGTCGTCTTACTGAACCGGGAACCCCCAGCCAATTGGCAATGCAAACGGCTATCCAAACCCGCTTTGAACCCTTAATTTTAGAGTTTATTGACGTTCTGAATGAAACGGTGGCGGGCGAAACCCAAGAAGTGGTCGAAGAAATTCTGGTCAACAGCTTGATTGATTCGCTGCGCGTGAATAACCGCGAATTGATGGAGCCGATTGATTTTGAGTCGATTGTGCGCAAAGAAATTGAAATCATGGAGCCTGAGCGCATTGAATCGCTGTTTGCCTTTGCCCAGCCCATCTTTAAACTGTTGGTATGGTATGGCGCTTGGGGAGGCGTGATCGGCCTGATTGTGGGCATCTTCGAGTGGTTGCGCTAATGTGCTGGGGCTGAGGTGTTGTTTGCAGGGCGTATACAAATCCTCCAAACTACAGAGTGGCTGCATATGTGAATAAATATCTTATTGGCATGAGGGGTTCATGGTTCTAGGTTGTCTCCAGCATCAGAAGGAGGGAGCGGAGAAAATAAAGTTGGGATGCTAAATGTCAGGATCGGTGGTAGATAGAGTTTGGTTTGTTTCTCCATATATGTGTTTAACTCCTTTGGATAAAAAGAGTCTACAATGATGCTTTTATAGATGTTTTGAGCATTTGCTGACCAAATCACATAACGTTCTACCCAGCCCGAACGAATACGCTCATGCGTTTGGAATAGTGAGTTAGGGGGTAACGTTACTTCTGGAAAGAAATAAGACCAGTAACCATTGTGCAAAGGCAATTGACTGATTTGATAAATAGGTGATGTTGGCAAAGCTGCTTTTTCTGGATTCAGAATAGTTGCTGAGGCTAAGATATGGTACCCAATCACTTTTTGTGTTTCTTTATCTATAACATAAATGGCTTTATAACTAGATTTTTCTTTATACCGAATATAATATAAGTCAAAAGTTTTATTCGGTTTACGAATCCACTTAATGACATGTGGGTGGTCTGGGATCGGGATTTGTGTCACAGGTAATAGATAATACCTTAAGAACTCTGATTTTATGCCAGCAGCTTCAAGATTAAACCCATCTGGTGTATCTGCTTTTTCGTCTTTAAAGCGATCAAAAGGGATTGGCTGGATCGTTTGAGCTTGGGCCTGGAGTTGAAAACATAAAATAACTAAACCTATTATCTTCACGCTACGCTCCTGCTAGTTGCAATTTATAAGCCAGTTTGTTTTTAAGGTGTTTTTATCTAAGGATAATTTGAATCTGAAAGACTGATTTCCGATGTTGATTGTTAGATCAGCAAATTTCTCCCTATTGTTACGCACTGTAGTTTGGGGGATTTGCAAAA
>DLGM01000019.1 GCA_002482705.1 Cyanobacteria bacterium UBA7694
GTTGCAGTCGACAAACTGAGCCGGGCCTGCTCCCAGTCTTCTTGGGTATTCTGACGAATATCGCCAAAGTAGGTCAGCTGTAATTGGGTTCCCTGAGACGCTAAACGGGCTTCATAGGCGGGCTGCCAACTGACCTGAGCGACCATGTAATTGAGCTGGAGACGCAAATTACCCGCTTGGCTGACGCTGACATGGACAATGGCAGCCTGTTGCTGACGTTGGTTTTGTGCGGTGCGGATTTCGGTCAGGGTATTGCGTAAACGGGCCAGCTCACTCTGTAACTGACTGGTGCGAAACTCGGCCTGACGTTTATTTTCCAGGATTTTTCCCTGCTGGATGCCGACAAAGCCCAGCAGGGTTTCCCAATCCCCTGTTTTGAACTGGGCCATGCCCAACTGTTTGCGGATTTTTTCTTCTGACACGCTTTGCAGGGTATCGAGTAGCTCCTGTTGGCGGGCTCCGACCGTTTGCTGGTTGCTCAACTGCTTGAGCTGTTGCTCCGCCAAGGTAATACTGGCGATCAACTGTTGCAGCTCGGCTGATTCGAGCGGCTCCTTGACCGGGCTGAGTTCCACATGGTGAACCAGGGCTTTGGCGGTACCGCTGCCCGTGACCGTCAGTGAGTCGGCGTAAAGTTGTTGGGGCAGATCAGGAATGCGGATTTCGTAATGGCCGGGTTGTAACGCATTCAAAGTCACTTCACGGGTGATTTGGGCCTGTTGCTGGTAAGCGGTGACTTGGCTGGTGCGGCTGGGCAAAGTCAATGTTTCGGGGGCAGCCCCTGCGGGCAGATGGACCAGACTCAACAAAAGCAAAGAAATGAGCGGGCGGTGCAACATGGTTTGACCTCGGGAGTGTTTTTTTACAGACGTCCGGTAGGGCCTGTAGCGTTCAAGGGGGGCTGGGACGTGGGATGGGGGCCGCGTATCGCATCACTCTCCGCTCCGCCCTCCCCTTGAATCATACCCTTAAATCCGTTACAGTAACCCCATGGCTTTATATGCACCGATTACCCTCGACGACATTCGTCGGTTGCTGCCCTGGGTTCCCACGGGGCCGATACTTGATATTGGCTGTGGGGCCGCGGCTGTCACCTTGGCCTTTGCTGAGTATGGCTTTCCAGTAACGGCTCTGGATGTTGAACCTGATACAATTGCACGTTGCCGGGCTGCTTATGGCTCTTTGGCCGATTGGCACTGTGCTGACTTGCGGGCCTTTGAGCTGGCCCCAGAATATTATGCGGCGATTGTCTGTCTGAATGTGTTCCCGTTTATTCCCAGTGACGAACATGGCCCCTTGCTACAGCGCCTGACAAGGGCTCTCATACCGGGAGGCATCCTCATTTTTTCGACCTTTAGTCCCGAAGACCCTGGAGCCGCTTATACCATGGCCACCCGTTTGGGGCAGGATATCCCTGAAAGCACAGGTACACTGACCCCGGACCAGCTCCGGGCTGCCCTGCCAGGTTGGGAGTCTTGGCATTTCTTTCAGGGTTTGGTGGCCGATGACCATCCCCCCCATGGCCCTCACACCCACGGCTTGGTACAAACCATTGTGCGCAAACCCAAAGCTTCTCCGGGAATCGTCGATTGGGCTGCCATGCCTCATCTTGGCGCCGGGATCGGCTGGCGCTCCGTCTTGTCCGAGCTGCTCAATGACCCGGACAGCACCGACTTCCTCGAAATTATGACTGATGACTTTACCCATCCTCAGTATGATGCGCGGCTGTTGCAATTGGCCCAAAGGTATACGGTGATTCCCCATGGGGTGGAGCTGTCGGTGGGAACGCCCGGTGCCCTGGACGCAGCCTATTTGAGTGATGTGCGCCGGGTTGCGGATCGCTGCAATGCCCCCTGGTGGAGTGACCACATCTGTTATACCCGCAGCGGTGACTTTAAGACCTATTCTCTCAACCCGCTTCCGGCCACCGAAGAAGCTTTACAAGTCGCTATTGCCAACGCCAAAGGTGCCGTGCAACAGGTGAAACGCCCCCTGGTGCTTGAAACTGTGGCCTATTATGCCCGTTCCCCCCTGTCCGAAATGAGTGACGCCGCCTTTACCTCCCGTTTGGCCGAGGGAGCCAACTGTGGGATTTTGCTTGACGTCGCCAATTTGGTGGGCAATCAGTTGAATATGGGCCTCGACCCCCACGCTTTTATTGATGCCTTGCCCCGCGAGCGGGTTGTCCAAGTGCATTTGGCGGGGGGGCGCCTGCATCAAGGGCTGCTGTTTGACACCCACGATTCCCCCGTTTGGCAGGAAACCTGGGATCTCTTGGCCTATGCCCTCAAACGCTGTGATATCAAGGCCATTTCCCTGGAGCGGGATGACCATTATGATGACTTGCGGGCGCTGGTGGATGAGGTGGCCAAGGCCCGGCACCTAATTGGGCAGCGCTTATGAGTCTGGCCGCTTACCAAGATGCCTATTTGCGTCTGATGCTCTATCCCCGCGACCGGGAAGACTGGTACGCCGGGAACCTTCCCCTATTGGGGCTCACACCTGCCGAAGAAGCGGCCTTGCGGGCATTGCCCCGCGAACGCCTAGAGGCCATTTCCAGCTCGGTCAACTTGGGGCGCATCAGTGTGTTTATTGCGACTGTCCCGGCAACACTCAAGTTATTGCTTGACCCTGAGAAGCTGGCGCAATGGGCGGAAATTTATGCCCATCAATACCCTTTGGCGGGAGTGTATCCCCGTGAAACAGCCATGGCCCCATGGCTCGCGTTTTTAGCCGCCCAGATTGAGCAGCCGCATATCTTGGATGTGATTGTGTATGAGCAAGCGCGGCTGGGTCTGTCTTATTACCGCAAGCCTCAACCGCTGCATGAAGGGTTGCGCCTGAGTAGCCGGGCCACCATTTTTGTGGCGGGCCCCCACTTGCCCCAGATCTTACAGGCCCTTTGGCATGAGCAACTCCCCAGCTTGGAGGGGCCCATAGAACCTCGTCAGGGGTATTTGCTCTGGCAGGGGCCTCAAATCCCCGAACTCATGCCCATTCACTGGGCCCTGTATTGGATTCTGAACCGCTTAGGGGGTCTGGGCAACTGGGCGCAGTGGCTGGAGCAGTTGATCACCGAGCACCCGGAGGTCGAAGACCAACGGGCAACCTTGCAGGCTTGGGAACCTTGGCTGCGGACGCGTTATTTGCTTGAATAGGCGTTATTCTGCCATTTGGCAGGCTGTATAGACAATGTGGTCAGCGGGGATAAATTGTTGGCAATGGCTTACCAGACGGTCAATGGAGTAGCCTTGGTGGGTGAGTTTGTTGTTGATGTGGAACTCCCCGGCCAAATAATCGATCTGGGGCAATCGGGACGTATTGAGCAAAATCTCATGTTCGGAGCCCTCACAGTCAATTTTGAGCAGGCGGCACCGCTCGATGCCGTGCTGCATAAATACGGCGTCAAGCGTCGATGAAGGCACTTGGTACACGCGATGTTGGGCCGAAGCGTTTGTGTCCAGCAGGTTTGCCGCTGTGCTGCCACCGGTATTGTGGGGGTGCATCCAGAGGGTTAGGTCTCGTCCATCGGTGGTAATGGCCCGGTTTTCAAGCTGGATATTGGTGACATGGTTATGGGCGATATTGGCCTGAAAGTGTTGATAGTTATCCGGTATAGGTTCAAAGGCATAGATCTGAATCTCAGGGTGTAGTTTGGCCAGCAAGATTGAAAAAAAGCCCACATGTCCGCCAATGTCGATGACCACATCACCGGGGGCAAAGGTCATACGCTCCAAACCATAACAGTCTTGCTGTAGCTCTTTAAAAATGGTGTCAGTCGCAAAAGACGAGCGATAATCTTGAAGTTCAAGCATCTGCCCAAGCAGATAATAACGGCGGCTGACCTCTTCACTGTTCAAGGCCGGAGGCCTGAGTTTGTGCGAAAGCCGACGGCCATAATAGGCCAGCATGGCCAAAAGGCGTGTAGGTAGCGGGGTTTTCATTTAAGCATTTTAGCACGGGCATGGCACCCCCCTTGAAGGCTGCTTCAGGCTGTGCAGTTGTGGAGCCGGTTGAAGGCTAGCTCACGGGGTTGAAAATTTTCAACCCCTTCAGCGATTGGTTTTGGTGAAGGTCAGGCTACCGGGTACTGGCACCACCCCAACCGCAAAATTGGCAACCCCTTTGACCCCTTTTTCACCGCTGCGCTCAAACTTGACGGTCATTTTGACCCAAGCGGCTTTGAACTCAAGTTCTTGGGTGCGATCGGTACGGGTGCCCTGTAAGACTTTGACAGGTCCTGTCACTAATAGCTCATTATTGCCCTGATCAAAGAGCTGGTAGGCAAAAGTGCCATTGGGCTGGCGTTCTACCAAAAAACGAAAGACCACTTGATTGGTGGCAGATGAAAGCTTTTTACCAACTACCTGTTCAATGGCCGAACGGGCAAATTTGTTTAACAGGATCTGCTGGTTCATTTGGAGTTTTTCGGGTTGTAAGGCCGTGAACTGCATTTGACCAGTGGCCAGCCCTTGGGTACGGATATGATCCCCCTGTTGGAGATTCAGCAGGGTGGGAATGGCTTGCATTTCGAGCCAAGAGGCTGCATGAACCATCGATAAAGAGGGCATGATGGCCGGAGTCATCACACATAAACCACTACAAAGCACAAGAGCGGAAAGACGTTGCCNNNATTTTAAAGCTTAACCATATAGAAAGATTGCCTCTATTTTAGCCTGAGATGCAGGAAATGGTAACGACCTAAGCACTCTCTAGGGCTTACGCGGCTGAGGAACCAGAATGGCCTGCGTTTCCAGATGCCGAGCCTGTAGGGTGTCCCATACGGCTGCGAGACAGGTGCTGTCGGCTTCAAAGGGGACCGGAATTTCAGGCCCCCATTGGCTGCCCGCTTTGGCATCGGCCCAGCGTTCTCCGGCACGGGTATGGAAATGTAAAAATGGGGTGCGCTTGAGATAAAAGATGCCGGGCCGAGGCTCTCGAATATCTGGCAGACTGCGAATGTTGTCGAGCAGAGGTTCGAGATCATACAGGTCTGTATACTTGGCGTGGGCCATAAGATTATTCCGCCTTATTTAAAGGTGAGCGAGTCGCCGACCTGAAGCTGTGCCTGAGCCAAAGTACCGGGATGCAATTCAAGCACCTGATGGGCCCCAGCAATCAGCGGGCTCAATTTGCCCGGAGACATCTCTGGAATCAGGTGGCAAACCTTGCCGTCACGGGTCAAAAATACCACGCCAATGGCAAACTTCATGCCCAGGGTGTGGACCGAATTGCAGGGCACAATCAGCAGGCCTTCATCGGAGTCTAACCCCGTGCGCCCCAGCAAACCCCGGAAGCGGGTCCAAAAAGTATGGGCCATTTGAACCGTGTGCAACACAGGGCTGCCATCTTGTTTAAGGCACTGCATAGGCATCCACCGGGGTGATCGGCGGACGATTCACGCCCTGCCAGTCGGTTTGGTAAAAGTACTGGGGGCTGTCGTTTTTCATTGGGCCATAGGGGCCATCATTAGAAGCTGGTGAAAAGAATTCGACCACATTGCACACATCATGGGAAATGGCCCCCCAGCGCCCACCAAATTGCGCCCAGGGCTGTTCGGCCAAGGGTACCAAATTGCCTTCATGGGTGGGAATGCGGCGGCCTTTGCCGTCGGTGATGTCTTTGACCCGGAATCCGCCGAGATTGAGCATGAGCACCTCACCGGGAGCCGGATAACTGGCATGGGAACCATTGGACGGGTAAATGCGGATGTGGGTGCCGTCAAAGGCAATGGGGGCCTGAGTGGGGCGGAACCATTTGCGCTCAAAGTGTTGGAAACGCGTATGTTGGGAGAGGTAAATGTCGTCAATTGCGCGCAGCAGCTCGGCTTCGCTGCTAGCCTGCTGGTACAGGCGGGTATTAATGCGCAGGGAAATATGTTCCCAATCGGCTTCGTGGTTGCCACATCGTTGCACAATGCCCCCCGGTGGGCCGCCGAGCAGGGTGGTATCGTTATACGAATAAAAGAACCAGTACTGAATATAGGTAAAGGCACCAATTTCGACCTTGTGAATGTAGACCGTATTGTCAAAGATGGCAATTTGTCGCCCGGCGTCGAGATGCAGATTATACCCCTGCCCAAAACGCTCTAAAACGCGCTGGGGATATTTGTTGAGATTATCGAGCGGGACTTTGGCTTCGACCATAATATTGCGCTTGTCAAAGTCGCCTTTGAGATCGACGCCCATGCGCATGTGGGCGTCGACCGAAGTCAGGGGGGAGCGCTCGCGGGAGTCGAGATAGAGCACTGGGGCATACGTGTGCTCGATCGAACGTTTGTCAATCGGCCCGGGTAATGGGAACGGATCCGGCCCTGGGCCGGGCAACGGCATCGGCGATGGGGGAGGGGCCAAGGACGGTAGGGGATTGACCGGAACGACCGGTGGGCGTGCCAAAGGTCCCCCGCAGGCGCTCAGTAACAGGGTGAGGGCAAAGAGGCTGGAAACAAGACTACGCATCGGACACTCACAAGGATTGCTTCTGTTATTTATTGTAACAGACAAATATTTCTTAATCAGTATTTAAAACTTCTTAGCAACTTTTTAAAATTTCCTAGCAACTTTCACAGGCAATTCCCGATAAGATCAAATAAGGCAAACTCGCCCCTATCTCATTGCCGGAGATTTTATCAGATGACGCAAATTCATTCNNTGCCCAACTGGCGGTCGAGGTTCAGCGCACCCAGGCCCCTACCCAAGCAGCCCCTGCGGAGCGCATTGCCCCTACGGCGGCCTCGCTGAACACAGGTGAAAAACTCACCCATACGGTTCGCAAAGGCGACACCCTCTGGGATATTGCCGGCGTTAAGCTGGGCGACTCGCGCAAATGGCCGGTCTTGTTTGCCCTCAACAAAGATCAAATTAAAAACC
>DLGM01000291.1:0-2842 GCA_002482705.1 Cyanobacteria bacterium UBA7694
CGGCTCGTAGAGCGGCATCAGCCCGTTCACCGACTTGTTGACCCATAGAGGTATTCAGGAGATTGGTATAAGCACTTTTGAGTTGATCAGTTAATGTGTTAAGGCGGTTTTGCATTAAGGCCTTATACTTGGTTAAAAAGGCCGACTCAAATTGGTAGTCGAGGGAGGAGCGCAGAACATACATTGCTTCCAAAGTGTTGGGGGTATAACTACCACCAGCTTGGGGCTTATTGGGGATTTTTGAAGTGGGTAAAAAATTACCTGTTTGGATAATCATCTGACGGCCGATGTTCAGCGCGGAAAAACTCATGGTACGGTCTCCTTTTGGCAACGGGAGCTACTTGAAATATACTTTCGCTCGTTTCTTGTCGCGTCAATCACCTTTCATCTGGCGTTATCCCTGTGATATTTAATCATTTGCAAAATAACTCTTAATAAAACTCAGGTTGCGGTTCCAAAGCGAAAGAGGCCAGGAAACTGGCCTCTTTGGTAGATGCAGTAGGGAAGTGCTTTACTGAGAAGGTACCTCGGCTTTACGTCGGAATGCGACATAACTATTAAGGAAAATATCCATCTTTGCCCGGCTCGCGTTTTTAAAGACGGCTCGGTTACCCAAATAGCCCCCATTTCCGACGGTATAGTTATCTGCTGCCTCGGTTTCAAATGCACCTAAATTGACCGCAGAAGTTGCATTCGTATCTGAATTAAAGTTGATGCGGATGGAGGAAGAGATTCCGCCCCCTAGGGGAGAGTTCACTGAGATCGAAATAAAGGTGTCATCTAATAACCCAAGGCTAAAGACATCGCGATATTCTCTGACCAGTTGCATATTGCTACCATCATCTTTAACCCGCATATGATCTTGGAGGAGGGCTGTTAGTGGGTTTTCTTGTCCAGAAACATCCCGCCCGAGAACTGCATTGGGGTTGTTTTTATCGATCGAAGCCAGCTTCAGGCCACCTCCAAGAGTTGGGTTTAAGGCCTGCTGAGCATTGAGGATAATTTCTGAACCCGGACTGTTATTGAGGGTAAACTTCATGCTATAGTCTTTGCGACGATCGTAATACCCTTTGCCCCCGTGTAAAATCAGGGCTGCATCTCGCTCGTCAGGGCCTCCAGCATTAAGGGTGAGAGTTTGGGCCCGCGTTTGTTCCAAGTTATTCCCTGTGGCCAGACTGATATAAGTACCAAAGTATTTATCACGGAAATAGCCTGTTCGGAAGCTTTGTAAGTTAAGGGCACTCCCACCGTCATAACCACGTCCAAAAATGCGGTTATGGGATCCGACATAGCGGTCGATTTGGGTAGACACCGTCGGGGTTAAACTCCCATCACTAAAGCCATCATTGATATTGGTCCAACTGACAGTATTTTTACGCACATAAACTTCGTTGATGTCTCCAAGACCGGTATCATTCCAGAAACCGTCGTGAATGCTCCAGCTGCTGTCATGTTGGCCCAACAGTGTTTGGTTCGGGTCAGAACCATCTAGAGCTACGTTGCGGTTAGCTTCGCTGACGTTTTCTCGACCGACATTCATTTCTCGGCCTGCGGTTTCGTCAATACCGGTTCGATCCGTTTTGTAACGGCGGGTATTGGCTAACCCTTCCAAAACCACGTTAGGGGATTGGAATTCGCCCAAGGCGGCACCTGCGAGCTGTTGAATGACCCCTTTTTTGTTTGTCGATTGGTAGTCGCTTTCAAAGAGTTTGCGCTCATCCTCAATAAAGTCATAACCTTCAGATTGGAAGCGACTGGATTTAATTTGGGCAGAGGTGACAAACCCGCTTTGGTTTTGGTCATGGAAGAAAATATCCCACATTACCGCATCAGAAACGCCTTCAAAGAAGGTTTTTTGCAGCATATTCATGGTCAGAATGATGGCTGCACCCGTGAAGCTGGCTGGGTTGACATTGCCTGAAGAGATGAACAGCGCTTTACCCATAGCTTGGATAATCTCTTTACCACTGGTGAGCAACATACGTGCTGTATCCATGTTGGCCACTTCTTCATTTTGTTGAGAGGCCGTCCAATAAGAATATTCTAATTCATCCACATGGAATTGAGATAAAAATGCCGCTGTACTGAAAAAGGCACCAGTATCTAGCTCACGTGCCTCACCCGCTTGGTTACTGTGACGTTTGATTAACAGTCGATCCTTGAGACTGGCCTGATTGATTTGATCCCCTGAATTAATATCGGCTAAGAGGGATATGACGGTTTGAGAAATACTGCCAAAATCGATGGGGCCAAGACTGGGGATACCGCTCAAGGTTTCAAAAGAGCCTGTTTCGGTAAAGTGGTACTCAGCGCGCATTCCGTAAGAATCCATAGCAAAACCGCCGCTGGTGGCATAAGAGAAAACGGATACACTGTCGAGGATCTTATGCTTCAGGGATTCTAAGAACTCATAAAAATAATAGGTCATTAAGTCGAAAGAGATGCCCCCATAGGTAGTCATGGGGATGTTCAGGAAGGTAATCCCTGGGCCAGGAGGCGGGATCGGAATGGGAATGGGTAAGTTGGCGTCAAAGTTAAAGCCAGCAATACCGACGTTGGGGAAAATACTAATATCGCCTTCACCCCCCCCAATTTTGGAAATAGCAGCCATGGCTTCGAGGGTGAACTTCAGCGCCTGGAACAGAGGCCCCACTTTTGTGGTCATATCTGCTGTGCCAGTGGGGTCAGGTTCGCTGCTATTGGTAATATCGCGCAAGCGCCCTAAGGCTGATGTATGGCCCCAGAAAAAGCCCAGAGTGCCAACCCCAATACCGACTCCGATATTGTATTTAGTGGGGCTGCCATCCAAATCAGGGAAGCCGGAGGAGTCAGCCCCCCCCCC
>DLGM01000291.1:2871-5392 GCA_002482705.1 Cyanobacteria bacterium UBA7694
CCAGGTGTTGGTAAAGTCGTCGATGCGCCCCCAGTTGGCAAAGCTGGCCCCTGTTTGTAAGGCCAAACCTTCAATGGGCGGGTTGAGCGTGAGGAGGGCGCTACCCACCAGGCCATCACTTGATCCACCATACCAACCGGGTAACATCATCATGTGGGAAGAAATAGTTTCACGTTCGTATTTAACGGCACCTACCCCCGCCTCGCGGGTATAATCATCACCAACGCCCGGGACCTTATCCCACTGACGTCCCACAAACAGATTACTCAAAGTTTCATAATCATAGGCATGGTCGGGTACTTGCTTCATAGTGTCGCTCAGTTTATCGGTACCTGCGTCACCAATGTTGATATTGGGTTGCCCGTTGTCTGTATTTTCAGCGGCACCTACCGGGATGGGCGTATATAAGCCACTGTCATTACCACCCGGCACATCTGCATAACCATGGTTGCCTCCCGTTCCTGTCGGCGGGTAGGTGACTTCGCCGATCTTGTCAGTGCCACTATTGACGGTACCAGGCGTCCCGGTTGCACCTGAAGGGACATCTACGGGGGCGCTTGGATCGGTAGCGGCGTAAGACAAGCGCTTATAAATCATGTAATAAATGGAGCCTGCTTCGGCACTGTTGGTCCCTGCATAGTCACGACCATGACCATAAACATCGTTGAGGGTACCAGACACACTGTAGCCGGGGGCGGGGGCGTTTGGGATTAAGTGGAAGCCATAAGGAATTGTATTTGACATATCAACCCCGCCACTGGGGTTCCCAACATCTGGCGGGAAACTGACTGGCCCCCCCGCAGGAGGCGGTGGAGGGAAGGATGGGCCACCGGGGCCACTGGGAATGGGGCCGGGGCCTACCGGGGTAGAACCGCCACCGTTAATGCCATCCGTCAAACCAGCCAATTGATCGAGGGCCGTAAAGACTTGGTCCATCTTCTGGCGGTAGGTCATGTCCGCGCCAATCGCGTCAGAGCCATCTTTGTAAGCTTTATAAGCGGCTTCAATCTGAGCTTCGCGTTTTTGAAGGGCCCGTGCTTCTAGCCAACTATCCACAAAGTCTTGTTGGTAAACGGGCATACCTGTCGTGACGACCATGTCTTGTTCGGCTTGGTTGGCTCCAGGGGGTGCTGCCAACTGGGGGTTGAGGGTAATACCCGTTGTGTAGTTGTTTGCTGGGGCACCGTATCCACTATTATTGGTGAAGAGACCCCCATCATTGGCAATGGTGCGGGTGTCATAGAGTTTTGTGCCCGCATCGATCAGTTTATATTCAACCCAAGGGCCGCCACTGGGAGGAGGGCCGGGTACTAAATCATCTTCTATAAAACCGGATGCTCCACTCCAGAAGGTTTTCCATTGCAAGGAGCCACCTGTGGGTTCGGTACCCGCTTTCCAGGAGCCAAATTGACCCGTTCCAGACAGGGTGCTGGGCAATAAACTGGCTACGTCACGAAAGTCTTTTCCAGCCGGAATTTCGATATAATAACGATCGCCACCCGTTGCCGTCCACTGGAAGTTTTGGGTTGAGGTGGAGGGGGGGACGTTCATTTGCTCGGCAATTTCTTTCCACCAGCTGCCGGCTGCTCCCCCGAGGGAGTTCACATTGTTGAGGTCATAGATGTGGTTACCTTGGCCCAGTCCTGCATCCCCGAGGTCAAGATACTTGTCGTTATAACCCGATTCACTGCTGACGCTATAGCTACCGTCATTGGGATCGCCGTCGGCTCCTCCATCAAAACTGATTTTGTCTCCGTCTGCATCGAGATCAGCAAAAGGAAATTTTAAATTCATGTAGCGGCGAATATCGTCATAAGCGTTGTCGCTGGTTTTTTCATCGCCGTCGGGCTCGAACCATTCCGGGTGATTGTAGTTGAGGTTGGGCTCAGCTTTTTCAATCGGAGGAATGACCTCATCGGTGGGGCCTGGAAGTTGTAAGGGGTCGTCAGCTTTAATATCGTTGCGATCTAAGTTGGCTTGAGGAGCCCATTTTTCATCGGGACGCATGGGAGCGTACATGCTGTTTTCGAGAACCTTGGTGTAAGCCCGGTTCATCTTTTTCTTAAGGGCTTCTGCGCGTAACTGTAATACGGCACGATACTCGGAATACCAGCTTTCAGCCCAACTGTTTTGAGAGTCAAAGTTATAAGCTGCGTCATATTCAGACGTGTTGAGGGAGTACATACCCCGACCCCGATCGATCAGGCGACCGGAGTTACCGGATGGATCGTAGGCGCCTAAAACCGCCTGTAGGCCGCGGCTAATATCGCGTTGTCCACCGCCTAAAAAGTCACGGAAATTCTGACTGGATGAGCCGAGTGCGCCTAAAGACATGGTAAGATCTCCCTCACAAAAGTATCGGTTGGTGTATGATGGCCAGGGTGCCCAGAGAAAAGTACGGGGTTAGGGGATAATAATAGCCTGTTACCCCGGTTGAAAACGGCTCGGCCTCCCCGACCCCAGTTTGGAGTCTGGCCAGCCCGCCAGTGACGGGCCGGTGAAGATAATACACCCCTTATCA
>DLGM01000291.1:5427-5641 GCA_002482705.1 Cyanobacteria bacterium UBA7694
ACCCGGAATGCCAGTATGCAAGCCAGCGTTCCATTCCGATGTTAATGCCGCCCCCAAGATCTGGGCGGGTGGTCACAATCGAAACGCCTGGATCGGGTACCCCAGGCAAGGGAGGGGCGAAGTTCAATTGGGTATCACTGGGAACGCTGGTCACGGTAACCGGGACTTGATTGCCCGCCACGGTGACATAGACAATATCACCAGGTTGGAAATT
>DLGM01000033.1 GCA_002482705.1 Cyanobacteria bacterium UBA7694
CGCTCGCTTTGATGGCGCTCAGTGGCTAGATGGGCGCATCTGCGGTGAAAATTCATTGGGAACCTTTCTATGAAAAGAAGCCTGATCTTAGTGACCGCCCTGGGTTTCAGCGCCTGCCAAGTACCTTCTGTAATCCAACCCTCTCCGCTCACACTCCAGGGCACCTATAACTTCCCGGCCCCCCCCCTCCGCACCCAGACCATTGCCCCAGAACAAACCACTATTACCCTCAGTCATCCCCCCGGTCATGCCCAAGCCAAACAGCCGATTGTATCCACCCTGGCAGGAGCGAATGGTCTGTTTAATTTCCCGTGGCCCAATGCCCAAATACCCGCCGCAGGTGATATTTTCCTGCTGCAGGCCGCCAAACGGGCCGGACGCACCAGCAAAGACCTCTTGACCCTCAGCACCTATATCCGCCGCACGGACAGCGGCTGGGAAAGCATAACTGGCAGTTCCCTGAACCTGGATGCCCTGACCACCGCCTTGGTCACCTTGGATACCCACCGCGAAGATATCACCGCAGCCGACTTGATCACGACGGTGACAACCTTGGGAGAAGCCCCTACATTGCCTAACATTCCCCATGAAACCGTCACTCAGGTTTATGGCCTCACCCGCTGGCTCTTGGAGCAGCAACACGACCCCCAACATTTTATTGGTTATACGAGTGGTGTCTTTCACCCCATCCGCCCCCCGTCGCTCACACTGGAAGCCCTACGCGCCACTGGGAAATGTCCAAATTGCGACTTTAGCGAGCTTGATCTGAGCGGTGAAGATCTCAGCAATAAGGATCTGCGCGGGGCCGACTTCAGCCACAGCAACCTGACCGCGGTCAGCTTCCAAAACAGCCAAATTGACAATATCAAACTCGACCATACCAAACTCACCGATATCCTATGGCCCATGGATGAGGTGATTGTACCCTTTTGCCCTGACAATCAAGCCACTTGTTATCAGGAGTTTAATCCCAGCAACAATACCAGCCGCAACTGGGTGCCAGACGTGGCCCAATCGCCCAATGGCCTGCACTGGGTGGTGTGGGCCCAAAACAGCCGCGCCTGGGGGCGGGCCTATGCCCCGGACGGCAGCCCCTTAACAGCCCCATTTATGCTCGGGGAAAATACCCCGGCCCAGGGGGAACATGTGCCGCGCGTGGCTTACAGCAGCATTGGCCGGGTGCTCACCTGCTGGGAAGACTATGGCGGTATTTCACGCTTCAAAGGCCGGGTGTTTACTCCGGACGGCACCCCCGTGACCCCGACGATCACCCTCAGCGATTCGGCCTTTTACAAAGACGACCTGCGCCTGGCGGGCAGTGCCAATGGCCGTTTTATTGCCGTGTGGGCGAGCACGAACCAGGACGGCAGCGAACAGGGGGTGTTTATGCGCCGCTTTGGCCCGGATGGCACGCCCCTGCATGCCCAAGAGCAGCGGGTCAATGTGCAAACCCTCCAGTCCCAGCACAACCCCAGCGTGGGTATGTCGCCGGACGGACGTTTTGTGGTGTCCTGGTACAGTAGCTACCAAAACATTCCCCGTATTGTGGCGCGCACCTTCGCCGCCGACGGCACCCCCACCAGCGACGAAATCACGATTGCCACCCAAGCGGGCTCGCAGGCCAGCGTCGACTGTGACGATGCGGGCAATTTTGTGGTCGCCTGGGCCGCCACCAATAGCCTGAAGCTGCGGCGTTACAGCGCCACCGGTGTGCCCCTGAGCGAAGAGCACACCCTGAGCCCGGCCACCTGGGGGGTGAGCGAAGCCCTGGATCTCGACATGGATCGCCAGGGGCGGGTGGTGGTGGCCTGGAACACCTCTAATAACACCGTCGGCGACGGATATGACGTGAGCGTGCAGCGCTTTGCCGCTGACCTGACGCCAGTGGGCACCTCGGAGCGCACTTCCATGCTGACCCGGCAAGAGCTGTATCTCAGTACCTCGCTGTCCGATTCCGGCAAAATTTTGACCGCTTATCAAACGTACCTGACCGGCCCAGTCGATTTGGCCGTTGGCGTCAAGCCCATGCGCTTCTGAGCTTGACGTAGCCACCGATTTTTTCTAAAATCAGAACAACCCTTCCCTGGAGCGATCCCGTGCAGATTTCCCCTGTTTCCCCGGCTCCGAAACCCTTACCTTCTACGGCAGCCCCTGTCATAGCCGCACCTTTACCCCCATCGCCCCCAGAACCACCGGCCCCGTCCGGGGATCAGGCCCAGATTGCCAGCGCCCAAGGGCGTGCCACCCTTGAATTTGACGTTCTTAGCCTCAATACCTTTGGCCTGCCCCAGCCAATCGGCAAGGAGGTCGCAGAACGCCATAGCCGCATTGGCAGAGCGATTGGTAGTTATGAAGTCATTGGGTTTCAAGAAGCCTTTTCCAAGGACAGCAAACACCTGGCTCAAGGGGCTGCTTTAAGCGGACTCAGCTACCATGTGCACACCCCCACCGACAAACGCCTGCTCACCAGCGGGCTGAGCACCTTTTCTCAGTACCCCATTGTCGCCAGCGGCTTTAAACCCTTTACCTTCGGCTCCCACGCTGATGCCTTGGCGCAAAAAGGGGTCAGCTTCAGCCGTTTACAACTGCCCGACGGCAGCAAGGTCGATGTCTATAACACCCATTTCCAGGCGGCCACCGACAAACCCCAAGGCCCGCTCGACAAGCTGTGGATGAAATCCATGGCGCAGATTTTTCCCGGTTATGACATGCCCCGTGAAGACATTCGCCGCCACAATGCCCAAGTGCTGATCGACTATGTCAAGCAGCAGGATGCGGGGCACCCGGTGATTATTTTAGGAGATCTCAATACCCAAGAACACCAGGACATTTTGCCGCTGATTAAAAACGAACTGGGGCTGCAAGACTCGTTCCGAGAAGTGCATGGGCAAGACCCCGGTTACACCAGCGACGGCAAAACCAACCCTTACAAAGATAACCCCGATAAGCGCAAACGGGTGGATTATATTTTGTATCGGCCCGGTCAGGAGCATACCCTCAAGGTTGTTTCTTCACAGTTGGCCTTTGATCAGGCCGTGGATGGCATGTTTGTATCAGACCATTATGGGGTGCACACGCGGTTTCAGGTGGTACCCAAAGACTAAGCCTGGGGAGGAGGCTGTCCACCCAGGTTTTGATAATCTGGGAAAGACCCAGGACAGCAACTATTTATTTGGAATAAAAGGCAAATGAAGGGTTAGGTTGAGAGGGAAAAGCAATTTTAGGGCAAAAATGGGG
Source organism: Cyanobacteria bacterium UBA7694 (assembly GCA_002482705.1). Taxonomy (GTDB): domain Bacteria; phylum Cyanobacteriota; class Sericytochromatia; order UBA7694; family UBA7694; genus UBA7694. The sequence goes on from DLGM01000033.1 coordinate 3,238, forward strand.
TATATTAAGCTATATATTAGTTTGCAGGGGCAGTTACCCAATGGCCAATTTTAACGTCGACAAACCCGTGTTCCAAGCCATAACGCGAGCCGCTCAGTCTGAGCAGGCAATTACCGCCACTGAACGGGCACAGATTGAAAAGACCATGGCAAAAGGGGGTCTTGATCCCAACGAGCAAGCCATTCTCAAAGCTATCGACCAGGGCACACAATTTACCCTCAGTTATGGGCAGCAACATGTCACCCTTGATCCCCATATTGTCAGTTTTCCCACCGTGACTCCCGATCCTGAACGTGAGCCTTTGGATAAGGCCTTTTTCCTGCGGTTGGCCGAACTTTCTCCTGAAGCCCTGGAAGCCTGGTATACCGAACACGCCGAAGCCAACTCCCGTTTGCAGGCAGCTTATAACCAATTAGATCCCGTTCGGACCTC
>DLGM01000295.1 GCA_002482705.1 Cyanobacteria bacterium UBA7694
GTCTTCAGCGAGCCGGTAGAGTACCTCTCCGTCGTCGGGCCGGAAGGCTCGATCGGGATTCTGCCTAACCACGTGCCGGTCTTTATGCTCGTCGATATCGGCGTGCTCGAGTACCAAAAAAATGGCGTGCGTGACTTTATCACCACCATGGGTGGCGTCTTAGAGTTTCACAATAATCATGCCAGCGTGGTCACGGAAGCCTCGGAGCGTTCTTCAGATATCGACGAATTGCGCGTCAAGGAATCCATGAAAAAGGCCCAAGCAAAACTGTCTGAAAAAGCCGGTGTTGCTGTGTCTGAAAAGGCCGACTCTCTGGCAGCTCTGCAACGGGCTTCCGTGCGCTTGCGCACCCTGGAGCTGCTCAAAAACCGTCATAACCGTCGGAAGATTTAACCTTGCGCAGGTCAGCATGGCTCTTTGCCTTGCTCCTGCTGACCGGGGGTATCTGGCCCCGGCCCGTCTGGGCCCAGCTGGATACCCCCTTCAGCTTGGAAACATTCCGCCCCTACTTAGCCCGCAACTACAACACACTCTTGGGCTGGCAGGGCCAACCCGTCACCTTAAGCGATGGCCATCTCTACCTCTACCGCCCCCGCACCCAAATTGCCCGCGTCCAGCTCGAAGTCATCTGGGACCCCAAGCGCATCCACACCGAAATTTTTAAAGCATTTACCCCTTGGTCAGCCTTTGATTACGACCTCAAACAAGAGCTCAACTGGTTCTTGGTATATGCAACCCAAAGCCGCGTCACCCCCGATGATCTGCAACAGGCTTTTCAAGCCTTTGAAAAATGCCGTCAAAGCGAGTTTCGTATCCCTTACGAAACTCGCGGTGCTGCCTATTATTTAACCGTTTTTGCCAACCATCAGGAAACCTTTGTCCGCGTCTCTCTTACCGGTACTCCCAGAGCCCCCTTGGTCAGTCAAGGGTGCAAAGCCACCGGGCCAACAGTAGCCCGATAACCCCCAGCATCCGTTATTTCCCAGGATATGCTATATGTGTAGGCATAGGATTGTCGCGCCACAATATACCTCCAGGAGTATCAAATGAAGAAAGCATTATTGTTTGCCCTTGCCACCAGCCTTATTGCCACCAGCCCCGCGCTCGCCAACGAAGACAGCGGCAAAGTGACTTTTTCAGCCCCCATGATCGAATTTTCTGCTGATGGCTCACACCGCGTGATCCAACTGGCCAGCCATCACATCGGGAATATGAGCCCAGAGGCCATGAAAGACCACAGTGCCAAAATGGAGATGGGCATCAAAGAGAGTCAAACTTATGCCGATCGCTCCCTCGATATGCTGGTCATGGGCAACCAATTGGCCGCCGAAGCCGTGGCCAAAAAAGACATTAAAAAGGCCTTGCATGCGATTAAAATGCTCAAACACGGGCAGCAGATGCACCGTCTGAGCATGCATGCCCTGCATCAAATTCATCACACCCTCAAACACCATCTCATGCACGCCAAGGTCGGCGACTACAAAATGGAAGGGGCCGATCTCGAAAAGCTGCAACAGGCCTATGACAATCTGGGCAAAACCATGCAGGCCATGCACAACAGTTGTAGCCCCGAAATGGCGAAAATAAGCGGCCATGCAACTCAGCTCACAGCCCTTGGCAACGAACTGATGCTCAAAGCCAAAGCCAGTAAAAACCCCGAACAAATGCTTGTGGGTGCTGAATTGATGGAAAGTGCAATGACCTTAACCATGAACCATCATAAAACGGAAACCCGCCGTATTATCAAGCGTTATGGCGCTGACGGTACCCTTGCCACCGAAGATCACAGCAGCCACCACGAATAGGCCCTAGTCTCCAAAAGCTGCTGATCGACTTCGCAGCAACGGCATGATAGTGCTTGCGCGTTAAAAAGGACGCCTGACTTGTTGTCAGGGCGAATACACACTCATCTGCGTTCAAAGAGAGCCTGGCTTTAGAAGAACCCTGCTCAGCCCCCGGAACAATCCGGGGGCTTTACTGCTATCAAGTTATTCGCTTCAGCTTATGAGGAGACACTCTGGGACGGCACTAAAGCCGGGCCCACCCGGCTATCATCGTGAATAAAGGCCCGCACAATTTGCAAATCGTTTTGCATGGCACTTAACACTTGGTCAGCACCGGCAAATTTGGCATAGGTTCCGCGCTCTAATAAATCGGCAATGTGGTGGCGCTCCCAAGCAGCCAAACCCTGCCGCGCCATCATCTGCTGCAGCTCTGTGCGGGTGGCGCTCAGGGCCGGTAAATGGCAAGACAGCTCAATATAACGCTTCAGAATTTCTTCCAGTTGCAGATAAAACTGGCCGCTTTCACCACGGGCCATAACCGGGCCTTGCTCCAGAGCCCGCAGGGCTTGCAAGGCCAATTCACCTGGGCTTTGCACCACAGGCACAACCTCTGGAAGCGGGGCGGGNNGGCGCTTGAGCAGCTTGCGCAGCAGCCCTATCAACACAATCAACAGGGCCAGCAGACCCAGCACCAGCGCACCGACCGCCAACCATGGAAAATCAATCGTAAACAGGGGCTTCAGGCCAAGAATATCATCCATCAGGGGGTTACCAGTTGTCCTCCGGCTTCAAGCAATTCAAGGTTAGCAGGCATTTGTGCTGGGCGTAAACTGAGACGGCGCTTTAAGACCCAAGCCACTACGTCTTCCGAACAAATCGGCACCTGGGCCAACAAAGCACCGAGCATCACCATATTCACCCCTTGGGCAAACCCCCGTTGGTGGGCCAAACGATCGGCCCCCAGTTCTTGGGCATCGAGCACCAAAGCGTCAGGCCCAACGGGAATGCCCGGTTGGCGGGCTTTGGGATGCAGGCAAACGAGGGCCTGGAATACGTCTGGCAGCGGGGCTCCCGGCTCCTCTGCCAGTAAGAGCTGCACGCGAGTCACACCGCCCCGGATGCCCACGCCATAACGGGGCAATAAGCTGGCATACAGGCCTTCGTGGGTGGCCGCCTCCCCCAGCACCTGGGCCAAAAATGTCACGCCCTGCCCCTGATAACCGCTGAGATAAATGGCATAAGGTAAAATCATCGAATCATCGTCACCCGTTTGTAAATGCCAGGTGGATGGGTCCGCAACAGTTCATTGCCAAGCTTGTCACGCGCCTCCAAGGGCGTTAGGCCCCAGTAGGGAGGGCAGGCTCCCATGACTTCCACAAAGCTCAACCCCTGCCCATTTTCCTGGTACAAAAAGGCGTCTTTGAGGGCCGTGCGCGCCCGCTCAATGTGCTCAAAGCTGTGCAAAGAAACCCGCTGGGCAAAAGCCACATTGGGCAGACGGGCCACCAGTTCGGTCAAACGCAGGGGTTTGCCCGATTGGGTGCTAGAACGGCCCAAACGGCTGGTGCGGGTCACTTGCCCCGTCACGGTCGTGGCACTCATTTGCCCCCCGCTCCCGGCCATCACTAAGTTATTGAGACACAGCACCGTTAAATTCTCGCCCCGTAAGGCCGCATGCATTAAAGCATCCAGACCCCGTCCAGCCAAATCGCCATCCCCTTGATAGGTCAGCACCAATTTGTCGGGAGCAGCGCGCTTAATGCCCGTCGCCAGCGCCAGCGCCAATCCTGGCGGCGCGGCATTCCAGGGGAAAGTAAGCACATCCCCAATGAGCTCGCTGCATCCACCCCCATGAACCCCCCAGAGGCGTTCAGCGGTATAACCCAAACTCGCCAGCACTTCCGCCAGCAGGTGATGCAAGCGACTATGGCCACAGCCTGAGCAATAGGGCAACGGGTCTGCATGGATCAATCCCGTCATAACACCACCTCATTCAAACCGCGCAGAACTTGTTCAATATTGTCAATCCAGCCCTCTGGTTGGGGCACCACCACTGGCACTAAGGGAAAGGGGCAATAGGGCTGTAAATAGGTACTGAGTGCCGGAGTGCCATATTCAAATACAGACACGGATCCGTCTGCTGCAAACTGGCTCAGACTGGCGACTGGCAGGGGTGAGAGCTGTTGCAGGCTGGCAATGGCCCAATCGGCTGGAGCCCTTTCTAACAGCCAGCCAGCCGGAGCCCCTACCGCCAACCACCGCCGCAGCGGCTGCTCAGGGAGATGAATGCGTAAAGGTGGCTGCTCTTCGCCATCGAGAACCTCGGGCAAAAGTGTACTCTGAGCCTGTAAAACCCATGGGTCCAAGGCCAGAATCGCCGGGCCGGGCTGTTGACGCATATGCCCAAAAGCCCGGCGCAGCAGACTTGGCAAGGTCACAAGGCTATCGGGAACCCAACAGGGAAAAGCTTGTAATGGAAGGGTCACCAAGCGTTCTGAAGCGCTTTGATTGCCCCAAGGCGCATCCAGTACCAATAAAATGAGCAGGGGTAAGGCCTGGTGTTGGGCATAACTGAGTGCCTCCATCATCGCCAAATAATCGTGGCTGCTGGCACTGACAAGCGGATAAGCCCCGGCAGCAGCACTGCCCATCGCCATCGCCAGGGCGGCGGCAGGTGATTCGGCTTGAATGAAAGTGCCATGGGCCTCACGCATGCGCCAAGCCCCTTCATTGAGAAGGCCCGCTTGGCTCGGGGAAGGGGTGGCATAAAAATAGCGGCAACCGGCCTGAAGCGCAGCCTCGATACACAACTGCGCACCGGATAAAAAACGCGGAGTATATTTTAACACCTAGGGCTGTTTCCGGGCATGCCAACCGCGGCTGAGATGGAAGACCCAACCCGGCCAGTTCAGGCCCGCCGAACGCGGCAGGCTAAAAGCTTGATCGGGGCAGATATCCACGCAGTGGCGACACTGTACACAGTAGTCTGCATGCACCAAAGCCACGGGGAAATGCCCTTGGAGATTGGGGCGATTGTCCATGACAATCAGATCATTGGGACAGACATCCAGGCAGAGCAAACAGCCTTTACAGCGCTCGCGATCCAGTTGTATGGGCGGTGAGAGGGCATTCATAAACCTATTGTAACCCGCTTAACAAGAAAAAAGTCACCTTCTTATGAGGTGACATGAGTGAGCTGCAAATTATACAATCCATCAAAACAATCAGCCTTCTAGCTATAAGGCCCCGTCAAAACGGTTGATTGACTTAATCTTCATTGTATCGGTCATACACAATTCCCCCAAGGGAGCCAATCACACCCTGAATGTGATCTACGTCAAACTTTGAAATTAAATGATTCAGGTCCAAAGCAAAAGCGCCCAGCCGGTGTAGCTGAGCGCTTTTGGGGATCTATTCCATTAGTTGTGGGAAAGTTCAGCGGCGCGCAACAGGGCTTTGCCCAAATTGACACGACCATGGCCAAACTCTGGATCAAAACCAGCCCGGCCCAAATCATCCGCAGAAGACTCAATTGCACGTTTGACGTCCATCGGGCGCATCGTGGGATATTTGCTCTTGATCAGACCTGCCAGCCCGGTAACAAACGGAGTGGCCATAGATGTGCCGCTCATGCTGCCATAGTCTTTGGCACCCATCTGGTTTTGGTTCAGAGGAAGGGTTGAGAAAATATCTGAGCCAGGGGCACTGACCGAGATCCATTCGCCAAAGTTGGAGAAGCGGGAACGCAGATCGCGGGCATCGGTTGAGCCGACGGCGATCACGCCTGGCACCGCTGCAGGCCAGCTTTTCACATTGGCTCCATCATTGCCCATCGCCACGATCACCGTCACGCCTTTGCTCATGGCAAAGTTGACCGCATCGGTAATGGCTTTTGATTCACGGCTAGAACCCAAACTGAGGTTGATCACGTGGGCACCGCGTTCGACCGCGTACAAGATCCCACCGGCAATCCCCGCAGTAGTGGGGAAACTGGTATCACCAGAAGCCACCTTGACCGCCAGAATAGCACATTCCGGAGCCGCGCCAATAATGCCCAACCCATTGTTACCAATGGCTGCGGCAATACCCGCTACGTGGGTACCGTGGCCAATAAAGTCAACGGCTTCAGGGGTATTGTCCGCCGCGTTATAAGAGCCGATCACCTTGGCGCGCAGATCAGGGTGCTTGATATCGACGCCCGAATCGACAATCGCCAAAACAATGCGGCGATCGCCGCGATTGACAATCCAGCCACGCTGAGATTGGGCAATACGGTGGGCGTATTGGCGAGCAAACAGCGGATCGTTGGGATAGACATTCATGTCAATGGTGGTTTCATCACCCTTGGCAGTGCTTTTTTCAACCTTGGGGAAAGGCATGGTGAAAACTTGCTCGGCGTATTCCACGGACGGGTTTTGCTGCAAATCTTTCAGGGCCCGGCTGGCCTGCCCCGATACCTTCACCAATTCGAGGCTCATGGCCCCTTTGCCAATCGTGCGCACACGTTGAGCGCCCACCTGTCTGAGCAAGGCTTCAGCAGGGGCGGTACCGGCCCGACCGGGGCGATACTTGACCAGAATTTCATTGCTGGCAGCTTTATCAGCCGCCGCTTGGCTCTGCAGCTGGGGTGTAGCTGCGGCGCGGTTGGCCTCGGGTAAAGGCGTGGTAGGTGCGCCACAGGCGCTGAGAACGAGAGAGATACCAAGCAGAGGAATCAGAGGCGATGATTTCATGAACGCGCCGGTGAACAATGATGTGGTGCAATCACAGGACCCAATAAGGATGTGTTAATCCAAAAATAAACTTAACATAATTATGGGGTTCAGGGAAGGCGTCCTTGCTGATTCTGAGTGATATTTCTCACGATTTTTACAGAGACAATTTTTGAACAGTTGCATGTCCTTTACAATTATTTACTGAAAATTTGGCATTTTTTTTAATAACATCAAATTTTGGCATAGACTATTGTGACCTCAAAAAAGGGGCGGGTGAAAATAAATGTCCTAAATTATAAAAGATGAGATCCAAAAACACATAAAAAAAGCCCCCGAAGCATTCGGGGGCTTTTCAACGGAAGCTTATTTGCTTACGGCAATCACTTCTTTAACGGCATCGACCATCGAAGAACCGACTTTAAAGCCTTTTACAGTCAGCATTTGGCGGGCCAACTCTTCGTTGGTGCCCGTCAGGCGGATCACGATTGGGAAGCCCAGATCGCCCATCTTCTCGGTGGCAGCAATAATACCGCGGGCCACGTCGTCACAGCGGGTAATGCCGCCAAAGATGTTGAACAGCACGCCTTTGACGTTTTTGGCCTTGAGGATTTTTAAGGCCGATTCAACTTTGGCAGGGTTGGAAGAACCGCCGATGTCGAGGAAGTTGGCGGGGTTGCCACCGGCATATTTCACGGCATCCATGGTGGCCATGGCCAGACCCGCACCGTTGACCACACAGCCAATGTCGCCGGAGAGTTCGACGTAGCTCAGGCCAGCGGCCTTGGCTTCACGCTCGTTGGCGTCCACTTCTTCAGGATCATAATAGACCATCACGTCTTGGTGACGGTACATGGCATTGTCATCGATGTCGATTTTGGCGTCACCGGCAATCACTTGGCCTTCTTCGGTGCGAATCAGGGGATTGATTTCGGCAATCGAGCAGTCATACTGGGTGTAAATTTCGTACAGTACTTTGATGAAGTTAGCGGCTTCAGCGGGCAGTTCAGCCCCAAAGATCACCTGACGGATTTGGAACTCGGTCAGACCGACGTTGGGATCAATCCACACTTTGACAATCGCTTCAGGGTGCTCTTCAGCCACTTCTTCAATGTCAACGCCGCCCATCGAGCTGGCCATCAGAACCGTTTTGCGGGTAGCGCGGTCGAGGGTCAGGCCGACGTAATATTCTTTGGCAATGCGAATGCCTTCTTCAACCAGCAGCTTGGACACGGTCAGGCCTTTGATGTCCATGCCCAGTACTTGTTTAGCAGCGTCCACGGCTTTGTCCGGGTCAACCACTTTAATACCGCCAGCTTTACCGCGCCCACCGACGTGAACTTGGGATTTGACAACCACTTTTTTGAGCTCGGGGTTGGCTTCCGTCAGGCGCTTCACGGCAGCATCGACGTCTTCAGGGCTGAAAGCGGGGACGCCATGGGGAGTTTTGAGGCCGTGCTTGGAGAAAATCTCTTTGGCTTGGTATTCGTGTAATTTCATTCAGAATCTACCTTGTCTGTGTGTGAGTTCTGTTGTCGCAGGAGGCGACGGGAGCGAGGCATGCGGGCCACCCACAGGGAGCAACCATCGCTTACAGTATACCGTGAGCGGCGAAGCTCGGTAAGGGCGTTAGAGGCGGACTTCGTAGAGGTGGCCACTGCCGCCGCTGCTTTCAGTGCGGGTGGTCACGTACAAAACCCGATCGCTGAAACCAAAGCTAATACTGGTGATAAACGGATCGGGGAAGTAAATTTCGTTGAGTACCTTGCCCGCCGGGTTGGTGACCAAAATTTTGCCATCCCCAGAAAGCCCGACAAAGAGATTGCCTCGGCTATCGCGGCGCAGCGCCGCAGGCCCAGGTGCCTGAATGGCATCCGGTGACGGGGTTGTCATATCGGCGACCTTTTGCAGGAGTTCAGGGGTGCCCAAGCGGGTCATATCCACCGGGTAACGCAAAATCTGGCGATTGCCGCTGTCGCTGACCAGCAGTTGTTTACCCTGTTCCCCCAGCGCCAACCCCTGGGGATTATTGAGCCCCTGAGCCACCCGTTCAGCCCGTTCCAAGCTGGGAGAGAGATAGACAATTTGGCCCCCTTGGGTGCCCATGTAAAAACCGCCCCGGCTGTCGCGCTCCAGGGTGGTAATCCCCGTCAGCGGTTCTCCGGCAGTGGTCTGGTTCAGCGAGCTGATTTCTTGCCCCATGGGGTTGAGCACCACCACTTCACCGGCCTGTTGGCAAGCCACCAGCAAATGTTGGTTGTCACGGGTCATGGCCAGGGCTGAAGGCTGACATCCCGAGCGCTCCCAGAAGAGGTTGACCTGCTGTCCATCCCAAACCATCAGGGCATGGCGGCCTTGGCTGGCAAAGAAAACCCGGCCTTTGTACCACAAGGCGCCATCAGCGGGGGTATCAGTTGCGTAAAGTTCTTTGACCCGCTTGTCTTTGGGCGCACTCCAGCCAGGGGAAGCCCCCAAAGCCAAAAGGCCAGCGATGGCAGCCGGTAGGGCGGTACGAAGCGTCAATTTCATACAGGTTCTCCTTGGAGGGCATTCTCGTCAGTGGCTTCATTGTACCAAGTTTTCCCGATGGCATCGCCCAATGTTCATCTAACCCCATCCACAAGGATCCACGCAACTCAGAGAATAAGGAATCCCCTCGCTAAACCAGCGTGAGATAGCCGCAACCTCCAATCGGTGTTAATCTTGAGCCATTCCCCTCAGAAAGGCCTGAACTTAATGATTGGCGTGATTGGCATTATTCTGTCGCTGGTGCTGCTGATTTGGCTGGCATATCGTGGCATTACCGTTTTAATTTTAGCGCCGTTGCTGGCTTTGTTCGCCGTACTCCTCAATGGCAACGTGCCCCTCTTGGCCAGCTACAGCGAAGTGTTTATGAGCAGCTTTGCGGGTTATGCCAAATCTTATTTTCCGCTCTTTTTACTCGGGGCGATTTTTGGCAAACTCATGGAAGATTCGGGATCTGCCCAAGCCATTGCCGGATTTATTGCCAAAAAACTGGGGCAGGACAAAGCCATTTTAGCCATTGTCTTGGCCTGTGCGGTGCTCACTTATGGGGGTGTCTCCTTGTTTGTGGTCGCCTTTGCGGTTTTTCCCGTGGCCAGCGCCCTGTTTCGCGCCGCGCAGATTCCGAAGCGCCTGATCCCTGGAAGCATTGCCCTGGGCTCCTTTACGTTTACCATGACAGCGCTGGCCGGTTCGCCGCAAATTCAAAACGCAATCCCAATGCCCTTTTTTGGCACCGATACCTATGCCGCTCCGATTTTGGGGTTGGTGGGGGCGGTGATTATGTTTGGCGGGGGCATCCTGTGGCTCAATTATCGCGCCCGGCAGGCACAACAGAGGGGAGAAGGCTACAGCCGCGAAGCATCCGTTCCCGAGAGCGACACCCCTGTGGATCTAGCCCTCTCCACGCCACCCATTGCTTTGGCCCTCTTACCGATTGGCGTGGTGCTGATCCTCAACTTTATCTGCTCCCGTTATCTGTTTCCCAGCCTCGATACCAGTTATCTGGCCTTGGATCCGTATAAAACGACGCTCGACAAGGTGCTCGGCCAGTGGAGCCTGATTGTCTCTGTCAGTACCGGGATTGTGCTGGTATTGCTCATGAACCGCCCCCGTTTGCTCAGCCCGATCAACACCGTGAATGCCGGGGCCATTGGCTCTTTGCTCGCGATTATCAACACCTGCTCAGAAGTGGGTTATGGCAATGTGATTGCCTCTCTGCCGGCCTTTAAACAAATCCAAAACGCCATCATGGGCATTTCCAGCAATCCGCTGATTTCAGAAGCCGTCTCGATTTCAACCCTGGCCGGGGTCACGGGCTCGGCCTCCGGGGGCATGAGCATTGCCCTGAATATTCTGGGCAAACAATATCTGGAAATGGCACAGGCCAGCGGCCTCAATCCCGAAGTGCTCCACCGGATAGCCACCTTGGCCTGCGGCAGCCTGGATTCGCTGCCCCACAACGGAGCCGTTATTACCCTGTTGGCCATTTGTGGCCTCACTCACCGCCAATCCTATGCCGACATTGGCATGGTGACAGTGGTCTTGCCCGTAGCGGCAACCGTAAGTGCGGTGGTTTTGGGTTCTCTCGGCGTCGTCTAAAAGCGGGGGCCAAACTCCAAACACGGCTTTTTCATACTCTTTTCACAATTGGTTCATATATTTGGAATTGTTAATTCTTTAATATATGGAGGTTGGCCCCATGGCCATGGCCCATGTCCGCTGTATGACGATGCCAGACCCGGTGCGCTTTCCCGAAGTGGAGCGCTTGATTCACCGCCTCTGCGACCTTGATCCGTCCCTATTGGGAGATATGCTGGCCCACCATATGTTGTCCGGGGGCAAACAACTGCGCCCCTACTTATTGCTGGGCTTAGGGGAGTGTCTTCAGGTGCCGCGCTCACAGCTGATCGGATGGGCCAGCGCCTGTGAAATGCTGCACAATGGCAGTTTGATCCACGATGATTTACAAGACCAGGACCGCTTTCGGCGCGGCCTCCCAACAGTTTGGCACCAGTTTGGCGTGGCCAACGCTGTCAATGCGGGCAATTATCTGCTGCTCGGAGGTATCCAAGCGATTGAGGCCTGCACCCTGGACGAGGGCACCAAGTACCGTCTGGCATTGCTGTATTCGTATATGGCCACAGAAATTGTGCAGGGCCAGTCGCGTGAGTTTGAGCTGACGCAGCATCTATCATGCCCGGCATTGCCCCAACGCTATTTGGAATGCATTCGCCAGAAAACTGCAGCCCTCTTTGCTTATGGTGCGGAAGGTATTGGTTATATCGAAGATACGTCAGGCACCTGGGCCGCTCTTTACCATGAGTTGTTTACCTTGCTTGGGGAAATGTTTCAGATTCAGGATGATGTGCTCGATCTGTATGGGAACAAAGGGCGCGACCTGCCCGGCTGCGACATCCGCGAAGGCAAGGTCTCAGCGCTGGTGGTGCAGTTCTTGCAAGCTCACCCGGAAGCCGTGGAGTGGGTGGCCCCCATTTTGGCCAAACCCTACGAAAAAACCGAACCCCAGGACATTTTGCGCCTGCGCCATGCCTTTGATCAGGCCCATGTGCTCGAACGTCTGGCCTTTCAAGTGCGTCAGCAACGCCAGCAGATTCAAAACCTGATTGCCCAGCGCAATCAGCCGGGGCTGGGAGAATGGATCGCCACTTTGCAGCAGCACATTTTAGCCCCCATTGCCCATTTAGACGCCTTTCAATCGTTGGGAGTAAATCCATGAACCGAGCTATTGTAATTGGAACCGGTTTTGGTGGTTTGGCCACGGCCATCCGCCTGCGCGCCAAAGGATATCAGGTGACCGTTCTCGAAAAATGTGGCGATGCGGGGGGGCGTGCCCGGCAGTTTGTACGGGATGGTTTCCGCTTTGACGCCGGGCCAACGGTGATGACCGCCCCCTATTTGTTTGACGAACTCTTTGCCACTGTTGGCCGCGAGGCACAGGACTATTTCCAGATGTTGCCGGTGGACCCCTTTTACCGGGTCTTTTTTGACGACGGCGACCGCTTCGACTATGTGGGCGATCAGGAGCGCCTGATTGAACAGATTCGGGCCCGCAACCCAGCGGATGTGGACGGTTATTTAAAAATGTATGACCACGCCAAACGCATTTTTGACGTAGGTTATCTGCAATTGGCCGATGCCCCGTTTGAAACCGTAAGAGACATGTTAAAGGTCGTGCCCGATATGCTGCGCTTAGAAAACTACCGCACGGTGTGGGGGCTGGTGAGCAAATATATCCAGGATCCCAAAATTCGCCAGGTATTTTCTTTTCATCCCCTGCTGGTGGGTGGCAATCCGTTTACGATCACTTCCATTTATATGCTCATTCATGCCCTTGAGCGCAAGTGGGGCGTCCACTTTGTCAAAGGGGGCACCGCTGCGCTGGTGCAGGCGCTGATTCGTCTGTTGAACGAGTTGGAGGTAACGGTGCATCTCAATACCCCGGTTGAGCGCATTGCCGTGCGCGATGGCCGGGTCATCGGCGTGGATACTCCCAATGGCCATTTCCCCGCCGATCTGGTGGTCAGCAACGGCGATCCGGGTTATACCTATTTGCACCTGATTGAACCCCGCTGGCTCAAGAAGCACACCCCAGCGCGAGTACACCGCAAAAAACAGTCAATGAGCCTGTTTGTGCTCTATTTTGGCACCAGCGGCGAATATCCCCAGTTGCCACATCATGGCATTGTACTGGGGCCGCGCTACCGGGAACTGCTCGACGATATTTTCCACAAACAGCGCTTGGCGGACGATTTCAGCCTCTATCTGCATGCCCCCAAGCGCACCGATGGCGACTATTACCCGGCTGGCAAAGATGGTTTTTATGTGCTTTCACCAGTGCCCAACAATCACAGCGGCGTGAACTGGCAGCAGGAAGGGGAGCGCTACGCCGAGAAAATTCTGGCGCATCTTGAGCAGCGCCTGATGCCGGGGCTACGCGCCCGCCTGGAAACCTCCTTCTTTGTCACCCCCGACTATTTTGAGCAAGAGCTGTGGTCACTGCAAGGGGCCGCTTTTGGGATTGAACCGCTGTTTCAGCAGTCGGCCTATTTCCGTTACCACAACCGCTCAGAGGATGTGGATGGCCTGTACTTTGTTGGGGCCAATACCCATCCCGGCGCTGGGGTGCCCGGCGTGCTCAACTCCGCCAAACTGCTTGATCACCTGATTGCCGCACCGCGCCAACCAGCGCCAGTGCCAGTTTAGGGGGCCGATATGGAAGACACACAAGCCCTGCGGGTGCTGCGCACCCACGCCAAATCCTTTTCCTGGGGCGGTTTTTTCCTGCCCCGTCCCCAGTTGCTGCAAGCGGCCCAGTTATATCAGTTTTGCCGCATTTGTGATGACTTGGCTGATGAAGCCAGTGACCCGGTGCTGGGCCTGCGCGCCCTTGAGCAGGTCGACCAAGCCTTGGCCGACCCACAGCCGGGAGACCCCGACTTTGTCTCCGAATTTATCGCCATGGCGCAGGCCTGTGGCCTGGATTTGCGCTTTGCCCACGACTTGCTCAGGGGCCTGCGCCAGGATCTTCAGGGCCTGCACATCGAGACCCTCGACGATTTGCGCCGCTACTGTTACCGCGTCGCCGGTACGGTCGGGGGCATGATGAGCCCGATTTTGGGCGTTACCGAGCCCCAGGCTTTGCCCTTTGCGGTTGACTTAGGCTTGGCCATGCAGATCACCAATATTTGCCGGGATGTGGCAGAAGATGCCGACAAAGGTCGGGTTTACCTGCCCACAGAACTACTCACAGCCCATCAGATTCGCCGCGAA
>DLGM01000154.1 GCA_002482705.1 Cyanobacteria bacterium UBA7694
CGGGCTCATCGTTGGGGTCTTGGGGCACCAACTTGCCCATCACCGCCAATTGTAGGAGGGTCTGCTTGAGTTGGTCGATGCTCCATTCGGTGGTAAACAGGGTATCAAAATGGGCGGCAATTCTTGCCCAGGCAGCCTGAAAGCCTTCTTGCACGGTGGCCTGGGTGAGAGCCTCCAGCAAGGTTTTTACCAGCGTCTCATGGGCGCTGAGATGGCTGCTTTGTGCTTGCTCAAGCTGATCGCAGAGGGCCATGAGTTCATCGACTNNGACTTTGGCGACGATGCGGTGTTGCTCAGCAAGGGGAGGAAGTTGAATAAAGTGCCCAGCTAAATCAACATAAGATATAGATGGGAAAGTAGTCCCCGTTCCTTTTGAGAGTAATCTTGACTGATTTTCCCACATTAGTAAATTTATATAATCTTGGTATGCAAGTGCTTTAACTCTTGCAACTCCACGTCCGATACAGGCAGGAAAAGCAGCAATATTTGTTCTACCAGTTGTTGCCCCTCTAACACATACTAAAATATCGCCTAAATCACACATTACGTTTGGTGCTGTTGTGAATTTCGATTTGATTGTTTTCCCAAATGGGCCTTTGGAGAATTCAACGGGGCCATTGATTAAAGGAACGCCTTCTCCAGTATCATTGTAGGTATCTCCTGGCGGACTATTACCCATATCAACAAGAGCAACTTTTATGAGTTGTGTAAAAATCCAACCTGTAGGAATGTTGTTACTTAGTTGATCTGTACTTAATTTTGGAACAGGCTTTTCCTTCTTTATTTTCCCCTCTTTGAGCAATTTGGCTTTTTCAGCCGCGATTTTTTTTAACAATTCGCTGGCGGGTTCATCGTGGGGGTCTTGGGGCACCAACAAGCCGCGCACCGCCAATTCCAGAATCAATTCTCTGAGCTTTTTGATGCCATACAGCTCAATTTTTCCGCCGCTGCCACGGCCTGCGGTGGATTTGTGTTTCACCGCAGCGGCCCAAATATCTAAATGCTCGGTAATCAGGTTTTCAACAGCCACCATACTTAATTCGCTCTCCCCAGGGCATCCGACAGAATGGCCTTGAGCTGATCGCGCAAGCTCTGAATCTCTGCTTGTTGTTGGCGATAGCTGGCCAGCAAGGCTTCAGGATCATGCACCACTTTTTCGCCTTCATGGGGGTTCTTGATGTCGAGGTTATAATTGCGGGCCTGAATCTCCGCGATGCTGACCTTCCATGCTTGGGGCGTTTCTGTACGCGCTTTAAACCCGTCAGACTAATCCCCCCACCAAGCAATCTCCGCTTCAAATTCCTCAAAACGCATCGGTTTCGTTTTGTTGTAACTGGTCACCCCTTCTGGGTAAGGGTGTTCGTAATACCAAACTTCTTGGGTCGCCGGATGTTCGCTTTCCGGCTTTTTCGTAAAAAACAGCACATTCGTTTTAATGCTGGTATAAGGAGCAAACACCCCATTGGGCAAGCGCACAATCGTATGCAAATGGCATTTTTCCAGCAACTCTTGTTTGAGGCGGGTCTTCATGCCTTCGCCAAACAGAAAGCCATCGGGCAGCACCACCGCCGCGCGGCCATGGTCTTTGAGCAATTTCACAATCAAAGCCATAAACAAATCCGCCGTTTCACGGGTGCGGAAATGCGCCGGGAAGTTGTTTTCAATCCCATCTTCTTCCATGCCCCCAAAAGGCGGGTTGGTAATAATCACATCCACGCGATCCTTGTTGCCATAGTCCTTGTACGGACGTCCTAAGGTGTTTTCATGCTTGATCTGAGTAGGGGTATCAATGCCGTGCAAAATCATATTGGTGGTACACAGCATATGCGGGAGGGCCTTTTTTTCGATGCCGTGAATACTGTTGACCAAAATGTGTTCATCTTTTTGATTGTTCACATACTGGCTGCGTTTATGCTCAATCGCACAGCTTAAAAAGCCGCCCGTGCCACAGGCCGGATCCAAGACCGTGTCAGCCAGCTTGGGGTCAATACGGTTCACAATAAACTGCGTCACCGCACGGGGCGTATAAAACTCGCCCGCATTGACTGCACTCTGTAAATCTCTTAAAATTAGCTCATAGATCGCCCCAAAGGTGTGGCGGTCGTTGGTGTTGTTAAAGTTGATCTCACAAATTTTGTTGATCACCTGGCGCATTAAGGTGCCAGACTTCATATAGTTGTAAGCGTCTTCAAAAACATTGCGAATCACCAGTGCGCGCTGCCCCGTTTTGCCTTCGAGAATGAGCTTGTCTTTCAGCGTCGGAAACAACTGGAGGTTCACAAAATCACTGAGTTCATCACCCGTCATGCCTTCCGGGTTGGCTGCCCATTTGCGCCAGCGCAAATGCTCCGGTAAGGGCGACTGGTAATTGTCTTCAAGCAGTTCTAACTCTTCCTCACGGTCATCGTAGATTTTTAAGAAGAACATCCAAACCAACTGGCTGATGCGCTGGGCATCGCCATCGACGCCTACATCTTTGCGCATAATGTCTTGAATCGATTTAATAATGCCGCTTACGTTGCTCATGCACTTGTCTCTCTGTAAAATAGTTCGTTCTCTAGTTCGTGGATGGCTGCTTCGTATTGGGTTTTGCCCCCAAATACATGGTTGATAATCTCGACCGGAGTGCCCAAATTATCAAAGGGCTTGAGTTTTAACACCTGGGGATTCTCAATCGTACCAATGCCTTCATCGGCAAACTTATCGAGCAGGGATTCTAACACGGCCCTGGCTTGCTCGCCATATTTGGTAAAATAATTGCGCTTCTTGACTTGATGGGCGCGCTCTTGGCGGGTGAGCGGCTTCATGTCGTAGGCGATATGGCAGATCAGATCAAAGGCATCAAAATCTTTGCCCACTTCTTGGGCCAGATGTTCGAGCTTAATGCCAAATTCTTCCAGTTCGTCGATGATGGCTTGCTTTTTCTTGGTGGCATTCCATTTGCTCAGAAAGGCATCCAGGGACGCAAATTCTGAGCGGATTTGTTTGCGGGTGTAATCGCGGTACGACTCGGTAATCAGTTTGCCATCTGGCCCTAAAAACTCTACCCGTTTGGCTATGATTTTGACGTCAACGCCGCCCACCCGGAATTTGGTGACCCCGGATGCTTCTTCCTCGTCGCTCTCCCATTCGGCCTCCGGGTAGTCTGGATCGGGCGGTTCGGGGGGATCTCCCGGTTTGGGTTGGTAAATGACCACGGGCTCGCCGTCAAAATCGGGATCTTTAAACAGCTCGGTGGCTTTTTTAAAGTCCATGATCGTGAAGTAGTATTTGTTTTGCTCTTCTTCAATGCGGGTGCCACGCCCCACAATTTGTTTAAAGGTGGTCATCGAGTTGATGCTTTTATCCAAGACAATCAGCTTACAGGTTTTGGCATCAACCCCTGTGGTTAAAAGTTCTGAAGTCGTGGCAATCACCGGAAATTTGCTTTCGGGGTCAATAAAGTTATCCAGTTCGGCTTTGCCTTCGACGCTGTCGCCCGTAATTCGCATGACGTATTTGGGATTGTCTTTGGCCAGTTTGCCAGCGGCATTGACCAAAGCCACCCGCATTCTTTCGGCATGATCGATGTCTTCACAAAAAACAATCGTTTTGGCAAAGGGGTCGGTGGCGTTCAACAGCTCCATGATCGATTGGGCCACCAGCTTGGTGCGCTGGTTCAATACCAATACCCGATCCATGTCTTTTTGGTTGTATTGGCGCTGCTCGATGGCCTGACCGAGATCATCGACCATGCCAGGGGGCGGTGTCCAGCCGTGAATGTCTTTGTCGATGTCGATGCGCACGACTTTGTAAGGAGCCAGAAAGCCGTCTTCAATGCCTTGTTTCAGGGTATAGGTGTAAATCGGTTCGCCAAAGTAGGTGATATTGGAAACATATTCGGTTTCTTTGGGCGTGGCCGTCAAGCCCAGTTGAATGGCGTCCGAGAAGTAGTCTAAAATTTCCCGCCAAGCCGAGTCGTCAGCCGCGCTTCCCCGATGACATTCATCAATGACGATCAGGTCGAAGAAATCGGGGGACACCGATTTGAAAATTTTATCTTCTTCATGGGGGCCGGTCATGGCTTGGTACAGGCCCAAGTAGATTTCATAAGCGGGATCAATTTTGCGATTCTTGATTTTGGTCATTACCGAGCCAAAGGGCTTAAAGTCGTTGACGAGCGTTTGATCCGCCAAGATATTGCGATCCACCAAAAACAAGATGCGTTGGGCGCGTTTGGCTTTCCATAAACGCCAGATGATCTGAAAGGTGGTGTAGGTTTTCCCTGTGCCGGTCGCCATCACCAGCAGCAAACGCTTTTGCCCTTTGGCAATCGCTTCGATGGTGCGGTTGATCGCCTCGGTTTGATAATAACGGGGCGCTTTGCCCGAGCCGTCATCATAATAGGGCTCTAACACCAGGGCTTCTTCCGGGTCTTCGATGTGGCGATACTTTTTATAGCGTTTCCAGAGTTCTTGGGGGCCAGGAAACTGCGTCAAGGGCAATTCACATTCGATATCTTCGCCCTCTTCAGCGACTTTGTTATGGGCAGCAAAAGCATCCCCATTTGAGCTAAAGGCGCTGGGTACTTGCAGAATGTCGGCATAACCCAGGGCCTGCTGCATGCCATGGCTGACGCTGTGTTTGTTGTCTTTGGCTTCGACCACGGCGATGGGGACACCTTTTTCCCACTGCAACACATAGTCGGCAAATTTCTTGAGCTTTTGATTCCGTGAGGACAGATTCCCTCTGACCACGATGGGGCCGGGCGTAAGCGTCACTTCACGCCGAATTTGGGTCAGTTGATTCCATCCGGCATCAATCAGGGCAGGCGTAATAAAGAGGTCACAGATGTCGATTTCACTCAGCTCTTTTTTTTCTTTTCTGTCCATGATTTGCCCTGTATCGTGGTTATTTTATAATATTTAGAAGCGACAAAGATGTCATTTCAGTGCTTATCTCGACTCAAGAATGTAAGCTCATAGACGACCCAAGGTCAAATTCCATGTGTCTCTAGTGCCCGCATCAAAGCCAGATTCGCGTATTTGAAGTTCTCTTTTTGGTTTTTAAGTTCATAGTCCCACTTGGTTCCGTGAAATAAGTTATTGCGTAAGCGATACACAATGATTAATAGAGCGGAGACTTTGTCTGCTGGGTCATCTTTTTCACCGCTGAGAACAGCTTTAACCAATTCACGGTTATCATTTCTACCTGAAAAGAGTGCTTTGAATTGATTTGTGCTTTGCTCGTCATCCTGTGAGTAACGCCACTTGAAGTAGTTCAGAGCCTCCTCAAAGCGACTGAATTCTAACTTGTTTTGTGCATCCCATTTATGGACAACGCTAAGAATGTGGTTTGCACTGCCGTTTTTCTTGAGCGCTTTGTTTTCAAATAGCGACCACAGCAACGAAAAATGCATAATTTCAGCAACTTCTTCTTTAGCCAGTCTGCTGAACCCAGACGCTTTCGCTTCGAGCCATTCAAGAGCGTTCATCTGTGCGGTCTCCAATTCAAGCGTGGTTTGCAGTCATCCTAACTTACAGTCGCAGGCCGGATGCTTCTTATCGCTTTTAATGCACGCAAACTTTTGTTTGTGAGCCTGTTACAGGCTGCATTATAACACGCCAAAAACATACGATATGATATGCGGCTATCGTTCTGAAACCATATATTATACAGCTTGATGTTGCTCTAAAAGACCTATCGCTGAAACATGGGGGCGTCTGCCCG
>DLGM01000012.1:0-2412 GCA_002482705.1 Cyanobacteria bacterium UBA7694
GTAGGCTTGGCCTGTATATAACTGACAGGTTTTACAGTGACAAATCAGGCGAAACAGCGGGCGGGTCAACTGGCTGAATTCATCGGGGTAACAGGTGCAGTCATTCGCGGTCAGCATTGTGCGTTTTCCTTGTTGTGTTGTTACCAGGGATGTTTACTTTAGGTGTCAGATTTTTTTGCTTTGAGGGTGTGAATAAACGTGATGATGTCGTTGATTTGCGCATCCGTAAGTGTTTTCTCCCAGGCCGGCATGGGACCTTTGCCCTTTTTGATAAACTGCAGACGTTCGGCGTCATTTTTGGTGTATTTGAACTCACCTGTGCTAAAGTCGCGGGGGCTTGGTTTTAAAGAGCGGGCGGCCGGGCCATCCGCCTTGCCGGTTTTACCATGGCAGATGGCGCAGTTTTGGGCATAGAGTTGGGCTCCCTGTGTCTCTTCAGTTTTGGCTGCAATCAAGATCCTGTTGTTTGCCAACGGCTCAGCCTGGGCTGAGGTGTGTACCATTTGCCCGTTTTGTGCTGAAACCAAAATCAGGATGAACCCCAACAATCTACGTATATTCATAGGTATGATTCTTTCTGGGCGAGATTTAAAAATAGCCTTCTGACATTACTATAACCCCAGATGCAGGCAATAAAAAATCGTTTGTTTTGATAGGTTTAATAGATTGGGCCTATATTAGCTCTTCCTCATTTGCGGCTGTGATGTTTAAACGATTCCGCGTTTGGCCCAAGCTGATAGACCTGGGTTCGGTTAGGTTGGAATACCCAAATAGGTGTTTAAAGCCTCTGGCACCAGTTGCCGCTTGTCAGGGCCAAACGCATCAAGGGCTACCCACAGGGCCTCGATTTCCTCCCCATTGCTTTCAACCACCGTATAACTGCGCTGCTGGTAAAAACGGGGATCGGTAAATTCGGCATTGTAGACAAACATAATTTCGTGGCCCGGTTGGCCATTGTAGGTAAAAATGTTTTCGCAGACCGTCACAAGCGTCAGGTTGGTAATCGTGGTACCCAATTCTTCCTGAATTTCGCGTACCAAAGTGGCCTGGGTGTACTCCCCAAACTCGGTGGTACCCCCTAACGGGCGATAATAAAATGCCTGCTTGACCGGGTCATACCCCTTAAAAACCAGAATTTCCTGCCCATGACGGAATAAACAAATGGCTTTGACACGAATATTATCAAGGGCTGTCATGGGAGTGCTCCCGTTCATTTTCCGCGATAGGCCCAGCGATCAGAGTCTTGACATAGGCGCTTACAGATCCATCCCAGTAACAGCGTGTGCAACGCCCCTTCACCATAGTGTGGCGACAATTGGGATAGCCGTATAACCAATGGGCACATTCTGGGCATAAAGAGGCCATTTCTGAGGTTGCTGAGATATACCTACTGTTGCATTCAGCGCATTGCATGGTGTTCTTACGGTTCATCGCTTTCATGTGTCAGACTTTTTCTGAGGTACGTGGCATTGGCACTGTCCCAGCTCAGACAGCGGATAATAACACGTTCAATACGGTTATTTAAAGTAGGGTTCTACCAAAATGCCCAAAATATCACGCACCTTATTGGGTGTTTCTTCCAAAGGTGAGTGCTTACGGCGCTCCTGAAACAAGTATCTTTTTAGGCTTGCGCTCGGCCCGGCTGAGGGTTTTCACCGGGCGCATGGTGCTTTTACCTACCAGAATATTCCACATTTTGCCCACGCGCGTAAACAGCGGCTCGCGGATATAGGGCACTCCATATTTGCGGCAAATGGCCTCGACCTGGGGCTGGGCCTGTTGCAGCTTGAGCAATGGCATATCGGGCCACAGGTGGTGCTCGATTTGGTAGTTGAGATAACCCTGCAAGAAGTCAGCGGAATCAGTGCCGCCAGTGAAATTGACGGATCCTACAGTCTGGCGCACATAAAACTCAGCGCGGTCGGAAATGGGGCCGTCAAAGCGGTACACATCGTCCCCGGAGTGGTTGGGTACAATGATCAGGAAGCTGTGGATATTGGTCAGTACTTCCGCCATCAGTGAGGTGAGCAGTACGTTGACGCTGGCTTGTCGCCCCAGGGGCAAAAACAGTAGCGGAATCAGTCCAAAACGCCCCATCGCGTAGGGGAGGAGGCAGCGACTCCAGAACTCCAGCCCAGGCTTGGAAAAGGGCATCCACAGACGCACCCCGTGGAAGAGTTGGGTCGATTCGAGGGTCATGACAGATTCGAGGCTGACCCCGGAGGCTTTGCCCTGCTCTTTGCGCTTGCGCATTTGTTGCAGCATCCACAGGGTATTGGGGGCGTAATAGGTGAACTTCCAGGTGGACATAAAAAACAGTGCCACGGTGCTTTTGAGCCAGTGTAAGCCCTGGATGTGGCGCATCAGATAAACGCGGTCTTCGAGCACATCCGGGTCTAAAATTTCACCGGT
>DLGM01000012.1:2480-4860 GCA_002482705.1 Cyanobacteria bacterium UBA7694
GAGCCAGTCGAACCAATCGATCCAGCGGCGGTGGCCGGTGGCAAAGGTACGGCTGTGATAACGGGCGGGAATGTTTTTGATGCGGTCGTAACCCCGGTGGCTGACGTGGTGGGCCATGATTGCCCAGCGGGTGACAATGCCCTGGCTGATCAGGGCGGCCGAAACCGGATTGGGAAACAGCCAAGCGGTGCTATACCCCAACACCGAACAGATTTTGCCCCAGCTTTCAATTTTGCGCAAATGGTGATAATCGGCCAGGCCAATATTCGCTTCCAAATCTTTGCGCAGGGCTTCGAGTTCGCGGGCAAAACCTTCGTAGTCAATCGGGGGGAGGACGTGGGGCTCGTTCATACCCGCCCATTATAGCAGTGGCTCAGGTCGGTACGGAATGATAAGTCAACTCAACCAGGCGTATCTGAAAGTCAGGTTGATTCTGATTCCTTGTATCCATTATTTCAAAGTTGCTTGAGAGACTTGATTTTCTGATGAGATTTTTGTTAAAGTAAAGTAACCAATTTGTCAGTTGACAAACAAGGAAGTATTACATGGAGAGAACGGCCAAATATATGCTAATAAACCAAGGACTATTTATCCCATGTCAAAACATCCCAACAAAGAGATTCAATCAGCCATTGAATATGCAAAATCCAAAGCGTTTACGGTAGAACAAGGGGGAAGCCACTGCTGGGGGCAAATGTATTGCCCAGCCGAAAGAACACACCTGGATTGCCAAGGAGGTGCACACTGCATTACCAGCATTTTATCCACGCCCAAAAATCCAGAAAACCATGCCAAGCGTCTGCGTAAGATTGTAGATCGGTGTATCTTTTTCGGCTCTTCTAAAGATGAAGGGAATAATAACGATGAAAAGCGTGAAAAATAGAAAAAAAGAAACCTATGCCTTTGAAGTCCTGTTCCGTCTTCAATCTCCTGACGAAGACCCAGCAACGCATATCGGAGCCTTGTTAGCGGCTGGGTGTGATGACGCCACTCCTGGCATTGGCCGTAAAGGCTATCTCTTACTCAGTTTTGATCGCGAAGCTGAGGATGCCCTCGGTGCTGTGTGCAGTGCGATTGAGGATGCCCAACAGGCCATGCCACAGGCCCAATTGGTAGAAGTGGGCCCTGATTTACTGGGTGTCTCTGAACTGGCATTTTTATTGGGCCAGACACGCCAAAATATCCGGCACCTCATGCAAATACATGCGAAAAATTTGCCTGAACCCGTACGTGCTGGAGTAGGACAAACTTCTGCTTCAGTGTGGCACTTAAGCGATTTATTGAGGTGGATGTCAACTTTTCGGTCTGTTGATCCATTGCTCTTGGCAGTAGCTCAGACCAGTAAATTAATCAATATGGAATATGCGGCTTGGCGTTTGGCTCAGCAAATGCCACAGAAACAGGTACGCAAAGCACATCGGTTGGTACAGAAGCTTTATCCCGCTCACGCATAAGCGACAGGAGCGGATAGTCTATGGCTAAACCCTTCTAATCAGATGCTGTAGAAAGAAGTCGGTCTGGCCACCGGGCGGTTTTCTTAGATGCACATCACCTGTTACACTAAGGCATACCTTTGGTGTTGTGGAAGGATCCATCATGCTTGCTAGCTTGACCCAGAACCCTTTGCTCCGTTCAATCAAAGACGCACTCCCCCCCTATTTTACTGAAAATGTCTTTATGAACCTGTTTGGCCTGACTCAGGTGCCGCTGTTGTTTTACCTGCGCCCGAAGGTAATTGAGCTGACCCGCGACAAGTGCATTATTAAAATTCCCCTGCGCTTTCGCAGCAAGAACCACCTCGGTTCCATGTATTTTGGTTCGCTGGCCGCCGGGGCCGACTGCGCCGGTGGGTTTATGGCCATGAAGCTGATTTACGAACAGAAGCTGCCTTTAAACCTTGTCTTTAAAGACTTTCATGCCGAATTTTTGCGCCGCGCCCAGGGCGACGTGTTTTTTGTCTGTGAAGACGGGCAAAAGATCCAGGAACAGATGAACACAGCCATGCGTACCGGGGAGCGCTGTAATGAGACGGTGGTGGTCACGGCTTATGTGCCTGCCGACTCTCCTACGGACCCGGTGGCTCGTTTTGAGCTGACCCTGTCTGTGAAACGTCGCGAAGCCAAAAACTAGGAGATTTCCCCATGGCCGGAACCCCTGATATCCGTTTGGCCGTGCGCAAATGCACCGAGGCCAGCAACTGTTTAAAATCCGCCCGCGCGATGAAGAGCAGCCGGGCTTTGGTGATCCGTGCGACGGAACTCTACCGTGAAGTGATTGAAACCTGGGGGACACGCCTGCCCGACCCGTTTTTAGGTCTTGCTTATATTGCTTGGGCTTCGGGCAATAAAGAGGCGGCCATGACTTTTTTGCGCACCTGCCG
>DLGM01000094.1 GCA_002482705.1 Cyanobacteria bacterium UBA7694
CTGCCCCCAGGCTACAACCGCGAACGCACCCGCCGTTACCCCGTGTTATACACCCATGACGGCAATAACCTCTTTGACCCCGCCACCGGGTTCATGGGCCGCGAATGGCGCCTCGATGAAACCCTCGACCGCCTGATTTTAGACGGCCAGATGCACCCGCTGATTGTTGTTGGCATCGCCAACACCCGCGCCCGCATGGAAGAGTACACATGGTATCCTGGCGAGCATCACGGTCACTTTAGCGGTGGGTTAGGGCCAGCTTATGCACGTTTTGTTGCGGAAGAACTCAAGCCCTGGATTGACGCTCACTACCGCACCCTGCCCGACCGGGAATGCACCGGCCTCATGGGCTCCTCGCTGGGAGCCCTGATCTCGTTTTATATTGCCCGCGCCTACCCGGACACCTTTTCACGGGTGGCGATGCTCTCACCTACAGTCTATTGGGCTGATCACGGCATCCTTAACGATACCCCAACTTTCCCGTCCAATATGCGCCTGTGGGTCGATATTGGCACCGAAGAAGGCCGCGATCCCAACACGGAAGAAACCGTCGCCAGTACCCTGCGGCTGATCGAAGCCCTAGAGGAACAAGGGTACCATTCAATGCGCAATCTGGGCTTTTATATTGACCCGGAGGCTGGCCACGATGAATGGGCCTGGGCCAACCGGGTCGAACTACCCCTGCGCTTTTTATTTGGCAAATAAGCCCGTCACGGGGCTAAAACGCAGATGGCTATAAACAGCCAAGTGATCCGAGGGCATTTGCCCAGCAATGGGCTGGGTAAAGTGAATGTCCGCCTCCACCACTTCCGTTTGGAAGAGGGCATTTTGCAGCACAAAAATATAATCGATGCGCTCTCCTTCTTCAGAAACCTTGACCGAGGGGCCAATGCCTTCCGTTGAGGTGTAACCAGGCTTTTGTGGATGTTTAGCCCGCCAAGTATCAATTAACGGCAGACGCTGCATCAGGTCACGGTATTCGGGCAAGTCGGGCTGAAGATTAAAGTCACCCGCCAAAATCGTCGGGTAATACTGCTGGTGTTTGAGAATCATCTGCCACAGAGCACGGTTGCCAGCCCGAATACGCACATTGGCTGCAGCCGAATTCTGCATCGACTGGTAGTGGGTATTGTACAGATCCACAGGCCCCAGTTGCGGGTGGTCAACGCGGGCAAAAAAGATGCCCTTCTCAGCCAAACAGTCGGTGCCATAACAGCCCTTAAAGGGGGCGAAGTCGGTTTTCACAATCGGAAAGCGGGACAGCACCATCATGCCACTGTTTTGTTGGATAACCCCATAGTTCTTGTGATGATAAACATGGGGAAAACCAGCCTTTTGCGCCAATAAGGCCGTATCCGGGTGAAAGGCTTCCTGCAACAGCACCACATCGTAATTTTTTAAAGCGGTGGCAATCCCGGCCATACGATCAGCGACTCGGTACCCCAAAGGAGCCGGTAACACNNTCTCTTGTCGAGGCTGCCATGTGGGTTATAAGACAGCACCTTGATTTCCCCCCCTGCACTGGGATTGGCCTGTGCCGGGGAAATAAAACCCGTAAACAACATTCCGCCCAAAAGGGCAGCAGATAAAAAGCGGGGTAAAAGACGTTTGAGTGTGAACATGCAGGTCCTCCATAAAAAACAGGGGCACATAGGCCCCTGTTTATTTAATTATTCAAGCACAGCCTATCTGGCAGTCAGAGCCTTCAGGAAGGTGCCCCAAGCTTTGGTTTCAGCAAAGCGGGTTTTGGTGGTGTCGAAATAAGCGGCACCAGGAGTCATGGTTCCATAGGGGAAGTAGATGGCAATCCCAGTGGAGTTGGCTTTAGCAGGGCCGTAGTGTCCTTCACGAACAACGGTTTGGGCATAAGCAGCTTGAGCGGCAGCACCACTGCGGGAAGCAGGATACAGCTTCAGGAAGTGGCCGAGGTCGGCCGCATCGCGGTTGTAGAACATTTGGGTGCTCTTGCGGGCAGCTTCAATACCAGCTTTGTTGGTAGGCAGAGAAGCAGTCAACTCAGCAGCATAAGCATTCAGAGCAGGCACCAGCTTGGTTCCCAGAGCGGTAATGTCAATGGCAGACAGGGTGATGTCAGAACCACGCTGAGCGCCACCGGGCATGTAAGACTTCACGTAGGTGTCAACCATAGCAGAAGCCAGTTCACGGCCATTCATGTTGGGGTTCTGGGCCAGAGCACCGATGTAGGCGGCATAATCCCAGCCATCACCGGGCTCAAGCTCTTCAGAGGCAACCAGATAGTCAGCTTGACCCAAAGCTTGGTAAGCAACTTCTAAGTGGCCCTGTAAGCAGGTGTCAAAGCCCAGGATATCAAAGGGTTTGCCAATGTTTTTCATACCAGCGGCCAAAGCCGGGTTGAGGTCGCGAACGTGCATTTCGCCCCCATTGTCGTCAGAGGCAAAAGAGCGGGAGTTAACGCCAGGAGCGCGGGTGCCGCTGGGGCCACCGATCATGCTCAGGAAAGAACCAGGTTGGTTGGCCAAAGCAGGGTTGCGGGGAGCGGTACGGCCATTACCACCGGGGAAACCAGCACCGTGGTTCCAGAGCGAAATGCTGTGGTGATCAGCAGGGAAGTTTTTAGTGACAAAATCGGCAAAACGGGCAAAGACAGCAGGGTCACCTGAGTCAATTTCGTTAGAGGCAGGGATCAAGCCTTGGCTATCAATCTTTTGCGAGATAATTTCGTTGTTGGGGTAAGGACGGCTGTCGGGTTTCATCAGGTAAATGGCAGAGTCACCTTGGCGAGCACCGTCAAAGAGTACAACAACGTTGATATCTTCACCGCCGGGAGCGGCAGCGAGACCCTTTTCAATTTCGTTCAGGTCATCAAGACCAGCAGAGTAGAGGTTATTATCAGCAGCCATGTGAATGGCAATGGTCCATTTTTTCTTGCCATTGCGATTGGCGCTGAAAGTGTTAATACGGGTGTTGCCATTAACAGCAGGGCCGCCAAAAGCAGCGGGGTTGACGCTGGGGCTGCAGGAAGCCAGAGAGCCAGTCAAGATTGCGCCTAAAGCAGCGATAGAGAGACCTTTACGAAACATCGGGTTATTCATACGGGATACTTTGACCTTTTTTAACCTTGGGTGTATTCGGGGCGTACAACTTATAGAACCTTAAGTCTGATGTTAATCTATTTTTAATATAAAGTAAATACCCTATTAAAGGATTTTTGCTATTTTTTAAAAAATAGCTGAACACTGGGGCATATAAAGGTGTTCCTGGGAACTGAGCCTTTGGTTAAGGAACCACTCCCTCAAGAATACCTGTGCCGGAGCGCACATCAGGCTACAATTCTAGTACACCTCCCCCCCAACAACAATCAGAAATAGGTTAAAAAATGGTGAAATCGGCGCTGATTGAATGTATTCCCAACCTCAGTGAAGGACGGGATTTAGACCGTTTAGAAAGCTTGGCAACAACGCTGTCTGCCATTCCCGACCTTCAATTGCTGCAATCCCATTGTGATGCCGACCATCATCGCAGCGTCTGGACCTTGGCAGGCTCCCCCCACGCTTTGGAGCAGGCCATCGACCACCTCTACCAGTTTGCCCATCAGCATATCGATCTGCGTCACCATCAGGGAGCCCATCCCCGCATTGGTGCATTAGACGTGGTCCCCTTTGTGCCTTTGCGTGGCATCACCCGCGCTGAAACCGTGCTCTGGGCAGATGCCTTGGCTCAGAAAATGGCGACCCAATGGCATCTGCCTATTTATTTATATGAGTACTCCGCCCGCAGCGATCACCGGCGCAGTCTCCCCACCCTTCGTCAGGGAGGAACAACCGGCTTAGAAAAACGCCTGCAAACCGACCCCAATTGGTTGCCCGATTATGGCCCCTCTTACCTTCACCCTCAGTTGGGAGCCACGGTCTGGGGAGTTCGCCCCCCCTTGATTGCCTGGAATATCCAGTTGGAAAGCGAAGATCTGGCCTTGGCACAGGCTTGTGCCAAAACTTTGCGGGAGAGCAATGGGGGGATTCCCGGTTTAAGGGCAATCGGAGTGGCCTTGCCTTCTCAGGGTTGTGTACAGGTTTCCATGAACCTCGTCAATTACCACAGTGCTTCCTTTTTTAAGGTACTGAATGCCATCAAAGCCTATATGGCTCCCCAAGGGGTGGCGATTCGCAATCTCGAATTTGTGGGCTTGGTGCCCGCCCAAGCTTTGATTGAAACGGCCGTCGCCTGGATGGGCGGTAGCAACTGGCAGCCCGGTTATATCCTCGAATCCCATCTGGAGCTGCCCTATGACTGGGAAGAAGCTTAACCGCGTTTTGTGGCGTATACACGCGTTTAAATGAACTCTGTGCAAGAATACAAATTACCTGCTTGGGGCCACAGAGGATGTATGGTATCATGAATCCGAAGTCCATCAGACAAGACATTCAAACAAAATTCTACACAACCCGAATAGCTACACTGAAAGGAATAAATTAATTATGGATAATTCTGCAGTTCTGACAATGTCGGTGCTGGCAGCCAGCATCGCCCTCGGTCTCTGCGGTATTGGTGCAGCAATCGGCATGGGTGTTTCCACTAGCAAGGCTTTTGAAGGGATTGCCCGCCAGCCTGATGCGGAACCCGCCATTGCCCGCAGCATGCTGATCGCCTTGGCGTTCATGGAAGCCATCGCCATTTATGGTCTGGTTATTGCCTTCATTCTCATCTTCGCCAACCCCTTCAAAGGCTAAGCGCAGACGAACCACTTCGGTGGTTCAGGGTATAACCGTCCCCTTATACAGACGCAACCGGCAGAAATTCTGCCGGTTTCTTCATTTGTTATAATGCCGGTGTGCAGTTTGAACCCCACGGGCTGATCTTTGACCCCCAGACCTATCCCGGTACCTGGGCGCGTTCGCATGCGGCCTTGCCTGTGCCCTGGGTTAAAGACGCCCAAACTGTGCGGATCTTTTTTTCGCTGCGCGATGCCCAGGGGCGCAGCCATATCAGTTATTTGGATGCGGATCCAGGCAACCCCAGCCACATTCACTACGTGCATCCCGAACCAATTTTAGCTTTGGGGCGTCCGGGCACCTTCGACGACAACGGCATGATGCCCTCATGGGTGGTAGAGACACCGCACGGGCTCTATCTCTATTACATCGGCTGGAACCCGCAGGTGACCGTCTCTTACCGCCTCGCCATTGGCCTGGCCGTCTCGCATGATGGGGGACAAAGCTTTCAGCGTTATGCCGAGGGGCCGCTCCTTGACCGGGCGATAGATGAACCTTTTTTTAATACCGCCCCCTGTGTCGTGCCAAATGGATTACCGGGTTCCCCCTGGCAAATGTGGTACGTTTCATGTACCGGCTGGAGTGAAGTGCAGGGCCACCCGGAACCCCATTACCTGATCCGCCGAGCCCTGTCGGATGACGGCATTCACTGGCAGCGCACGGGCGAAACCAGCATCGGTTATGACGCCTTTACGCAAGGGCTGGCCAAACCCTTCGTATTTGTCGAAGACGGGCTCTACCACATGATTTATGCCGCCCGGAGTGCCAACAACTATCGCACCGATCCGGCCCAAAGTTACCGCCTCAGATATGCCAGTTCGCTGGATGGCATCACTTGGCAGGAACAGGCGCTCACATTACCGCGCAGCCCGGACGGTTGGGATAGCCAGATGGTCGAGTATGCCAGCACCTACAGCCACCAGGGACAACGTTTTTTGCTGTATAACGGCAATGGTTTTGGGGCCAGCGGCTTTGGTTATGCCGTGCGCACAGCCTAAAAATCGCATACAATAGAGCCCTACCCCTCAGGAGGGCAACGGTGGCTGATATTGTCATTTTTGGAAACCGTGACTTGGCGGAGCTGGCCCACTTTTATCTGACCCATGACAGCCCCCACCGGGTTGTGGCTTTTTGTGTGCATCAGGCTTATCTGCCCCCGGAAGGGCTTTTTCAGGGCTTACCCGTTGTGGCTTACGAAACGCTGGAGGCACAGTATCCACCGGATAGCGTCTCGGCCTTTGCTCCCTTAACCCATCAAGGCATGGGGAAACTGCGGCGCGAAGTGTATCATGGGCTCAAAGATAAAGGTTATACGCTGATCAACTATATCAGCAGCAAGGCCACCACTTTCCCCGGTTTGAGCCTGGGGGACAACTGTTTTATCCTCGAAAACAATACGGTTCAGCCCTTTGTCACCCTCGGCAGCAATGTTGTGCTCTGGAGCGGCAACCACATTGGCCACCACAGCCGCTTGGGCGATCATGTGTTTTTTACCTCGCAGGCGGTGCTGTCCGGCCATTGCCAGGTGGGCGACAACTGTTTTGTCGGCGTCAATGCCAGCATTCGTGATGGCTTAACCTTGGCCGAAGGCACCCTCGTGGGCATGGGAGCCGTGCTGACCAAAAACACCGAAGCCTGGGGGGTATATACGGGCAACCCGGCCCGCAAAGGCCCGCGCTCCAGCCCCGAGGTGATGTAGTGGGTTATTCCTCCGAAACCTATGCCCGCTCCCTGACGCATATGGGGCAAGCCATTCCGTTGCCTGAAAGCGGAACCTGGGTCTTGGCGCGCCCCATTCCCGGAGCCATCGCCCAAGACGCCTGTGGCCCTTACCCCCTGTGGTTGGCCCAGGATTTCACCCGCTTGGAAACGGACCTGCAACGCCTCCAGCCCGAATGGGTCAGCTTGGTTGGTGTCCTTTCACCCTTTGTGCAAAGCGATATGTCGGCCTTGTTTGGCGATTGTTACCGCCCCTACAAAGAACACCTGTGTGTCGATTTAAGGGCGCCACTGCGCCCGAGCACCCACCACCGCCGCAATCTGCGCAAGGCCGATCAGGTCACAACGCAGGAAATCACCCACTGGGAACCTGTGCATCTCGAAGCTTGGCAAAGCTTGTACGCTCAGCTGATCGCCCGCCACCAGATCACTGGGGCCGCAGCCTTTCCCCCAGAAAGTTTGGCCGCACAACGGGCGATACCGGGCCTGCGCACCTGGGCCGCCACCGCTCAAGGGCAGATAGTCGGCATGAC
>DLGM01000245.1 GCA_002482705.1 Cyanobacteria bacterium UBA7694
CAGTAAGCTTCTTCGCCCATCAGCCCTTCTAATGCCGGGGACTCCGGGCTCTGGTTGGGCAAGCGTGAAGACCGTTCTGTAGTAACCGGTTCTTCGAGGGCTGCTTCCAAACGTTCTAAAGTTGCCTGGGCCTGGGCTTCCCCTGGCAGGCCGCTGGCCGAGTCCACATTGGCAAACAAAATCAGGCGATGGCGGGCGTGGTCAAAAATGACCCCGGCCTTAAAGAACATCAGACAGGCTTCGTCGCGCTCACCGCCGGGGGGCAGCACAATCGGCTCAAGGTACTGAATGCAGTCAAAGCCCAAAAATCCCACGGCCCCGCCTAAGAACGGCGGCATATCGGGCAGGGGGATACTCTGGTACTGCTGTAATAAACGCCCCAGCTCCGTGAGAGGTTCCCCTGGAATGATCTGCTCCTGATCCCCTTCTTGCCAGCGCAGCACCCCTCCCTGAATCCGGGCCGTGGCAAAGGGCTCTACCCCCAGCAGGCTGTAGCCGCGCTGCCCCGGCGTGCTGTTTTCGAGCAAATAAGCTGGGCCGGGAAAGTGGGCGCGCAGACGCAAAAACGCTGAAACCGGAGTAATGGTATCTGTAGGTAGGGTACGTAAATGGGGAATCAAGGTCTGGGGCATATACACTCCATAGGGTCATAAAATAAAGCAGCCACTGGGGGGAGGCCAGTGGCTGAAGGTGACTTGTGCGGATGGGAGGGGTTAGGTAACCCAGATGCACGCGCGGGAACGGCCACTGGCATTGACTTGCCAGCGCCACCACCAAGATGAGGAAGCGTGCGTGTACATGAACAATATCGTACCCTTGCCCAATCCCCTTTGTCAACGCACCGCGTCACTTGCTGAAAATCGCGTCAATGCTGAGGGGACGTCTCGTTGTTTTTCAAGGGTTAGGGCTCTCTGAACTTGCTGCCTGAGCCCGCTTGGGGTGTGCCATATCAGACTTTGAGGGGAACTCTTAGGGCAAATGCCCCGTCGATGCAAACAAAGCAGCGCTAAAATGTGTCAGTATAAAGCAGAGGTCCCCCATGATTTATATCAACGAACAACTGTCAATCGCCGACCATGAAGTGTGGTTCACCGCCTCCCGCAGTGGGGGCGCGGGGGGCCAGAACGTCAACAAGGTCAATAGCAAAATCACGCTCTGGTTTGACCTGGCTCACAGTCCATCGCTCAGCGATGAGCAACGCCGCCTGCTCAAAAACCGTTTGGGCCATCGCCTCACGCAAGAGGGCATTTTGCAGATTCACAGCCAGGAACACCGCTCGCAGTTGGTCAACCGCGAGGAGGCCCTCGAGCGCTTTGTCACGATTTTACGCCAGGGCCTGTATCGCCCGCCCGTGCGCAAAGCCACGCGGGTACCCCGGCGGGCTATTGAAGCCCGTATCGGTGATAAATTACATCAACAAAAAATTCGTTCCAACCGCACCAAACGCGACTGGGTCTCTGATTCCGGTTACTGATTGCCCGCTCATATTTTTAAATTGCGATTAAAAATATCTTCGCTGGCTGACAAATGTAAAATTTTCGTTTATGCTTAAGTTTACATGGATTACTTTGAGCCATTAGGCTCTTTATGCCCTGTGTAATCTTCAAGATGGGATATGTTGTTGATGCAACTGACACACCTAAAAGACCAACTGGGTTTCCTGAAAAATCAGAGCAACCAACTCAGCAGCCGTCGCCAAGAGGATGCTGAAAGTGCTTTATACGAAGGCTTGGCATCTCTGGAGCTGGCTCTGGAGCATGAGCTGACGCGCCCGGATATTCTCAAACATGCCTGTACACGTCTGATCGATGCAGTCCGTCTCAATCACCGCGATGAACGTCCCTGTTTGGCCTTGGCCTTCCTGTTTTTAGCCATTGAAGACACCGAGACCGCGCAGGAATATCTGCATGTGGCCCGGCAAATCGATTATGAAAACCCCTTGGCCTTGGCGCTTGAGGCCATGCTCAAAGAAATGCGCAGCGAAGGTCCTGCGGCTCCCCCGGAGCCGACAGTGCTGAACCGGGTGCCGCAAGATGCCCAAGAGCTTGACTATGACCAGCTTTATGATCAGCTCGAAGCCCAGATCAATGCCCAAATCGCTTGGCTGGTGTCACAACCCCCCCCAGAAGCATCCCTCCAGCAGGGGCGCATTCAGCTTTATGAAAAGCTGGTGCACAGCCTGGGGGAACAGCACCAAGCGATTCAGACCCAAATGGCGATTGTCGACCAGGAGATTGAAACCGGGGATCTGGTCCAGCGCTTGCGCCCACTCGAACAGCGCCTGCAGCGTTACCGCCTGGTGCTGCAGCAAAGCCAGACCCTGGAGCGCCTACACCTGGATATTAGCGCTGAAATTGCCCGCGTTCAGGCGCAAATCAAGCGCCCCACCCCCGATTTTGGCATGGACGAACTCTTTGACCGCTGTGACGCCTTTGCCGACCAGCTCGATGTTTGTGAACAACAGGGCATGCCAATAGCTCTGGTCACCGATGCTTATACCCGTTTGACCACTTTGGCCGAACAACTGCAAGAAATTTTAGACGAGAAATAAAGGAGACCCCTTATGGATTCACTTCGCGCTAGCACACCGATTCAGATGCGCCGTTCTGAGTCTGTCCAAACGCCCCGGCCCGTGCGGACTTCGGCTCCCAATCCCCAAGTCTCCGACAATCAGCCAGTGCAACGCCAAGCAGTGGCTCCGACTCATGCCAAAGACACGCGTAAAAAAATTACCGATACCGATGACATGCTGGCCCGCATTGACCGCAAAATGGAGGCCTTGGGCGTAGATAACCCCGACAAGCGTGAAGGGTTTATGGCCAAACTCGGCAGCCGGGTCAAAAGTTTTGGCAAAGCCCTGGCCGTGGGCATTGTCAGCATTCCGCGCATGGTGGCGAGTTCCTTTCTGAGCCTGACCAAGGCTGTTGCCAATATCCCCCGTCTGTTTACCTATCCGATGAAGCTGGTCACTGATCGCCCGGATAAGTGGATGAAAGAAAAACTGTCTGGTATGAACGAATTCTTTAATGATAAAAAGAAAGCGCTGTCAGAGACCTTTGACGGTATTAATGCCCGGATTATCAAAGTCGAAGGCCTAAAAAGCACCAAAGCGCCTGATAAAACGGTTGATGGCAAAATGGGAGACGGCCCGGATGGCCTGCTCGATGGTGCCATGGGGATTGTCAACGTGCGTGCTGGGGTCTTCGGCACCAACGTCGACGTCATTTCCCACGGCATCAACAATGCCAATCAAGGGACTGTTAATGCGGGCCATACGGGCGAATTCACCACCCTCAATGATGGCGACAAAGCCCTTGATATGGGGGCTGCGCCCTTGGTTTTGGCAACCGGGAATGTGATTGGCCAAATGGATGAAGCCCTGACAAAAAAAGCGACCGGCAAAGCGATGATTGCGGATGGACGTGAGCAGTATATTGATGCGCCTGTGAATTCGATTGAAGAACTTGGCGGTCGCTTCTTGATGCACCGGGGCCGCGAACTCGTGGCTGAAGGTGATGCGGGCGTCCGGCGCGGCAATTTAGCCCTGCTGCAAAACGGAGTCGGAGCCGTCAATATGGTGGCGGGTTCAACCCGCCACGGTGCACAAGTCTTTGGGGATGTCGCCGTGGGCGTCACGAACGTGACCCAGTTGGCAGGTTTTGGCCTGACGGCGGTGGCCGCGACCTATGACGCGGCAGTTGACGGTGCTGCGGCCCACAGCGGCC
>DLGM01000010.1 GCA_002482705.1 Cyanobacteria bacterium UBA7694
GTCACCAATCTGTGTCTGTAACTTGGGAGCCCCATCAAGTTGAGCAGTGGTTGCAACGCTGGTCTCAAGCTGCTTTGGCTCACTGGCAGGCCCAGCAGGCATTTCCCTGCCATCCCCGTGATCAGGAAGATGGAATTGCATCTCTGTACACACTCTACATGGGGGCTGCCGGGGTTTGGGTCGCCTTGGCCCGTTTGGCTCAGGCGGGTTATCTGGCCTTACCAGAACCGCTAGCGGCGATTTACCAGCGTATCGATCAGGGTTATCAGCAGGCCCCGGATACAGGTTCGCAGGTCCCTTCCTGGTTTTTGGGACGCAGTGGCATTTTGACCGCCCAGTGGTTGGCTGCCCCTGGGGATGAGATTGCCGACACCTTGGCCACCTTGATCAGCGCGAATGCGACCAATCCCACCCGCGAGTTTTTATGGGGAGCGCCTGGAACCATGATTGCAGCATTGTTTCTTTGGGAGCACAGCCAAGATGTCCGGTGGGCAAATCTCTTTCGGGCCTCGGCGGAACGCCTGTGGGAGAGTTGGTACTGGGACCCGGCCCAAGGCCACTGGCTTTGGGAACAGGATATGTATGGCACTTGTTGTCAGTATGTGGGTGCTGGGCATGGTTGGGTGGGCAATCTCTACCCTCTGTGGCGCGGTTATTCCTTACTGACTTTGGAGCAACAGGCATGCTTGTCTGAGCGTACCCTGATGACGCTCTCACAACTGCAAATTTGCGACGGGGAGCAGGCCAACTGGCCCGCCCTGTTTGGCCAACCTGACCGAT
Organism: Cyanobacteria bacterium UBA7694; assembly: GCA_002482705.1. Taxonomy (GTDB): domain Bacteria; phylum Cyanobacteriota; class Sericytochromatia; order UBA7694; family UBA7694; genus UBA7694. The sequence goes on from DLGM01000010.1 coordinate 781, forward strand.
TGTTGGTGCAGTGGTGCCATGGCGCTCCGGGCATGATCACGGCTCTCAAATATGCTCCCTTGCCAGAGCTGACGCCCCTGTTGACTGCGGGGGGCCGCCTGATCCTTGCCGCAGGGCCATTAGTCAAGGGAGTCGGGCTGTGCCATGGTACCGATGGCAATGCCTTTGCCTTGCTGGAGTTATACCATCGGACGCAGGATCCGATCTGGTTAACACAGGCTCAGTCTTTGGCCATGGCCGCTTTACACCAGTCACAGCAAGCCTATCAAACTTATGGCGACTGGCGTTATAGCCTGTGGACCGGGGATGCAGGCCTGGCCTGTCTGTTATTGGCCTGTTTGGGCCACAGTCTCGACTTGCCTGGGCTGGACAGTTTTTAAGGGGCAAGCCTGTAAAAATTTCCGTAAATTTAAAGTACTTCTGGCTTTTTCTTAACCTTGTCATGTGTTAGTGTAAGGAGCAATGACAAGGTTGTGTACAATGCGCTCTTATAATGTGTCTGTAGTGATCGTGGTGACCCTGTTTTTAAGCGCCTGCGGTGCTGCCAATTCAGCTTATTATTATGCTTCTCTGACGGCTCTCAATACCAGTACCAGCTTGGCTCAGGCCAATCGTCAGGCCCTGACCGTGGATCGCGGCCCCAGCTATTATGCCCCGGTGACTGAACCCGCTGAAGACGCTGAAGACAAGGTGCCTGAGCCAGAGTCGCCCGATTCTGCCGAAGCTGATTCTTCTCAAGTACCCACCAAGCCACGTAAGACGCCATCGACTCCAGTTGTTACCCCGGCCCCGGTCAATTTGCCCCGTGCCATCAGTTTTCAGCTCGAAGACCAAACGGGCAAAAAGACGGCCGTGACCTTCCCACGCAATCAACCGATCATTTTGGCGATTGCCGATCAGGAGGGCTCAAAACAGATGGAGGCCTGGATTAAGCCCTTGTATCAGCGTTATACCGAACGCGTTGATATCGAAGGGATTGCAGACGTTGCCGGGATTCCTGCGTTGGTACGCGGCATTGCCAAAGGCGTGATCAGTGCCTTGGTCAAGCAGCCCGTCATGCTCGATTGGGAGGGGGTGGCTGTGCGGCACTTTGGGGCTCAAAAGAAACGCACTACGATTATCGTGATAGATGCAGAAGGGCGCGTGCATGGCAAGCTTAGTGGCCCGGTCACAGCCGATGGTTTGGCGGCTGTTCAGGCCAAAATGGATGCAATTTTGGCTGCTGCGGCTGAAGAATAACTCAGAAGATTAAAATCATATTCACCATAAATTAACTGTTCATTACTCTAGGCTTATCTTTAAATTAAGATTATCCCTGTTATGATAGAAGTACGTTGGATCAGGGAGTAATGAATTATGCATCGCTGGATCATTTTAATTGCCGCCGCCCTCTTGATGACCGCTTGTGGTTCTGCCAATACCTCGTCCTTTTATTACGCCTCCCTGATGAGCGCTCCCCAGGGCACTTCCCTGGCCGCTGCTAACCGCCTTGCCTTACAGACCTCTGATCGTGGCCCGAGCTATTATGGCTCCTCCGTTGTCACTCAGAATACTGAGGAAGAGACGGAAGAAGAGGTCTCAGAAGAAGCGGAAGAAGAATACACCGACGAAGACTATTCCGAAGAGGAATACAGCGAAGAAGAAGTTTCCGAAGAAGAATAACTCCTTCTTCCTGGTGACACCCCCTACCGTCAACGACGGTAGGGGGTGTCACTTTTAGGGGTTGATCAGCGGCAGCGATTCGAGGGCCGGGACAAACTCAAAGCGCACGTGCGGATGCGCTTTCAGCGTTGGCAATAAAAAGGCCATAGCTGCGTCCAGATTTTCAGCGGCGCTTGGCATGGGGGGCATTACTGCCGCCAAAGGCGTGCTGAAATCGTCCCAATGGACAGGGATGATCCGTTTGGCACCGGTATCCAGCACCACTTCTTTGAAATACTGTTGCTGCTTTTCTGGCGACATTTTGTCGAGACCGGGTGTACACATGAAGATCGTATCCGCTTTATATCCCTTCAACTCACCGGGCACAAAGGCCCCCCCCTTCAAAATCGCCGTACCCTGGGGGTGGGCAATGTGAATGGTGTAGGTTTCCCCTTCGCGATAGTCAAAGATCGAAGCTGGTTGACTCAAGGGGGCGGTAATATCGCCCATCATGCCGGTGGCTTCGATCCAGCCCGGTAGGGGCGTGTGCTGAGAGGGAATGAAGGTGACCTTAAATTTGCCAAAGGTATAGGGATGATGGGGTTTTACCACCACAATGCGGTCGTTGGGCAAGCCCTCTCCCCGTGCGATATGGGCGGTCGATTCGGAGCCCATGACCTGGGCGCCGGTCAGCCAGGCCACGGGGCCTAAGTCCATGGCATGGTCAAAATGGGAGTGAAAGATCATCAGTGCGGATAATTGTTGCACCCCTGTGCGCTGGAGGACATCCCAAATTAAAGGCCGATCACTGCTGACCTGTCCAAAAAAGAGCTGGTTCCAGTCGGTCGGTCGGGTAATAAACCCGTCGGTCATAAGTTGGGTTTCGCCGTCGTCAAACAGCAGAGAGGTGGTGCCGTAATAGGTAAAACGCAAGCCCCCCTGGGGCAATGTTTTGGAAATACCGGGCGGGCGAATATAGGGCCGATAGGCCTCCATATCCGGGCGGTGCAGGGCAAAACAGCCCTGTAAAGACAAACTGGTCGTTAGGGCCAAGAGCGCGAGTGAAAGTTTAGACATGGCCACATCCTACCAAAAAAAGGGGCATTTTGACAGGTCTTTGGATGAGCCCAACACCCTTCACAAGCGCGATTTTAAAGGGGAAATATTGGTCTGGGCGCGCGGGGGCCGGAATACGTCCCCATGGGCACGTACGCTACTCACAGACGCCTTTGCTGCCAATCTGCTTGAATCAGAATAGCCTTGATACCCTGACCTGTGGAGGAGTTTATATGCCCAGTCCCGCCAGCCCTACCGAAGCCATCTCTTATCTCAATAATTGTCTTCAGCCCCAAGCTGCTGCCCCTTTGTGTGATGCCATGATGGGCCTCTTTCAAAACCACCCTGATTGGGCGCCGGTCTTGGTGCCGGTATATGCCCGCCATCTCAATAGCCACGAGTTTCAGCGCCTATCTGCCCAGTTTCCGATGCTGAGCAATTTATTCAACGTGTATAACCGTTTGGCTGCTGCGGCTTAAACCGCACGCTGATAGAACGCTTGCCGGGCCGCCACCAGTGCGCTTTCCACCTGCTCGGCATAAGGCTGGAGTGGCAGCCCTGACTGGGCAAAGCGCGGCCCCAAACCCTCCAATTGTGCTTCAGCCCGCTCCAGCAGCTCGGTATAGCTGAATTCCCCGGCCCGCACCTGCAATAAAAAGTCCCGGTTGGGGCGGCGCACCTGAATTTGCCCTGTCTCGGCGATTTCCTCGGCCATATCGAGCAGGCGCAGGGTGTGCATCATGTGTTTGGCATCATAATTGCGCCCGTGGGCTACGGTGCTGGCATAACGGTCTGGGTTGCGCTTGTGGACCCATTCCCAGTACTCTTTGTGTTCACGGCAATAGCGGGCGTACAGATCTTTATGAAAGTGCAAATAAACCACGGGAGCCAAGCCAAGGGGGATTTCACTGAGCAAGACCTCGTTGCTTTCCGGGTGGCTGAGGATGCCGCGCAGGTGCCCTGGCTGGTAATACAGCGCATATACATGGGGCATGTGTTCGAGCTTGACCAGGCCGCAGTCCGCCTGCTCCCAGCCCTGGTGCGCCAGCCAATCGGCCAGCGCTTGGGTGCCGCCCCCGACGGTGACATAACAAAAATCGAGCACACTTTTGCGCTTCTGGGCAAACGGGCGGTTGATTTTTTTGTTCAGGCCCCGGGCCCGCTGAATCTGATCACGGGCATATCCGGCAAAGGTGTCGCGGCAAAGCTGGCTGAGAAACAGCGTGGCCGGGAAATAGTCCAAAATCGGATCGCGGTACCGGATGCAGTCTGGTGGGGTGGCCAATAACTCTAACATCGACGGATTGTTTTTGAGCAGCAGCTCGACCCAGCGGCGCAGTTCGTAAAAGGCGATGTCGTGGCTGGCATTGTTGATTTGGCCCGGTGGGTGCAGGCGGTAATATTCTTGGGGTGGCAACACAAAGACACCGCGGATATCCGTGTCTGAAGTGGCAATGTCGAGGCCATAAGCCCGGCTCCCGCTCAGGGCTTCGAGGACCACCCAGCCTTGGGATTGTAAGGTCTCGGGGGTCAAGAGATCTTCAGCAGCCGGGCAAAGGTGGCATCCAGCAAGGCATAGTCCGGGAACTGTTTGGGGACGGTATTGGCCAAGGCTTCGGCCGTTTCAAGGGCATTGTGCAGATAACCGTCGAGGGGGTCGAGGCGTTCAATGGTGGCCTTTTTACTGTTCTCTTGTTTGTGCTCAAACAGGGTTAACACTTGGCTGAGTAAATCAGTTTCCGTTTCCAGCAGGGTGACCAGTTGTTGAAAGGGAACCGGGGGGATTTCTTTGTACAGGGCAATCCAAGTGGCGGCTAAGGTGGCACGCAAGGCATAGAAGTAGGTCTTGATACGTGGGTGGGTTTCCGCTTGGATCTGTTTCCAATAGGAATAGGCCATGCCCAGATAGTGGTGTAGCCCGGCGCGGGGGGAAAACGACTGCTGGGCCACGTCGCGCAATATCGGTAACCAGGTGGGGTCAGCGGTATAAACAATGGGTGAAAACAGCCACTCACATACCACCGGGTTCGACTTGGACAATAAATACAGCCCTTTGCGAATATCCCAGCCGCTGATATCAAAATCTTCACGGAGGGGTAGCTCAATGGTATCGTATTTTTCCTGTACAGACAGATACCAATGCAGGGGCTTGAGGTATAAAAAACGCACATCGTAGTCGCTATCCGGTGAGGCAAAACCCCAGGCCCGGCTGCCGGATTCGACCGCTAACAAGATCTGGATCTGGTGTTCGGCGGCCATTGCCTCTAGGCGGTGAGTGAGCACAGTCGATAGAGCAGGCGTAAGATCATGCATAAATGGTAGACACCTCAATCGGGCAAAATGTCAGGCAGCAGTACTGGGATCCCCAAGAATTCAGACTGATTATAACACAGCTCCTTCGCCACGTTACAACGGCCCAATTGTCTCTAAATGCAGTACAATGGCAGCATTCACCCCATTTTGTGAGGCCCGTGATGCCTGAACTCTACCAGCATTCCGACACCGAACTTCTAAGCAATTTGCAGGTTGACCGCACCACCGGGCTCGATTCAGCCACGGTCGCCGCTCGTCTTCAACAGTACCGCCCCAATGAGTTACAGGGCAAACCGATCAAGAGCCCCTGGAAAATCCTGTGGGAGCAACTCACTTCGGTGATGGTGGTGATTTTGATCGTGGCGGCTGCTCTGTCAGCGGTCATGCAAGACTGGAGCGACGCGATTGTCATTTTGGCGATTGTGATCTTTTTTTCGGTCTTGGGTGTTTTCCAAGAATACCGGGCTGAAAAGGCGATCGCCGCGCTCAAAGAGATGGCTGTGCCCCATGTGCGCGTACGCCGCAATGGCCAGATTCTCGACATTTCAGCGCGGGATTTGGTACCCGGTGATCTGATTCTGGTCGAGGCCGGAACCATTCTCCCTGCCGATTGTCGCTGGCTCGAAGCTGCCAATTTAAAGGTGCAGGAAGCGGCCCTGACGGGAGAAGCCGAAGCGATTGAAAAACATGCCCAAGCCATTGCCGATGACGGTTTACCCCTGGGAGATCGCCGCAATATGGGCTATATGGGGACCACGGTCACCTACGGTCGGGGCCTGGGTGTGGTGGTGGGTACGGGTATGCAGACTGAATTGGGTAAAATTGCCACCCTGCTCGACTCGGTTGCTGATGCCCAGACCCCTTTGCAGCGCCGTTTGGATCAACTGGGCAAAACCCTGGCGATTGTCGCCGTGGCCATTTCGGCTGTGATTATGGGTTTGGGCCTGCTGCGCGGCGAAGAATTGCGCCTGATGATTATGAGTGCCATCAGTGTCGCGGTGGCCGCCGTACCCGAAGGCCTTCCGGCTGTGCTGACCATTACCCTGGCTTTTGGTTCCCAGCGG
>DLGM01000002.1:0-511 GCA_002482705.1 Cyanobacteria bacterium UBA7694
GGTCCCCCACTGCCGCTCAGACAGATAAGGACCCCAGCGCTGCCAATAACAAGTGCGTTGGTCGCTTTGGTGCAGCCGCTGGCGCTCGGGATCCATTAGCGTCGTCCGTTAAAACGGTCGCCCGTACGGGTGGGATGGGGAGAGGCAGAGGGCTTCGGCAATGAAACAGGCTTTTCTTTTTCAACCAGGCGGGCCAAACTCACCAACCCAATGGCCAAATCGTATTGGGTGGCGGGTTCATCACCACGGAAGCGCCCGCGCTCATCAGGCGTCATTAAACCACGGGAAATGACCTCACGCAGGGCGGCATGGGACCAGTGTTGCGGGGGCACATCGCCGCCGCGCCCGACAAAAATGCGCTCATAACTGGGGGAGCCGACCAATGTCGGCAACACGCCCAATTTGTCGATAATGCGTTTCAATTGAGAGGCCAGCTCATAACGCGAGACCTTGTTTTGGCCCCGGAAGGTCAGATCGGGGTAACCACTCATCCAACCGTAACTGACAACCT
>DLGM01000002.1:563-4604 GCA_002482705.1 Cyanobacteria bacterium UBA7694
CGCGGGGAATGAGATCGCCACCATTTTCCTGGAGAAAGCCTCGGTAGGTGAGATACCCTTCCCGTTCGGCGCTGAAGCGCAGACCCATATCGGTCATGAAGTAGGCCAAGAGATGCTGTAAGGCCTTGGCCATCTCGTAGCGGGTGAAAGGGCGCTTGCCCCGAAAGGTTCGGTCAGGATAAGGGGTGAGCAGACGGTACTTATCAATTGCATCTTGCACAAAAGGGTAGGCCGCATGCTGCGCGGGCAAATCAATCAGTTCAGCCGCGGAGGCTGGCGCTATCCAGGCCAAAAACACTGTGGGCAAAAGCAAACGGGACAGTTTATTCACGGGCAATCCTTTCCAACACACCCAGGTATTGTAACATCCGGGGGGGGCTTTGGGCCGCCTATGCAGGAATGGTACAATAGCGCAACTCCGCAGGAGACTTCGCCATGGCTCTGAAGGTTCATCTGCTCAACTGTGCCACCCTCTGCCCCAGCGCCGGTTTACAGCTACTCGGGTTATCACCCACCCTGCCCTGCAACTGCCTGCTGATCGAAAGCAATGCCGGGCTGATTCTGGTGGATACGGGCTTAGGCCTGAACGATGTACGCCTTCGCACCAGTACTCCGCTGCTTGATGCCTTTGCCCGTCCCCGGTATCAGGCCTCAGAAACCGCTTATCAACACATTGTCGCCCTCGGTCTGAACCCAGATGATGTGCGCCATATTGTGTTGACACACCTAGACATAGACCATGCGGGAGGCTTGAGCGACTTCCCCGGTGCCAAAGTCCACCTTCATGCCCGTGAACATCAGTCGGCAACAGGGCCTTGGCACTGGCAGCAACTGCGTTATCAACAGCGCCAGTGGCACCATGGCGTCCAGTGGGAAACCTATCGGCCTCAGGGAGAAACGTGGTTTGGCCTCGAAGCCGTCCATCACCTTCGTGGCCTGCCTGAAGAAATAGTCCTGATTCCCTTGTGCGGTCATACCCATGGGCACAGCGGTGTTGCCGTGCATACCTCAGAAGGTTGGCTGCTCCACTGTGGCGATGCCTGTTTTCAAACGGGACAAATTGCGGACCCAGCACGGGCCACCCCCTTCTTAAGTGCTCTGCAATGGGCCGAAGCCGCCGACCCCATTCGCTGGGGTCTGAATTTATGGCACTTACAACAATTCCGCAGCAAACACCCGGCCATTCGCGTGATCTGTTCCCATGAACCCATAGGTAGCCCCCCTTGAACTGGAGCAAACGCATTGGCGGAACGTTGAGCGTTCGTGGCAACGAGTGGCCCGTATTATCACTCATGCTGCTCAACTTCATGCTCTTACTGGGCAATCAGACCATTCTGCGCAGCCTCAATACGGGTCTGTTTTTAGGGGCTTTCCCCCCCAGTGCTTACCCCTGGTATTTTATCGCCGAATCGGTGCTGACCTTTACTCTCTCCATGGGCTACAGTGTCTGGGTCTTGGGCCGTCTCGACCGGCGCAGTGAAAACCTTGGATTATTGCTGATCTTTGTGCTGGTGCTGCTCGGCGGGCGCATGCTGCTACTCACAGGCCAACCCTGGGTTTATTTTACCTTGCCCATGATCACCGACTCTTTGTTGGGCCTGTTGATTATTCAAACCTGGGCCTTATACGCCGACTGTGTCGATAGCCGTCAGGCCAAACGGCTCTTTCCGCTGGTCGGGGTGGGAGGCACCTGTGGCGCTATTTTAGGCGGAGGCATGACTCTGAGCCTGGTCAGCGTATTGGGTACCGCCAACCTGATTTTTGTGTCGGTGCTGCTCTTATCCTTGATCGCCCTGACCACCACCGTATTGATGACCTTTTTCCTGCAAGAAACCCAATCGGCCATGAGTTCCGGGCCCCAACTCCCCCTGCGCCAACAAATTCAGCAATTGTCAGGCAAAGTCCGCGGCAACCAACTGCTGTTATTGGTGGTCTTTATCCTCATTTGTGTGCGTGTGGCCTCGACCCTGGGGGATTACCATCTTCAGGTGCAGTTACGCCAAGCTTTTGGCACCAACGAAATTACCGGGTATATGGGCAGTTATTTTGCCATCACCAACCTCTGCACTCTGATTATCCAAGCCCTGCTCGAAAACCGCCTGATCAATGCCTTTGGCGTCGTGTTCGGCATGGCATCCACACCCTTGGCCATGGGAATTGGGCTCATGGGTTTCTGGGTGTCCCCCAGCTTGCTGAGCATTACCAGCACCAAGTTTTTTGAGCACATTACCCGGAATTCGGTCTTTAAAACCGCTTCTGAGCTGGTCTATCTGCCCTTTGACTCGATGACCCGCCGCCAGCTCAAATTGGTCGTGAATGGGCTGCTCGGACTCGCCACTGTTCCTTTGGTCAGTGTGGTGATCTTATTCATGGGCACCAATCTCTCCGGGCTCACCCTCTTGGCCCTGCTCAGCGCGGCTGCCGCCTTGGTGCTGAGCATTATTCTGCGTGTCCCGTACACTGAAAAGCTACATGCCTCGCTGATGCGCCGTCGCTTGCTGGTAGAAGATGAACTCGGCCCCCTTAAAGGGCAGGGGCAATCCCACAATCCTGCTGTGCTTCTGCACAACCTCGAAGGTACAGATACCGATTTGGTACTGTTTACCCTGCATTTGCTCAAGCACGAAGACATTGATATCCCGGTCACCCATCTCTTGCCCTTGCTCGAACACGAAAATCCTTTTGTGCGCGAAGGAGCCTTGCATATTCTCAAGCGCCAAGGCACCCCAGAACATGTCGAGGCGGTCCTGTGGCTGCTTCGCCACGAACCCGATACCCGCGTACGCCATGCCTGTTTCCGCTTTCTGCGCGAAGTAGGCGATGAAAATATCAACCCTGTCGCTCTCAGCCATTTACAGGACCCGTCCGTGCGCGTTCAGGCTGAAGCGCTGGTGTTTCTGTTTACCCGTGGGGGCATTGAAGGCATCTTGGCCGGGGCTGAACACCTCAAAGGCATGTTACACCGCACCCACCCCGAACAAGAATCAGCGGCATACATTATCGGTGAGATCGGCATCCGTTATTTCCGTGCCGATTTTCAGCGATTGCTGACCCACCCTGAGCCCTGGATTCACCAAGAGGCCATTCGTGCCGCCGGACGCAGCCCAGAAATCGATCTGATCCCCCTCTTGTTTCGTTATTTGGCCGATCCAGGCACAGCTGAGCTGGCGCGTCAGAGTCTCAGCCGTTACCCGGCAGACAGGGTCTTGGCCCGGATTGAGCGCGACTTCAAAGCCAGCAAAGATCTGACTTACCAAAAGGCCTTGATCCGCTTGACCGGCAGCTTTACGCGCAAAGAGGCCCTGCATCTCCTGATTGAAATGATGCTGGAACCGGATATTCAGGTCAAACACCGGGCCCTCAAAGAAGTGGCCCGCTTACAGCGCGCCCATCCCTTTGACATCAGCGATGTGCGCCACAAAATTTATTACCAAATCCAGCGTGAATTCCGATATGGCTACAGTTATTATATTCTGCTGTCACTGGTCTATGAAAATCCGATTGACCCGGAGCGCTCCCAACTCATGGTCGCCGAATTAAAACAGCGGCTCCAGTTTGTGGAAATGATGTTATTTCGGCTGCTGGGCATGTTGTTTAACCCCACAGACATGTACAAAGCCTACCTGAATTACCGCAGCAAAGCCCCCTATTATCGGGCTCTGAGCCTCGAAGTCTTGAACTATACCCTCAGCAAAGATCTGGTCGAACCAGTCCTGACCCTCCTGGATGAAGTGCCCCTCGAAACCAAGCTGGCCGTAGGGCGGGAACGGGCTTTTGTGGATGACTACATTGGCCAAGCCTGGTGGAACAGTGCCCTGGTCGCTGAAGATCCTTGGCTGCAGCGTATTGGTCGCTGGATTCGCAATGAACGTCCCCGCCCAGAGGAGCAACCCATGTTTGAAGCCCTTGATACCGTGTACCAACTCAAGCGCATTGACCTCTTTAAGCCCTTCAGTGCCGAACAACTCCTGCCCGTTGCCCAAGTCTGCCACGAACACCTATTGCCCCCCCGCAGTGAAGTATTTGGCCGTCACAGCCAAG
>DLGM01000180.1 GCA_002482705.1 Cyanobacteria bacterium UBA7694
CGGTCAAAGATATAGGGAAGGTCTTCGGCTGGAATGCCAATCCCCGTATCCTGAATTTTGAACTCGATCTGGTGTTGGTTGACACGACGGACAATGACGCGCACTTCACCGCCATTGGGCGTGAATTTCACGGCGTTATTGACCAAGTTGACGATGACTTGTCCCAGACGTAGCTGGTCGGCAACCATTTCACTCAATTCGCTTTCAATGTTTTCTTTGATGGCAATCCCCTTCTTTTGCGCCAGCGGGCTGACGGTCATGATCGACTCATGGACCACCTTACGAATGTCAATTTCTGCCATTCGCAGCTTTTCATGGGCTTCAAGACGGGCTAAATCGAGCAGATCATTCACGAGAATGTGCAGGCGGTCAGCCTCGCGCATGAGGTTATTGAGAAACTCATCGCGGACCCGCACGTCGTCTTTGGCTCCGGCATGTAAGGATTCGAGCAAGAGTTTGATCGACGTTACAGGGGTGCGCAGTTCGTGGGATGCATTGGTAATGAATTCAGAACGCATGCGCTCAGTGGTCACTTCTTTGGTGATGTCATGGTAAATGATCACGTGACCAATCTGCTGATGGAAGCGGTTATACAAGGGCGATGCATAACGCTTCAAGAATTGACCAGGACTCTGCAGTTCGACCACATCACAGCGGGGCAACTCGGGCGCTTCGATCATGGCGCGGTGAATTTCTTTCATGCGATCGGGATCCGTACCCCGCTCAAACAGCAGCTTGTCATCCGGGTTTTGAATCAGACGACCAGTAGCTGCAGGGTTACTGGGGATTAACATCTGTGCCAGTGCTGGGTTGAGCAAAATGACATTCATATCGGTGTCATAAATGATCAGGCCATCATCCATACAATGAATAATCGCTTCCAGCTCATTCTTTTCGAGATGCACGGGAACCAGCGGAGCGGTTCCGCCCTCAGGGGGGAGTTTTTGTTCAATGTAGTCGGCCAGTTGAGCCAGCTCGTGCTGAACCCGTTCTAGGCCGGGCAATGTGGCCACATCTTCACTGGTGTTGAGTTTACGGCGATGACGCAAGGCTTGAAGCGCCTGTTGAAACCACAAGAGGGTCGATGATTGACTGCGCTGTTGGCTTTGATAGAGATACCACAGCGTACTGGCAGCCCCCAGGGCCCCCACAACGCGGATCGGAAGGGGGGTAGCATCAGGGATCAGGAGCGCTAATAGCCCTAAGTTAAAGAGAAATAACCAGGGGCGAACGCCATTTTTTTGTGGCGTTAGCACCGCAGAGGGTAGATCTGCGGTGCTTTGCCGTTCAATTGTCTGACTGTTTACCGACACGTCTTTCAAACCGATATCCTACCCCTCTGACCGTTTGGATACGCACGGGATTTTCGGGATCTTTTTCAATTTTTTCACGCAGCCAATGGATGTGCACATCAACGGTGCGTCCTTCGCCGGTGAAGTCATAGCCCCAAACCTGTTCGATCAGGTATTCGCGGGAGAGGACTTTGTTGGCATTGAGAGCCAAGAGCTTGAGGAGCTCAAACTCTTTGAGCGTCAAGGAAACCTTTTTGGTGTCAAGGAACACCTCGTGGCGCTTGAGATCAATGACCAGATCGGCAATTTCTATGCGATCAGGTTCAGCCATTTTGGTATTTTTATGGCGGGCCACCAAGCGCAACATCGCTTTGATGCGGGCTTGTAATTCGCGCATGCTGAAAGGCTTGGTGATATATTCGTCTGCACCCACTTCAAGGCCGACAACTTTGTCGATTTCTTCGCCTTTGGCCGTGAGCATAATGATGGGAACAGGTAGATCGGCGCGGATCATGCGGCATACTTCATAGCCGTCAAGCCCTGGGAGCATGACGTCAAGCACCACCACATCAGGCTTTTCGTTGCGGGCCAGTTCACAGCCGTCTGTGCCGTTGTCAGCGGTAATGACGGTGTATCCTTCTTTTTCAAGGCCGTATTTAATACTGCTGGTGATTGATGACTCGTCATCAATGACCAATACTTTTGCACCTTTCAAGGAAAAACCATCCTCATTATTAAGTCAGTTTAAAAACATTTAACAATTAAGAATTATAGCGGGTTCGACCCATGAATACAAGAGACTTAAGCAAATGCGGGCTTAATCGGGATCATATCCAAAAACAACGGCAAAGCTCGTGCGCCCGCCCCAGCGATTGATAATCTTGTTGTCGTAGTCGTCTACGGCTTTGGCTACCGACTTGACCGCTTCTTTGAGTTCAAAGATGCTGGCATTACTGGCAATCAGGGTGTACTCAAAGAGAATGTCCTGATCATCATCAATGGCAAAAGCTCCAAAGGTCATGCGCGAGTTGGCCCATAATAAAAATGCCAATAAATCACTGTCAATGGTGGCCCCGACCACCACATACGAGGTGCAGCGCATAATCATATCGCGTGCCCCCCAAGGGGTGAGGGTCAGATAAATAACGGCTGAGCCTCGGACAATACGATAGTTACCGTCATCCATGACTTGAAATTCGATATCCACCATGTCGCGCAAGCTCAGCTCAATGCGCTGTCGGATCCGACGCTCCAAACGGGGGCTTACCAGCATTGCATCTCACTCCATCATTGATTGGCAGATCGGGCTGACCCCCACTTGGGTCAGCCCTGAGAAAAATTAGGCCGTACGTTTAACCGGCTTAACCCCATACATTTTGGGGTTGCGCATTCCCTTCATGCGGGAAACAAGGCGCATCAGGGTACGGGTGACGGTAATTGCGGTGAACATACTGACAACGACCCCAATGGCCAGGGTGACCGCAAAACCACGGATCAGGCCGGTACCGAAGTAGTAGAGGACACCACAGCTGATCAAGGTCGTGGCATTGGAGTCGAAAATAGAGCTGAAGGCACGTTGGAAGCCTGATTCTACAGCATTAAAGATCGATTTGCCGTTGCGCAGTTCTTCTTTGGTGCGCTCAAAGATTAAGACGTTGGCATCGACCGCCATACCAACGCTCAGAATGAAACCGGCAATACCGGGAACGGTCAGGGTAATCGGAATCAGCTTGAAGATGGCCAAGTTGAGACCGATGTAAAGGAACAGCGCAATGTTGGCGACCACCCCAGGGACGCGATAGAACCACACCATGAACACCAATACCAGGACAATACCGGCTACCCCGGCCATGAAGCTTTTATCTACTGCTTCGCGTCCTAAGGTGGGGCCTACGGTGCTATTTTGAACCATTTCAAGGGGAACGGGAAGTTGGCCTGCTTTGAGCTGAATGGCCAGCTTTTTAGCATCTTCGGCGGTGAACCCACCTTCAATAATGCCGGAACCACCCGTGATCGGGCTGTTGACGCGCGGGGCAGAAACCAATTTGTCATCAAGGAAAATACCCAGGGGCTGGCCAATCAGTTCGGTGGTTAGGGTGCCAAATTTTTGGGCCCCTTCGTTGTTAAACTCAAATTCAATGATCCAGTCGTTGCTACCGCGCAGGTTGGCACGGGCATCTTTCAACATTTTGCCGTAGACACCCGTTTCCACCCATTTGGTGGGGTCTTTGGGATCTTGGCGGCGGAAGTCGAGCTTGGCGGTTTCACCGACTAACTTAACGGCTTCTTGGGGATCTTTGATACCCGGCAACTGCACAATGATTTGTTTTTCACCTTTGAGCTGGATCAGGGGTTCGGCGACCCCTAAGCCATCAACCCGTTGGCGGACAACGGCCAGGGCTGCTTGCATGACCTGAGGATTGACGGTAATGGCCTCTTCAATCACTTTATTGTCAACAATCTTTTGGGGCACGTCTTGGGCTTCAACCACCAACTGGATTCCCCCTTGAATGTCCAAACCCTCTTTGATGGGTTTAGTGGCAATAATCCAGCACATGAGGCTGATTAAAACGGCGAGAATGCCGAGGATGATGCGATCTTGGTTGTTCATGGGGTTCCTACCATTGATTCTTCTTGTGTTGCGTCTGCGCCCTCAGGATGAGTCAGGAGGGTGAGCATGTGTGTGATCGTGCGTTGTTTGTCTTCAAAGGCTTGTGGCACAAAGAGGTGATCCGGGTCAAAATACTGCTTTAAACGCTGTAACTCGTGGTTAACGCGTTGGAGCTGTTTTTCACGCGGGCTGTTTTCCCCCAAGGCCTGCCGCAGGTTTTTATACTGCTGGGCTTGTTCATTCCAGGTCTGTTTGGCTTCACGGTACAGCTTAATCAGGGCTTGATAGCGCTGATCGAGCTGTTCGGCCAGGGTTTCCACCGTTTGGATTTTGTTTTGAGCCCGTTCGAGGTTCATTTCAATGCGCTGTTGGGGCCAATCAGATTCGTGATTGAGCTGATTGGCCAAACGCACCAATTGGGTGGCCTCTTGATAGCGGTAACGGGCATTTTCAACGGTCTCGCTGCAGTCACTCCAAGCCACGGGCGCAAAGCGATGGGCCAATAGCTTCATGTTTTGCTGCATTTGTGCCAAGGTTCCTTCTTTGAGGCCCATGAGTTGATCGGCCAAGAGCTGCACCTTGGTTGTGACAATCCGTTGGCGCTGTTGGAGGCGTGCTTGCTGTCGTTGGCTTTTGGCGGTTGTTGCATCGACTTCGGAAGTAGCAACAGGGGCGGGCTCAGGCGTTATCGGATTTTCCTCAATGAGCTCGGCATCGATTTCATCGGTGGGCAAAGGCGCGATAGGGGGTTCCTCATGGCCCGTCGCCCACGCTTCTAAGGGGCTGCTATCCGCGTCCGCTTCGACCAGCGAGGCTGCTGGCAGTGGTGGGCTTTCCGCTTCGCGGGTGCTCTCTGTGTGAGGGGGCAGTTCGAGCTCTTCTAATGAAAGGCCTGGGCGGGTATCTGGTGAACCTGCGACGCTGGGAGACGATTCGGAATCCAAAATGAACGGTGGTGTGCTTTCCTCTTGTTGTTCTTGGACTGCTTCGACAACAGGTTCAGGTTCTTGTTGTTCTTGGGCTGCTTCGACAACAGGTTCAGGTTCTTGTTGTTCTTGGACTGCTTCGACAACAAGCTTAGGCTCTTGTTGTTCTTGGGCTGTTTCGACAACCGGCCCAGGCTCTTGTTGTTCTTGGGTTGCTTCGACAACAGGTTCAGGCTCTTGTGCCACTTCAAGGAACACTTCGGGCTCGGAGGCCACGTCGGTGATCATATCCTCGTGGTGGATTGGGGATATGGGTTGTTCGGGAGGGGCTCGTTCGGGCACCGGGGCCAAAGGCGGAGCCATTGCCGGGGGCGGTGTGACCGGCCCGTCTTCACTTTCATCACTGGGCGGGCGCTTGAGGCTGATGAGCACCAAAAGCCCGGCAACCATCAGGGCAAACAAAACTGCCGCGCCCAGGGACAGGCCCGGATTCTGGAGCAGAATATCGGTTAGTTGTGGCGTGGATTCTTGCATGGCACACTCGTCGGCAGGGATTCTGGCAAAGAAACAGCTCCTATTATAGCATGCGTTCCCCGGCCCCGATTGTGGTCAAAGTCCGTTTGGGCCTACAGGAAATCAAATCGCATCAGGGTACGGCTCAGGGCTGAACTGGAACGTTCGCGAATGGTTTCAATTTCTTTGGGGGAATAATTGTCGCGATAGGTGACCTGTTCGTTATAAATGCTGCTCAGAAACTCGACGGCTTCAGGCGCTTGAATGCTTGCCAGGGCCTCGATAATTTCTAGGCATTCGCGGTAGCTGGCCAGGGGATAATATTCGATCAGGGCCGGGAGGGCTTCCCGGTTTCCGAAGCTGCGCAGGGAGGAAATCAGGGCCATGCGATCGGGAAAAGATTGCAGAATAAAATAGCTCAAAATTTGGGTGAAGAGCTGATGATTGCCCAATTGCCCCAAGCGTTCACCAATGGTATACCGCACCCGTGGGTGGGTTTCGGGTGCAAAGAACAGAGTGCGTGCCACATAGAGTGCTTTGCTGGGGTCTTGGTTTCCGAGGTTATCAATAAACGTGCCGATTTCTTTGGCGTAACCATCTTTTTCGGCGACCTGACGAATTTTATCCAGATTGGGGATCATGGTTTACCCTCCAGAACGATTGAGGGACCAGGATTTGGGGACAAAAAGGTGTTCATAGGTATAAATGGCATAGCGATCGGTCATACCTGCGATATAGTCAACGGTGTGTTGTTGGGCGTGTTCAGGGTCTACGGAGACATTGAGATGTTTTCCGAGGACGTCTGGATGTTTTAAAAAGTATTCATACAGTTTGGCGACAATACCTTTGGCCTTGTCTTCTTCTTTTTTGACCGGTGGGGCCAGATAGACATTGCGGAACATGTATTGGCGCAGTTCGCGGGTGGCTTCGGCAAAAATCGGGCTCATTTCCACTTGGGGGCGCTCCCAACTGGTGGTAATGACATCGGTGACCATGTTGCCGATGCGGTCGCTGTGGCTATAACCCAAAATATCGAGGCAGTCTTTGGGAATTTGTTGAATTTCGAGCACCCCGGCACGAATAGCATCATCAATATCGTGGTTGAGGTAGGCGATTTTGTCAGACAGGCGTACAATTTGCCCCTCTAGGGACTTAGGGCTGCAGCGGGTGCGGTGGTTGAGAATGCCGTCTCGCACTTCGGCGGTCAGATTCATGGGTTCGATGACTTCGACAACACGAATGCTCTGGTGATTGTGTTCAAAGCCGCCAGGTACCAGTTGATCGAGCATTTCCTCGCCCGTGTGGGCAAAGGGAGTATGTCCTAGGTCATGGCCCAAAGCCATGGCTTCAGCCAGGTCCTCGTTGAGGGACAGGCCCCGCGCAATGGTGCGGGCGACCTGGGCCACTTCCAGGGTATGGGTCATGCGGGTGCGGTAATGATCGCCTTCAGGGGCAAAAAAAACCTGGGTTTTGTGCATCATGCGCCGAAAGGCTTTTGAGTGGATGATCCGATCGCGATCTTTTTGGAAAGCGGTGCGTACATCTGACTCTTGTTCGTGGGTGGTGCGTTGTGCAT
>DLGM01000385.1:0-7852 GCA_002482705.1 Cyanobacteria bacterium UBA7694
GAAGCCGCCAAACTCCTCCTGGGCGTCGTTCCCCAGGAACTGGTCGTAGAGCCCGCCTTCACTGTCGAAGAAGTCCTGTACTACTTCAGCGGCATGTATGGCGTTCCCGCACGCGAGCGCGCTCCACGGGCCAAAGACCTCTTACAAGAACTCGACTTATGGGATAAGCGCAACGAAAAAGCCCGCAGCCTCTCTGGCGGCATGAAACGCCGCCTGATGATTGCCAAAGCCCTGATGCACCGTCCCAAACTGTTAATTCTCGACGAACCCACTGCCGGGGTCGATGTGGCCCTGCGCCAGAAAATTTGGGAACTGGTACGCCGCATTAACCAAGAAGGCACTACCATTATTTTCACCACCCACTACCTCGAAGAAGCAGAACAACTGTGTGAAGGGATGACCGTCATCAACAAAGGACAGGTCATCAAAGAGGGAAAAGTCCGCGATATCCAGCAAGAATTCTCCCAAAACCTGATCACCTTTGAACTGTTTGATCCACAGGTCGAACACCTAGAAGGCGTACGCCGGATCGGGGTCGAGTACGAATACCCCATGCAAGACTTGGCCACTGACATGAACCGGATCATGCACCACTACGGCCCCAATTTAAAAACCATTAAAAACGAAGCCGCCTCGCTGGAAAAAGTATTTTTGGCGCTCACGGGAGGAACCCCCTAACCATGAATACCTATATGTGGGCGCTGTATGCCCGTGAAGTCAAACGTTTTCAAAAGCTCTGGGCCGACACCATTTTTAGCCCGATTGTCTCGATGGTGCTGTACCTGGCGGTCTTTGGTGTTGCCATGGGGCAACGCACGATTGAAGGGCTGCCTTTTGTCACCTTTATTTATACCGGTTTGCTGGGCATGATCATGGTCAACAGCGGATTTTCCAATCCCGGCTTCGCCCTGATCATTGCCAAGAACCTCGGCTCGATCATCGATTTACAAATCACCCCCCTCAAACCCTGGCAAGTGGGATTGGCTTATGCTTTGGCAGCATTAACGCGGGGCATTGCCACCCTGTTGCTGGCCCTGCTCCTGACGGTATGGTTTATCCCCAGCATGGGGGTGGCCCACCCGCTGCTGCTGTTGGTGACCATCCTGCTCACCGGCCTGCAATACGGCATGTTGGGCGTACTGTTTGGCATCTGGGCCAAGGGGTTTGAAGCCCTGACCTTTGTCACCACCTTTGTGCTGCAGCCGATGATCTTTCTGGCCGGGGTCTTTTACCCAATCTCAACCCTGCCCACACCCTGGAACGTGATCAGCCAATTCAACCCGGTACACCACACCATCAACCTATTTCGCTACAGCTTTGTGGGGTATACCGACACCCCCCTGGCCTATTCCCTCGGAGCCGTCATCGTGATTACCACCCTGTTCTTTGCGGGCATGACCTGGATGGTACAGCGCAAAATCGGGGATGCGGTGCAATAAGCACCTGACTTTTAGCCCCTGTGCCTGTATTGACAATGCCCAGACGCTGAGACAGGAACGTGTTAGAATCAAGGCATGGAAACATCCCTTCTTCCCCGTAAAAAGCTGCCGATCGGCATTCAAACCTTCCGCGAAATTCGTGAGGAGAACTGTTATTATGCCGACAAAACAGCGTTTGCCCTGCAACTGATTCACGAGGGCAAACACTATTTTTTGTCGCGGCCCCGGCGCTTTGGCAAGAGCCTGTTTTTAGACACTTTAAAAGAGCTTTTTGAAGGGAATCAAGCCCTATTTACAGGGCTCTACGCCGAAAAAAATTGGGATTGGTCCGTTCGCTACCCAGTCATTCGCCTCAGTTTGGGGGCACGGGTCGCCAAAACACCTGAGATTCTGACAGCTGCATTGGATAAACAGCTCGGTTACTTGGAAGCATTACACCATTGCCCAGCCACTTATTCCGATATTCCCAACCGTCTGGCCGATTTAATTGAAAAATTGTCGGCCCGTACCGGGCAACGGGTCGTTGTCCTGATTGACGAATATGACAAACCCATCCTTGACAATATTACCGAACCCGAACTGGCTCTCGTCATGCGCAATGCCTTGCGTGACCTTTACGCAGTACTCAAAGACAGTGATGCCTACCTCAAGTTTGTGTTTATCACTGGCGTGAGCAAGTTTTCAAAGGTCAGCTTGTTTTCGGGGCTAAACAATCTAAATGACATTACTATCGTCCCCCTGTATTCAGCTATTTGTGGCTATACCGAGCATGATTTAGACACAGTTTTCACCGCTGAATTAACGGGGTTAGACCGCCAACAGATTCGTGCTTGGTATAACGGCTACAATTGGACCGGGGAAGCGGTGTACAATCCCTTCGATCTGCTGCTCTTATTTCAGCGCCGCCAATTTAAATCATATTGGTTTGAAACAGGAACACCCACGTTCCTGGTTGAACTCTTGGCCAACCGCAAATGGTTTACGCCTGACCTGATGCAACGGGAAGTAAATGACGCCATTCTGTCAACCTTCGATGTCGATAAAATAGCCACCGAAGCCTTGCTCTGGCAAACAGGCTATTTGACATTCAAACACACCACAGAGGCGATACCAGGCTTTCAGATATATACACTGGGTTATCCAAACCGTGAAGTCGAAGCTGCGCTCAACAACGCTTTATTGTCAGCCTATGGCACTGATGCCCAACCCACCTTACTGGCCCGCTCACATCTGTACCAAGGGCTGGTCAGACGAGATACCGAGGCTCTCCGACAGAGTATCCATGCGCTGTTTGCCAGCATCCCCAACGACTGGTACCGCAACACCCCCTTAAGCCAATTTGAAGGTTATTACGCCAGTATATTTTACAGTCAATTGGCAGCCCTGGGACTCAATGTTCAGGGGGAAGATGTTACCAATAGGGGACGTATTGATCTGAGCTTGAAACTCGAAAATCAGGTGTATCTGTTCAAATTTAAGGTCGTTGACAAAGAAACTGAGGGCAAAGCACTGCAACAACTCATTGATAGGGGTTATGCCGAGAAGTTTCGTGCGCCCGATATCCGCATTACCCAAATCGGCGTCGAATTCAGCCGCGAGCAGCGCAATATTGTGGGCTGGGATGTTCTCGACGACACACAAGACAAAACACAAAACAAATAACAGCCGTCCGTGTTGACTCTTTTATGAACTGAGTAACGCACACACCAAGAGGCGGAGAAACTGATTCTCCGCCCCTTGGTTGTTGCTAGCGCTTAGATATCAAACTTGATGCCCTGAGCCAGAGGTAGTTCGCTGCCGTAGTTGATGGTGTTGGTTTGGCGGCGCATATAGGCGCGCCAAGCGTCAGAACCGGATTCACGGCCACCGCCTGTTTCTTTCTCGCCGCCAAAGGCGCCGCCGATTTCGGCGCCCGAGGTGCCGATATTGACGTTGGCAATGCCGCAGTCGGAGCCTTGGGCCGACAGGAAACGCTCAGCTTCGCGCAGATTGGTGGTAAACACCGCTGACGACAGGCCCTGTTTGACATTGTTCTGGATCGCAATTGCATCGGTTACATCACCGCTGTATTTGAGTAAATACAGAATCGGGGCAAAGGTTTCGTCCTGTACAATCTGCATGTCCGGGCTGGCTTCCGCCACTGCCGGCATGACATAACAGTCACTGTCAAAACCTGCGCCGCTCAAAGGTTGGCCACCATAAACAACTTGGCCCCCCTGTTCCTTGATGGCTCCCAGGGCACGCTGCATAATCGCGACCGCATCGGTGTCAATCAAGGGGCCGACGTGGTTGTTTTCATCAAGGGGTGAACCGATTTTTAAGCCTTTGTAAGCATTGACAATGGTTTCTTTGACCTTGTCATAAATGCTCTCATGGATGATCAGGCGGCGGGTGGAAGTGCAGCGCTGGCCACAGGTCCCCACAGCGCCAAAGACAATTGCGGGCAGAGCCATTTTCATGTCGGCATCCGGGGTCAGGATAATCGCGTTATTGCCGCCAAGTTCAAGGATCGAACGGCCCAGACGGCCGCCAACCACTTCACCCACCCGTTTGCCCATGCGGGTCGAGCCAGTGGCGGAAATCAGGGGAATGCGATGATCCGCAATCAGGGTTTCGCCAATGGTCGGCACATCACCGACAATCAGGCTCATGACCCCTTCGGGCACGTTGTTGTCTTTGAGCACCTTGGCAATAATGTTAAAACAGGCCACGGCAGTCAGCGGCGTCTTTTCGGAAGGTTTCCAGATGCTGACGTCGCCACAGACGGCGGCAATCATCGAGTTCCAGGCCCAGACGGCGACGGGAAAGTTAAAGGCGGAAATGATGCCCACCAGACCAATCGGATGCCACTGTTCATACATGCGGTGGTTGGGGCGCTCCGAGTGCATGGTCAAGCCATACAGCTGACGTGACAGGCCTACAGCAAAGTCACAGATGTCGATCATTTCCTGAACTTCACCCAGGCCTTCTTGGTACGACTTGCCCATTTCATAAGAAACGAGCATGCCCAGATCGGCTTTGGCAGCCCGCAGGGCATCACCCATTTGGCGCACCACTTCACCGCGCTTGGGAGCGGGAATGCGCGCCCATTCGCCTTTGGCTTTTTCAGCAGTGGCGATTAGCTGTTCATAGTCGGCCAGGGTGGCTTTGCCGATGGCACCAATTTTTTTATTGTCAACCGGTGAAAAAGATTCGTACTGCTCGGCGGTGCTGCCGAACCAGTTTTGCCCGGTACTGCAGGGATGGGCAATGGCCTCAATGCCCAGAGCATTTAAAAAATTAAGGTCGTGCATATGATTCTCCTTGAAAGGCGCTGTGCGCCATGTATGGCAGTTTACCACCTTCGTCCTGAGCCCTGCACGCTTCCTCGATGGCTGTGGCTATTTTCCCCAAACAGGCATACAGCCACTCAGACATATTATTCCCCCTGCAACCAAGACTGAGCAAAAACCAAGGGTTCGTCATGGGAATCATCACCGCGCCGGACCACCTCATGATTCGGAGTCACAGGCCGCAGACGTCGATCTCCATTGGCTCGCACAAAGTATTTATGGGAAACCCCCACTTGTAGCCCCGTATGCGGAAGTGTAAAGGTATAAATGTCCCCATAACCAGTAGCCAAACCACCGGTAGTCGCTCCGACCACGGGACCCACTTTAAAATCCTGGAACATGGCAGCAAAATCAGCGGCGCTAGAGAAAGTGAGACCATCGGTCAAAAGTACAACGCGCCCCTGAAAACGATCTAAGCGTGGGGCCTGAAAAGTGGGTTCCGTATGCATCTGCTGATACAGAGGAGCCTGACGCAATTCAGGTGAACAAGATGCCGTCATCACTTGCTCACAGTGGTAATAGGCTTTGATTTGGGGGCTAACCTGCGTGGCGATCATGGAATAGGTGCGAAAGGGTCGGGGAGATAAATACGCCATCAGTGCCGTGGCAGCTCCAGAATGCCCTCCACCATTACCTCGCACATCGACAATTAAATGCTCAATGGCCATCCGTCGCAACTGATGAAAGGTACGCGCCAGAAAACGCTCAAAGACTGCCGTGTGACTAAAATGATGAATCTTCAAATAACCGATCCGGTTGGGCAATAACCGAAAATCATAATCTGGGGGGACGGATACCGTGCGGGGAATGTGTGCAAAGGGTATTCCTGGCACAGAGAGTCTGAGTCCCTGTCCTTGACGGCGAATATTCAGATCATAAACTTCATGGGAACCCATGAGTAACCACAAGTAACCCCCGAAATCCTCGCGAACTTGTTGATATCGGAAAGCAGGCAGTTCCCCGGATACCCAAACGGCCATCAGTGCCATCAAATCGCTTGCCGACTGCCCATGAATACGGAGGATCTGATCACCCGGCAATAAACCGTGATAGGGTTCAGCAACTACCAAGTCAGGTCCATCTGTGGCGCGCAAACGCATCGCCAACAGAGGGGACGGGCCTTGGCGTAACTGGGTGAGGATTTCATCATCAGGCCGAATAACAAAAGTATGCCCATCCTGTAAAGATTGCAAAACGGGTTGTAAGGCCTTCCAAAAAGTGAGACGATCATTGGCTGGCAAAGCCATTTGCGCCAGTGCAGTAATTTTTTGACGAAAGCTGTGGTCAGAAATAACGGAATAAGGGGCCGGGTGAACGGCCTCCAAAGTAACAAGTAGATGACTCAAGTCCTGGGTGAGTGGATCTGAGGGCGAACTTCCGCCTAACATAAACAGGCCTATACCAGCCCAAAGCACACTGAAACATTTAGATATTTGGGGCATAAAGTTCGGGGAATTATCCTTATAGGTAAATGATAAATGCACCCATCGTTAAAATACGGTGATCAGAGAACACCCATCATTTGAAGCACAATGGCTCCCATTCACGATCAAATTGAAGGCCACGCTAAGCAAAAGAGACATCCACCCTCATGAGCGGGTAACTGGCTCATACATAATCAGGCAAAAGCGAAAACATGCAGCAGATGAAAAGGTTTAACAGGAGGTAAAAATGACGCATATAGTGAATATATGCACTAATAAATCAAACATCACACAAACATTTTTAGATACATTCACATTCAAAATTTAAATAACAAAAGATAAATATATAAAATTCTAAATTTTCAACTTTTAATGGCCTATTATATCTTTATATGATTATATTTTCTACCTCAAATTTTTAAATTAAGCATAAATAAAGGCCCATGTGTTATGATTTTCGCATTCAGACAGATGCAGTCTAAATGCGTAAAAATGATGTAATAGCGACGTTCCAGCCCAAATGACTTGGATCTAAAGGCACGACTTAAAGGAGGAATTTTAAAGATGTTAAGTATCCTCAAACCTTCTCTTAGAGCTATTATACTGGCCTTCGCCTGCACATTTTCCAGCAGTTGTGGCTCAGACCTCGGCACCACGCCCGATCCCAGTGATCCCCCCGTGGGCAGTAAAATCAGCACCCAGGACATTGTGGGCTATTTTCCTGCTCCCAAAGCAGGCATGTTATATGTCTATGTCTCGACCGAAAAGAAAGGCCTGGTCACGCTCTCTAATCGGGCCGAATTAGAGGCCACCGAAGTCAAAGGCACCCTCGTCAAACTCAAGCTCAGCGTGGGAGATGAATCTAAGTTTGTCGATGTAGACACCGCCAAGCCCCCGGTATTGCCCGCAGGCGGCATGAATTTTGAAGGGCGTGAAGAGGTCAGCGTCCCTGCGGGCAGTTTTAAAGCGTTCAAATTGAGCTTCAGTCAAAATAACAGCAGCTTTAATGTTTGGGCCGTCAAAGGGATCGGAGTGATTAAAACCCTAGAACAACGGGCCAATAGTGATATGCTGACCGTTGAACTGCACCAATATCGTCATTAGTGGGCTTAACCCATGCCCCTAAGTGCGATATCATGCACTGAAGCATCACAAGGACACATCCATGCTCACCATTACAGCTTATCATCCTACTCTCTGGCTCATGACCGCGATTGCGGGTTTACTGTTGCTCCAACTCCTGATTGCCGATGTCAGCGCCATGATCGCCAAACACAAACCAGGCCATCCCATTCCCACGGACAACCCCACCTTCCTGTTTCGGTCAGCGCGGGCACACGCCAACACCAATGAAACCATCGCGGCCTTTATCCTATTGGCCACTGTGGGTATCCTGGCCCAGGTCAGCCCCGGCTGGCTCAATGGCTGCGCCGGAGTGTATATGGCCGGGCGGGTTTTACACATGGTCTTTTATTACGCCCATCAAAACCTGCTTCGCTCCACCGCTTTTGTCGTCAGCCTGCTCGGTTTAATCGGCATGCTGGGTACCGTTGTGCGCGGGCTGTTCTAAGGCCTGTGTCCTATTGAGCGTCGGGGAACTCGTCCTGATCCGGCGGCTGACAGGGGGGTGTCGGCGGGGCGGGTGTGGGGGGCGCCA
>DLGM01000385.1:7886-10952 GCA_002482705.1 Cyanobacteria bacterium UBA7694
TTGGCCCGGCGGCGGATTATTGGTTAAAGCCCCCTGCTTGAGACGCTCAAACTCAGCACGATAAGACCTGACCGTTTCCGGAGCATTTTTAATGATCAGGAAATTTTCATTGTTGGTCATTTCAGCGCTTTGAGAGAAGTTGTAAGAGCCTGTAATCAGGGTTTGGTCGTCGATAATCATGACCTTATTGTGCAGCAGCGCCTGGTTGCCATCGCGCTGGACAAAGACCCCCGCCCGCTGCAAGGGATGATAGAGCGAATACTGACTGGCCGTTAAACAGGCATCAAACAGCCCTTCGACCTTCAGGCCCTGTTGGTGTTTTTGCAGCAGAATATCACCCATAGGTTTGTCGGTAAAAGAAAAAGCCATAAAAGCCACACTTTTACGCGCTGCACTCAGCTCAGCCAAAATGGCCTGCTGGCCACCCCCTCGGGGTGAAAAATAGGTATTGATGGTGGAATTGCCAATTTTAACGCTGGGGTAGGTAGTTTGACGCGGTGGGCCAAAAGACTGTTCCGTAAACAGGCGTTCAAACTCGACCGTAAAATTGGTCGCCAACTGGGTCGAACGCAAGAGGATGGCGTCATTGTTGTGCTGGAACAGGCTGCTGCGGGTCAGGTTGGTAGAGCCCGTCCACACCTGGGTGCGGTCTACGACCAGGAATTTGTGGTGCATCAGGCCGGAACGGTTGTCGGGCACAATCGGGATTCCGGCGATTTCAAGCGTGCGAATGGCTTCGCGGATCGGGGAGGAAGGAGTGGGACAGGGTTGAAATTCGTGCAGATTGTCTTTTTCTGTCACGAGACGGACACGGACACCCCGCTTTTGCGCGCGTACCAAGGCATGCACAATATCCATATGGCGAATGTCATAAAAGGCCCCATCGAGGGAAGTGCGGGCGCTGTCAATCAGGCGAATGAGTTGCGGCGCGGGGCCATTGGGATCATTCAGGGTAATTTGGGTATTTTCTTCGACGGTGGGGCGATAAGCGGCCACATAAAAGGCCTGTACCGGGGAACGGGCCGCCTGGGCCTGAAGCAGAGGGTTACTGGGTATTGGGGTATATCCTGTGGGATTAGGGCCTCTGCAGGCATATCCCAACGATAACAGGGCACTCAATCCGAAAACCAGTTTCAGGTGAGATCTCAGAGACTTTTTCTGCTGGATTTTCACGTTTTATTTGCTTTCAGGAATACTTTGATTCTATTATAGCCTAAATACTATATTTTGTTAACCCCTACTTAATGTTTTGCGGTATTTTAGCTGTCACTCGCGCCCACCATAATGCCCGCTGAGAAGCGGGTAAACCCTGCCAAGCAAACAGGCTATACACCGTCAAACCTAAGCCACAGCGCCCTAAAAGGGGGCCGGGCAAGCACAGAATCCCCCACAGGGCACTGGTCGCCGCAACCACCCAACCCCAGCCGGAAGCCCGGTGTATCCCCAATACCCAATGCAGAGCCGCCAGATTGAACCCCCATACCACCCCTTCGGTAATCACCGTACTGGTGGCGGCTCCCACATACCCCCAACTGGGAATCCACCAGAAATTGAGGAGAATATTTAACAGCAATCCCAGAGCCGTGCTATACACCGTATAACGCTGGGCATTTAAAGCCGCCAAAACGTAAAACAGAACCTGATTCATGGCCATAAAAGGCAGGGCCGCCAACAGCACTTGCAAGGCCGGGGCCGCAGGCTGAAACGCAGCACCAAGCAGGAGGTTTATCCCCCATTCAGCCAGCCAAATGCCGCTGATCATCACCGGCATAACCAGAGCCGCCACGCTCAATAAGACCTGTCCACTCAAGCGCTTGAGCCCGGGGCGATCCCGGTGGGCCCATTCCGCCAATACCGGGTACATGCCAAGCAAGGCCAAATTGGGCAATAAGTTGAGTAAATCCATGCCCTTGACGACCGCTTGATACCAGCCAATTTCTGCGTCAGAGCGCCCCAATAGACCCAACATCAAGACATCCACGCGCAAATAGAGCAGCACAAACAAACTGGTCAGCCAAAAGGGAAAACCTCGGTATAACAGGGGCCAAAGGGGCTCTTGCCCAGGTTTCCAGCCCGGTACAAACCGCCTTAAACGCCAACTGCCGTACAATAAGGCCATCCCGTTGGCCACCGCTAAGCCTTGGAGCAAATGCAATACCGAAGGCGAAAGGAATAAAAGAGCCAAGGTCAGCACAGCCCCCACTAAACGCTGAAAGGTTTTGAGGCGGACCTCTTCTTGGGTTTGATCGAGGGCAATATACAGGGCACACAAGGTGTCAATCCAGCCCATCCCCAACGTCACCAGCGTGGCCCACAGGATATGTTGCCAGCGCAGCCCGTGAAAGCCAAAGACCCAGGCACAGACAACCGTCACGACCAAGGTCAGCAAGGTCAGGCCCAGTTTTAAGGTCAAAAGGGTTGGCAGCAGCCGCGGTAAGCGGTCCTGGTCTTGGGCCAATTCGCGGATAATCAGGGTATTGGTTCCCCAATCCTGCAACAGGCTAAACAGGGCGGCAAAAGCCAAGGGATAGGCATATTCCCCATATCCGCTATCCCCGAGCATACGCCCAATCAAAATAAACAGCCCAAGGCTAAAGACGCGACTAATGCCCTCGGCCAACAGTTTAAATTGAATATTGCGGGCTATGCGCCCGGAGCTGGATGCACCCATGTTCGCCAGTTTACCACTGCCCCCAAGGAAAATTTAGGCTCGGCTGCTTTTTTATTGCGGCAATGGGCTACAATAGAACGTACAAGTTTATCAGATATGGGATGAAGAACATGTCCAAAGTATTGGTGATTGACGACAACCAGCAGATCCTTGATATTGCGTCCCAATGCCTCGAAAGCATGGGGTATGAAGTAGTCATCGCCGAACGCGGCGAACTGGGCATTGAAATGGCCCACGCCCACAACCCCGATCTGATTTTGTGCGACATTATGATGCCGGATATGGACGGTTATGCCGTCCTCGAAAATTTGCGCAAAAGTGATGCCCCCATTCACACGGTGCCGTTTATTTTCCTGACCGGTTTGGCCGAACGCAAACACATCCGCCAAGGCATG
>DLGM01000162.1:0-1568 GCA_002482705.1 Cyanobacteria bacterium UBA7694
TAAGGGCAGAACATCTTCTGCCGGGTTCAATCCGTCCGGTATCTCGCCGCACAATCCCGCTGAAGGCACGGGCAGGCTGTTGCCAAGCCAAAAGTTCTTGAAGACTGGCAGCAACAAAAGCCAAACTGGCAGATTCATCCACCAACTTGACCGTATCCGGGAAAGCAGCCTCAACCCACAGGGGAAAATCATCTTCTAAGGCCAGTTGCTGCCCCAACCACCGGCTGAGAGCTTCAATCGCCAAGTTACCTGCCGACAAAATGGCTGCATCGGCCACGCGGGCACTTAAATGCAGCGGGGGAAAGCGCTCAATGCTGAGCACCTGACGGACTTCCAGTTGTTGGCATTCGCCCCCGGCTTCGCCTCCTGGGAAAGCCGTAATAAACAGAGAGGTATACGGAGAAGCAGAATCGGGCCGAATCTGAGGATTCACAGGCGGTGCCAATAGGGCGATGAGATCGGCCAAAGGAGCCGCAATCGCCGGGGCTAGATGCCCACGCCGCACCCCATGGGCAATCAGGGCCGCCCCCTGTGTTTGCCAATAGGCATATAACAGTTGCCAACGTCGCCATTGACGTACGGTCACAGCCGGAGTGGCCCCACGCAGCGCACTTTTCCAGGCCGGAATCAGAGTATCTAAACGGCTGCGCGGACTGCGGGGCGCATGCAGCTGACACAGAGAGGACAATATTTGCAGAGGCAAAACAGCCGTGGAAGGCATCGCACACCCGTTTCTATCTTAAAAATACAGCTCAATTGTAGCGCAAAACAACGCCTCCATGAAAAAACGCAGCCTCCTCAGCCTTGGTAACGTGTGGCTAACGGCAAAAAACGTTATGCAGGAGCGTTTAGCTATCGAGCTTGCCGTACACAATAAACGGGCTCCAGTAATAGGGGTGACGGTATTTGTCGCCAAAGACTCCGGCAATAAACTGGCGTTTCACTTGTTGTAAGCTGGCAGCATAATTGCCCTGGGCCTGTTGATACAAAGCGCCCATCAACTGCGAACTGCTGTCATCGTTGATTTGCCACAGGGCGACCGAAATTTGATTCGCCCCTGCCGTTAAAAAAGCCTGGCTCAGCCCCACCATGCCTTCACCGCGAAAAATTTTGCCCAAGCCCGTTTCACAGGCGGAAAGATTGACAAAATCAGCCTGGAGTTTCAGATCCATAATTTCCGGGACCCGCAAATAACCATCCTCGGACGGATCATGATTCATTTGCGCCAATACCAATGCCGACAACTCAGGGATTTCGGGCACAGCAATCCCATGCGTGGCAAAATGCAGCACGCGGTAGCGGCCCAGATCTGCCGCTTGCGCCTTGATCTGTGCTTCTGTCGCTTGTTCACCCGTTAATAGGGCAGTCTCAGGAACCGATTTTTGCAAGGCGGCCACTTCCTGGGCCGCTCCCGGTAAAGCCACCCATTGAGGGCCATACAGAGCCCCATACATCTCTCGCATGGGCGCATCCGGGTATTTCCAAATTTCCCGTTTTAACGCCAACAACTGCTGCGGGCTTTCCACCGGGTCACGGGTATAATCCACCGGCTCATACACCGGGTTACC
>DLGM01000162.1:1618-4241 GCA_002482705.1 Cyanobacteria bacterium UBA7694
GAGAAAGCTTTCTCAGCGTTTTCACCGAAGGTAAATACTGAATATGAAAGCGCTCCAGCAAATAACGGCCATCGGGCATCACCAGGGTTTCAAAGGGAATCAAGGCCAGCTCACCCTCAGGAGCAATCAATAAGGTGGTTTTGCCCTGCAAGGCACTTTCATGGGGGGCAATCAAAAGCTGATAAAGGATCTGCCCCAAAGCCTTCAGGTGTTCGGCATCTGCCTGTGGGTTACTCAGCAAACGGTAATAGGCTTGGCAAATCTGGGGGAGAAGCGGCTGATCAGCCTTGAAACGCAAGGCTGAAGCATATTTGAGATACAGGGGGTGGGCCTCGATTTGAGCCTGATGGGTGAGTTCGAGCCCCTCTCGCGCTTTGGCCTGCCACCGGCTGCTGATCGGGTCTTGATTGAGCTGGATACGGAACTGGAGCATGGCCTTNNCGCTTTCCGGGGCATGGTATACCAACATCAGACTGTCAGGTTTCAGGCCATCACCCCAATCATAAGGGGCCTCAACCGCCTGAGGAGTGGTCGCTTTGCGCGCCGATTCCCGGTGGTTTAAACGCTCGTTAAACATCAAGCTCTGGTGTTCTTCGAGCATATCCAGGGCATCATCGATGCGGCCAGCCCGGAAATAGGCCCTTACCAAGCTTTGATACAGGGGCAATAAACGCTCAAAAAACTCCAGTCGGGCTTCCCTCACCGTATGGTTGTACATCTCTTCTGCCAAGGCGACAGCCTTTTCAAGCTCCGCAATGGCCGCTGGGGTTTGCCCCAGGGCAAGCAAGCTTTGCCCCAAACCGCCATAATAAAAAGCGCTGTAAACCGGATCTTTATTTCCCTGCACCAACTGCAACACCTGTTGATAAAGGGGAATCGCCTGGTTATAAGCCTTCTGCTGGCGAGCCAACTCGGCCAAACCATACACACTTTTGGCTTCTTGAAAGGGAATATTCAGAGCCTGAAAATGGGTCTGAGCCTTTTCATAATAGCGCTGGGCCTGAGGCCGGTCGCCCAACATCCGCAGCGATTCGCCCAAACGCAAATAGGTTTGCCCCTGGACAAAGCGATTGGTTTCGTTGGCCAAAGCCTGCTCCACTTGCTGAAAACTCTGGCGGGCCAAATCAGGCTTTTGCTGCGCCTGATAAAGTTCTCCCTGCTGAAGGCGGAGCTGCCGGGCCAAAGCCGGATCTGCCGCCTGCGCCAGAGCAATCGCTTCCTGAAGATGAAGCTGTGATTGATCGAGTTTGCCCCAAATGAAATACATGTGGCTGAGTTCGCTCAATGCTTTGATCTTTTGTAGGGGGGCATTGCCATATTCCAAAGCCATTTGCAGGTAGACCTGTTTGGCCGTAAAACCACCGCGTAAAAAAGAGGCCTCGCCCATGGCGATCATCTGGTCGCCAACAAACGCTTTCTCGTTGGCATGGTCCCACTGTGCCATGGCCTGACCACACCACTGAATGGCCTGCTCCCCCTGGCCTAAATCGGTGTGGATACGCCCCCGCAGCATCAGGGTGCGGGCCAAGGCGTTGGGGGGCAATGGGCCTGTGGCTTTGAGCTTTTCATAATGTGCTTGCGCCTGCTGTACTTGGGTCAGGGCCGCAGGATAATCACCCGCTCGGTAATAAAAGTCGGCCAGCTCAAAGGTGACGCGCGCTATCTCCTGGGAGAGCTGGTGCTGTTGCGCCACTCCCAGTGCCTGCTGCAAGGTGTTTAAAACGTCCTGAGAGTGGGTGGTATGCCGTTGGTAATCGGCCAACTGAAGCCACAGGGCCACTTGGGCTGCCGGGGTCGCATTTGGCAGCTTGGCACGCAGCCCCTGAATCGCTTGTGCATAATCACCCCGTTGCGCCAAATCCGCAGGTTCAAGCGGCTCAGCCCCGAAAGCTGAAGCCGCTCCCAGCAGCAGCAAACAAGCTGCAAGCCAAGCCTTCATCGCACCACAAAGACACCGATCACAAACTCACCCTTTTGCGAGCGGTGAGTGACCAAACCCAAGTGTTTATAGGCTTCATACCACACTTGAATATCCGGGCGACGCAGGCTTGCAGGCAGGAGAAAAGTGGCATCCAAGGTTTGCTGGACGGGAGGATTGGGCCAAGCAGCCGTTACCGCAGTGAAGGACTGCGGCTCGGGGCCAAGCAACACGGGTTCATCGCCCAACTGAGCCGGGGGTAACTGAATCGGGGCGGGAGAAAGAGCCAAAATCCCCTTGACCAAGCCCTCTTCAGCAAACAGAACCACCCGTGATCGCACATCGGCGGGCAAACTCTGGCGCAACGCCTCGGTGCTCTCTATCGGTTGCCCCGGACACAGGCGTACCTGCGCCAAGGTCAGACAAGCCGCCCGCGAACGGGTGGTGGGCAAAATCATTTTGCGTTCAGCATCAGCCTGTAACTCAGACACCTGATCATCGGAGAATAGGATCGGGCCCGGCACCAAAGCAGGTGTCGGCGTGGGCGGTGGTGGGTTCGGCAAAATCGGGCCGGGCACCAAAGCCATCGCTTGGAGGGGCACCAAAACAAGCGTCAGAAGCAGACATAAATGAGCAAAACGCAGTGGAGTGTTCATAGCCTTATTTTAGGGCGGCATCCAGGGGATGTCTAGTCACCTCGCATCA
>DLGM01000448.1 GCA_002482705.1 Cyanobacteria bacterium UBA7694
GCGCGACCGCACGATCAAGATCGATATCCCCTATATCACCCGCCTCAGCGAAGAGATCAAGATCTACGAAAAAGACTACAACAGCCGCAAAATCAAGGACATGCACATCGCCCCGCACACCATTGAAGTGGCAGCCATGTGGGCGGTGCTGACGCGCCTCGAAGAGCCGAAAAAGGCCCAGTTGACCTTGTTACAAAAGATGAAGGTNNGGTGCCCGGCTTTACCGAAGACAATGTCAAAGAGCTGCGCAAAGAAGCTGTGCGTGAGGGCCTGAACGGGATTTCACCGCGCTATATTCAAGACAAGCTGTCCAATGCCCTCGTCAAGTTTGGCGATGAAAAATACATCAACCCCTTCATGGTCATGAACGAACTTGAAGCGGGCCTGCGCAACCACTCGCTGCTCAATAACGAAGACGAAAAAAAGCGTTACAAAGAGCTGCTCGCGGTGGTCAAGGAAGAGTACGAAAACATCGTCAAAGGCGAAGTGCAGCGCGCCATTTCCGCTGATGAAGACGCCATTCGCAACCTGTGTGGCAACTACATTGAAAACATCAAGGCCTATACCCAAAAGGAAAAGGTCAAGAACAAATACACTGGCAACTACGAACAGCCGGACGAGCATCTGATGCGCGCGATCGAGGAAAAGATCGATATCCCCGACAGCCGCAAAGACGACTTCCGCCGCGAGATTATGAACTACATTGGCGCTCTCGCCATTGAAGGCCGCACCTTTGAGTACAATACCAATGCCCGTCTGCAAAAGGCCCTGGAGCTGAAGCTGTTTGAAGACCGCAAAGATTCGATCAAGCTCACCAGCCTGCTCAGCAATGTCATGGACGAAAAGGCCCAGCAGCAGATCGATATCGTCAAGGAGCGCCTGATCAAGAACTACGGTTACAACGAGGCTTCTGCCACCGACGTGCTCAACTTCGTGGCCAGCATCTTTGCCCGTGGCGATGTGAAGGGGTAACCCATGGTAGACCGCATCGAAAAAGACGTAGGGCGCTTTAAGCGCATCCTGCGCGGCAAGGTCCGGGAAAACCTGCGCCGTTATATCTCCCAAGGCGAGATGATCGGCAAACAGGGCAAAGACCTGGTCAGCATTCCGATCCCGCAGATCGACATCCCCCACTTTAAGCTGGACGGCAATAAGCAGGGGGGTGTGGGCAGCGGCGACGGCGAGCCCGGTGATCCCATGGGCGGTGATCAGGGGGAAGGCTCTGGAGCCGGTGAAGCCGGGAACAATCCCGGCGAACACCCGATGGAAGTCGAGCTGACCTTCGACGAACTGGTCGAGATCATGGCCGAAGAGCTTGAACTGCCCAATATCGAGCCCAAGGGCGACGAGAGCGTGCAGAGCATGAAGGGCCGTTACCGGGGCATTGCCCCGGCGGGCCCCAACTCGCTGCGCCACTTTAAGCGCACCTACAAAGAGGCTTTAAAGCGCCAGATTTCTTCCAAGGAATATAACCCGCTTGACCCGGTGATTGTTCCTATTCGCCGCGATCAGCGCTACCGCTTCCGCGAGATGACCCCGGAGCCGGTCACCAATGCGGTGATCATCCTGATGATGGACGTTTCTGGCTCGATGGAAGAAGAGCAAAAAGAGATTGTGCGCATCACCTCGTTCTGGATTGATACCTGGCTGCGGGCGCATTACAAAGGCCTGCATACCCGCTATATCATCCACGACACGGTCGCCCAGGAAGTGGATAAAGACACCTTCTTCCGCGTGCGCGAAAGCGGGGGCACGGTCATTTCTTCGGCCTACAAGCTGTGTGCCAAAATCATCGAAGAACACTACCCATCCGATCAGTGGAACATCTATCCCTTCCACTTTTCCGATGGCGACAACTGGTCGGAGCGCGACAACGAGGAGTGTATCAAGATCATTCGCGATCAGCTGATTCCCGCCTCGAACCTGTTCTGTTACGGCCAAGTCGAAAGCCGCTACGGCAGCGGCAAATTCCTGAAAGAGCTGGAAAAGCACTTCAAGGACAATGAGCGCCTGTCGATGGTCAAAATCGAAAACAAAGATGCGATTGTCAAAGGCATCAAGACCTTTCTTGGCAAAGGCAAATAGTTTCCTCCTCCAAGGTCAATCCTTGGAGGAGACCATTTATTCAGAAGGATATTCCCATGACGCTCGACCCTGAATTAGAAACCATGCGCCGCGAAATCGAAGGTTATGCCAAAGAGTTTGGCCTCGATTATTTCGACATTATCTTTGAGATGGTCGATTTTGACACCATGAACCAGATCGCCGCTTATGATGGGTTCCCGGTGCGTTACCCGCACTGGCGCTTTGGCATGGAGTACAACCGCCTGAGCAAGGCCTATTCTTACGGGTTACAAAAGATCTATGAGCTGATCATCAATACCGACCCCTGTTATGCCTACCTCATGAACTGCAACCGCCTGACCGACCAGAAAATGGTCATGGCCCACGTGTACGGCCACAGCGACTTCTTTAAAAACAACGCCTGTTTTGCCCACACCAACCGTAAAATGATGGACGTGATGGCCAATCACGGCACCCAGATTCGCAAATACATCGAGCGTTATGGCGAAGAGCAGGTCGAGAGCTTTTTAGACACAGCCCTGTCGCTCGAAAATCTGATTGATTACCAAAACCTGCACGTCAAACGCTACGAAAAAAACACCTACCGCGTGGATGAAGATGCCGCTGAAGACCAACCCAACTTCCGCCTCAAATCGAAGCCGCACATGGAAAAATACATCAACCCACAGGAATACCTCGACGAGCAGCAGAATAAACACGCCGCCGAACAGCGCCGCCGCAAAGAGTCGTTTCCCCCGGAGCCGGTGCGCGACATTCTGCTGTTTTTGATGAACCACGCGCAGCTCGAAAACTGGCAGGTGGAAGTGCTCTCGATTGTGCGCGACGAGGCCCTGTATTTTGCCCCGCAGCGCCAAACCAAAATCATGAACGAGGGCTGGGCCAGCTACTGGCACTCGACGATTATGACCACCCGGGCCGCCACCGCCGCCGAAATCATTGATTATGCCGACGTGCACTCCGGCACCGTGGCCATGGGCAAGAGCCTCAACCCCTACAAAATCGGCCTTGAGCTGTACCGCGACATTGAAGACCGCTGGAACAAAGGCCGCTTTGGCAAAGAGTGGGAAGAGTGCAATAGCTACGAAGAAAAGCGCAACTGGGACAAACAGCTCGGTTTGGGGCGCAAAAAGATCTTTGAAGTGCGCAAGGTGTACAACGACCTGATGTTCCTTGATGAGTTCCTGACCATGGAGTTCTGCGAACAGTACAAGCTGTTCACCTTTGAATACAACAACGACCACAAGCAATATGAAATTGCCTCGCGCCAGTTTGAAGAGATCAAGGCCAAGTTGCTGCAACAGCTGACCAACTTTGGTGAACCCCTGATCGAAATCATCGACGCCAACCACGACAACCGGGGCGAGCTTTATCTGCGCCACACCCACAGCGGCGTCGACATCAAAATGGACTATGCCCAAGACACGCTGCAAAACCTGTACAAGGTGTGGAAGCGCCCGGTCAACCTCGAAACCCGCTATGACGACCGCGACCGCCTGCTCAGCTTTGACGGCAAGGAACACTCGAACCGCAGTTTGTAGGGCCACTCTCTCATAAGCTTGAACAAATGTGCCACAAATTGCTACAATTGGGGTACATTTGTTCTGCTTTAAAAGGAGTCAAATATGTCTGTCAAAACTGAGAGTGCGACCATTCGTGCCCGGATTGATCCTGACTTAAAAGAAGAAGTTGAGACAATTTTGGCTGAAATAGGTCTGAGTTCTTCAGACGCCATCAGGATGTATTATCGCCAAATCAAGTTGCTCAGGGGGATTCCTTTTGACGTCAAGATCCCGGCGCCCAACCCTGTGACTTTAGCCGCTATGCAGGATGCGGAAACAAAAACGGATTTGCTCCAGTTTGATTCGTCGGTTGATGGACTGAAGGCTTTAGGCTTATCATAACGTGAAGGTCAACTTTACCAAGCGCTTTCTCAAGGATGTGGATCTGTGTAAAGCGCGTGGTTGGGATACGGCCCGGTTTACCCAGGCTTATCATTTATTGGTGGCAGGTCAATCATTGCCCGAGTCCTTTTGTGATCACCCTTTAAGAGGTAATTATGCGGGACATCGTGAATTTCATTTTGCTCCTGATCACTTGGTAATTTATTATTTTCATCCAGCGCCTAAAGCAGCATCCAAAGCTCGCTCCCCGATGGTTTCATCTAAAGAGATTACTTTTGTACGTATGGGTTCTCACTCAGATTTATTTTAGTCTGAAGCCTGTTTCTGCTTTTATCATTGCCTTGTATAAACCAGATTTGAAAGAGCTACAGAGAATGTCTACACTTTTAGATTCTTTGTTAATCGGAGCACCTCCGCAACAGCTTTTGCCTGCGGTGGTGGTCAGCCAGGGCAGCAAAGACGAGGCCCGGATGTGGGTCAAAGCAGCCGAAGCGCAGGCTCAAGCCGGGCTCTGGCGCACTGACCCCGAGGGCCTCACCTGGCTCGGGGGCGTATGTGCCGGACGTTTTGCGACCCCATCGATTGCCGAATTACAAGCTACTTTGCCCCAAGGAACAGGAGCCCCTCTGCGTTTCTCGGTCTTGCTCGGTGCCAGCCCCCTGACGGATATTGGGGCCTTGCAGGCCTTTGATGATGGCAATACCGTCTTCCAACTGGCCTCGCAGTTTAATGGCCTAGAGGCTCCTAGCGCACAGGTGGTGCCGGTCAGTGCCTATCTCGATGACCCGACCCAAGGCCCACGGGGGGCTATTTCCGCTTATCCGGGGGCATTACTGCGCCACTACCGCGCCCCGGAGGCCCAGGGCAAAACCTTTGTCCAGAACGGCAAACAGCTCAATTTCCTGGCCCCGGCTTTGGGGAAGTTAGGAACCGTACATGGGGGTTATCTCCGTTCTCAGGATATCCCTGATCCGCAGTCGCTGGCGGCCCACCTTGCGACCCATTGGCAACAGATTCAGGTGGGTTTACACCAGGAGATAGAAGTCTGCCTTGGGGCCAACTGGGCCGGGCGTGTCCCCATGGCCCACCGCATTACCCAAGTGCTGACATCCACCCTGGCCGGGGCCAGTTACAGCCAAGCCGATACCACCCAGCTCGTGTGGCAGGAGATTCAGCGTTATCTCTTGCAGGCGGCGTATCTGGGCACGCTCTTAGGGGCTGTGGCCAGCGGCAAGCCGCGCGTGCTGCTGACCCTGATTGGGGGCGGCGTGTTTGGCAACCCTCATCCCCTGATCTGGGAAGTGATCCTGTGGGCGCTGGATACGGTAAAACCCCACTTAAAGGCACCGCTTGAGGTGGTGCTAAATG
The DNA here is from genome assembly GCA_002482705.1 of Cyanobacteria bacterium UBA7694. Classification (GTDB taxonomy): domain Bacteria; phylum Cyanobacteriota; class Sericytochromatia; order UBA7694; family UBA7694; genus UBA7694. Next base: position 5,355 of record DLGM01000448.1, read on the forward strand.
CCCGCGAGATCGGGGTGTCGCGGGCCCGGCTGGAGCAGGGGGTGGCGGCCTGGGATGGGAAGGTGATCGCGGTCTAGGGGGTGCGGGGGCGTATGCGATACGCCCCTACGAGACCGCCACCGGGGCCTGCAACAACCCGGCATAATCCGCCAAATAGGCGGCAAAATCCCCCGGCTCGGCGTCCAAATCGACCTGCGCCTGTAACGATGTGCTCACAAGCCCTTGCCACTGTGCCAGCAGCTCCGGGGGCAGGATATGGCTGCGCAGGGTCTGGGCATAGGCATTGCTGCGGGCTAATCCCCACGCTTGGAAAGAAGGGGCCGCCAAGATTTCGGTCAGCACCTGGGCCGAAGGCGTCAAAGTCGGGTCGTCCACCTTGGCCTGCTGCTGCGCCAAAATCGGGCCATAAAGCGGGGTGGGCCGCAAGGCATCCAGGGTTTCTGCAATCGGCTGGAGCTGCTGGATAATTTCGGTGGCCCAAGCTGTGAGGGCTATTTCTTGCCCATTGCGGTTCAGGGTCAGGCCCGGTTGCCGCCCCAGCAGGGCGACCTTGTGCTGGTTAGTGCCCTGGATGTCTTCGTCAGCCCGCTCTAAGGGGGCGCTGGGTTGCAAGAGACAGGCAACCAGCAGCAAGCGGATAAAGTGCAACTGTTCAGCATCTACGCCAATGGGGCTGAAGGGGCTGACGTCAACGGCGCGCACCTCGATGTAGTCGATGCCCCGGTCGCGCAGGGCGGTCAGGGGGCGTTCGCCGTCACGGGGCGGCTGTTTGGGACGAATCAGGGAATAGTGTTCGTTTTCAATTTGCAGAATGTGGTCATTGAGCTGGAGGTAGGCATCATTGTGCATGACGCCCAATTTGGCAAAGTCTTTGCAGGGGTGCGTAATGGCCCGGTGCATGCTTTGGACGTAGGCGTCGAGGCCGTTATAAGAAATGTGTGACTTGCAGCGGGTGGTGTTGACGTAACCCACCCGGCTCATGCGCAGGGAGGTGGCCCAGGGGCCGTACAGGGTACTATCCCCGTGACTTTCCAATTCGGCCGGGGCCTGCGGTAAAAAGGAACGATCCACAGCCGGGGAAACCCCGAACAGATAGGTCAAAATCCAGCAGCAGCGCAGGTAGTTGCGCAGCAGATCAAAATAGCGGCGGGTGCGGTAGGTTGTGGGCTCTTCTGAGGAACCTTCAAAGGCCTGCAACTGTGTCCAAAAGTCGGCTCCAAAGGAATAGTTAAAATGGATCCCGGAAATGGCCTGCATGTGTTTGCCATAACGATTGACGAGCCCAATACGGTAGGTCTCTTTAAAGCGCCCTTTGGCGGAGTTGCCAAAGGTGGCAATCGCAATGTCGGCATCGCTGGCAAAGTGTGGGGGCATGCTGGCGGGCCAAATTTGTTCAGCCGCGAGGTGTTGGGCTACAAATGCATGGAGCTGTTCGGCATGGTGTAAAAGCGTGTCAATGTGGGGGAAGGGGGGGGTGACCAGTTCGAGTTGGGCCTCGGCAAAGTCGGTGGTAATCAGGGGGTGGGTCAGAGCTGAACCCAGGGATATGGGATGGGATGTGGGTGCCAGTTGGCCGGTGGGGGTGATGCGCATGGATTCGCGTTCGAGCCCGGCTTGGTAGTTTTCTAAGTGGGGGGCGGTGGCCGAGAGGGCGTCAAGAAGCGGGTTACGGGCCATAGGGTTCTCCGGGGAGGAAGTTGGGCGGAACAGTGACTCTATTGTAACCTGCTCGGATACATTTTGAAGCAGATTTGTGGGTAAACCCCTTGGAATGTTAAATGGTTCAATGTTAAACTAAGATTCATAAAGTAGCTTCTTCAATCTCTAAATCTGAGGTCAAACCCGTATGTTGAGCACTCTTCGCACCCGTTGGAATCAATTTTTTAGCCCTGAAAATCAGGCCTTCCTGTCTGACCTAGGCCTTTTAACTTTACGTCTGAGTTTTGGTTTGATGATGCTTTTTGGTCATGGCTTGGTTAAGGCCGGGAAATTTTCTGTGCTTGCCACGCAATTTCCCGACCCGCTGGGCATTGGCCACCTTCCCAGTTTGTTTTTGGCAGTTTTTGCCGAAGTAGGCTGCTCTATTTTGTTAATCCTGGGTTTAGGCACACGTTTTGCAGCCCTGAATTTGGTGATTACCATGTTGGTGGCTGTGGTCTTGGTCCACGGGGGCGATCCCTTTGACAAAAAAGAGATGGCGCTGCTGTATCTCTTCCCCTATATCACGCTGTTATTGAGCGGCGCTGGGCGTTTTTCTGTGGATCGTCTGATCGGCAAAGCGCTTGATAAATCTGCGCAAGAGACTTAATCACGGACGCAATAAAAAAGCCCCGGTCATCCGGGGTTTTTTATTTGCGGTGGCTTACCACTTGAGTTCAATTCCCACGCGGATTTTGTCTTTTGAAACGGAGCCCTTGAGCTTGCCACCGGGTAATTCATCAATCGACATACTGCCTCCGATGGAGGCTCCTTTTGCAAGCCCACCCCCGATGGCCAAGCCTTCGACAATGCGTGCTCCCGTTTCACCCAGCCCATCTTCGAGCCCTTCACGCACCCCATCCACAAATTCGCTGCGGGTCATGGGTTTGTCAAAACGCTGATCGGGTTCGGAAAAATTGTAGCTGGGGTATGACTGGACATCTGGCTTATCCAAAGTCGGAGGAAAAGTGAGATTCAGGGGTTTGACATCGGCAAAATCTTCGAGATTAAAGCGGCTGGGCAGATTGGGCGTAATCGGTTTGGCTGTAGGCGCTGGAACTGAGGTCGGAAGCGGAGCTGGGCCACCAATTGTTGTCATGATGCACTCCATCGGGCGAACGGGATTCCCTCCATCTTACCTAAAAATCTGATTTTGTTCAATATTGGGGAATAAGTTAAAGCGAAATAACCCTGTTCTGTGACAGTTGTTTTGTAATCTCCTCTCATCTTTTAGAGGGGCTTCTTTTTCACTGCGGGCGGGTGGTGGTAAAAGGGCGGCCCAGTAAGACCTGAATGCTCTGTGTGTGAGCCCAGTCCCAAAACAGCTAAAGCTTGGGATAACCCGGCTTGATGTTTGGCCCCGTAGTATAATGCCCGGTATGGATAAACATACCTCTCCACGCCTGATGGGAGCCATTACCGAAGGTTCGCTCTCCGGGGGCCTGCAAATGCGCTTGGCAGGCGAACACAATGTTGAAGATATCCGCGTTGGGCAATTTGTGGTGGTCGAAGGCCAGCGCAACCGCTTCTTTTGTATGCTCACCGACGTGGCCTTGGGCACCTCCAACCCACGTATTTTGCTCGATCCCCCTGGACATGACAGCTTTTTAGCCCAGGTTTTGCAGGGGACTGGCACCTTCGGCACGGTTTCTTTACAGCCGATGCTCATGCTCGAAAAGGGGGCGGCTGACAGCGAAGAGCTACGCC
>DLGM01000241.1:0-4757 GCA_002482705.1 Cyanobacteria bacterium UBA7694
CTATCACCCTTATGTCTAGGGCCGGAATCGCTTGGTTGGCCGTCGCATCAATGGCACGGGCCTCGTCATAAGGGTGATAGTGGCTTAAATCGGTACTGACCACAAAGAGGTTGTAAGGATCGTGGGCAAAAGGAGCCAAAACCTTGGCCAAGGCCCAAGGAGAGGCATTGCCAATCACCATTGGCACCAGCTCAAAAGCAGGTAGGCTCATTTGTAAAAAGGGCAGATGCACTTCCAGGGAGTGTTCTTGTAAATCGGCCTTGGGTAAAAACCCTAGCTGTTGGGCCAGAGTATGGGCCAATGGCGAAACCGGAATACGCCCCAAAGGCGTCTCATAGGCGTCAAAAGCACAGACGCTCACGCCGTGAAAGGCAACCCGGTGAGAGGGCCCGAGCAAAAACACCGTATAGGGCCGTGTGTGATCGAGCGCTGCTAATTGCCGATAAGCCCAACCCGCCACCGGGCCAGAATAGATGTATCCGGCATGGGGCGCAATCAAGGCCCGGGGCGGTGGCCCAACCGCTACCGGCGCTTGCTCCAGATAACCTTTGACCTGGGTCTGTAAAATAGCTGGCTCCTGAGGATAAAAAAGCCCAGCCACAGCAGCCCGACGCACATTCATCACAAAGCGACCAAGCGGTCCAGATTGCTCTTGAGATACCCCAATAACTCGTGGGCAGATTGTTCGTTATAACCCTTGCTCAGAAGCGTTTGGAGATTCTCTTGCACCTCTTGGGCCTCTTCCGGCGACAGATGACCGAGCTTGCTGCCTTCAAGGGAGAGCAGCATGGCATCAAGCTTGCGCTGGATTTCAGTGCGTTTTTCCTGGTACATCCGGTCGCGGGCCTGGTAAATATGTGATTCAAAGATGGTGCGAATATTTTGCGTAGGGGGTACTCCCGCTTGAACCTTGGCAGACCATTCAAACCAGAAGTTTTGACGTTCCCCATCACTGAGGCCTTTGCCAAAAATCAGCATCTCGCGATCGCGTAAGAAACGCTGGGTGACATCATTGCCGCCCTGGTCGCGAATCGCGGTTTTGTCGATATACAGGGTTTTGAGACCCGTGACCAGATAACTTTCAATTTGTTGGACAATTTGCCCTTCATAATCAAAGCGGAACACATCGCGCATTTCAAGGTTGATGATTTGGAAGTACTCCTGATCGAGCAATTGGAGTAATTCGGCAGCATCACTGTCCGCATCGCGCAGAAAGGGATAATCGGCCCGCTCTACCTGAATTACATCTTCCAGCTTTTGCATCAGCGAAATCGGGGATAAAAAGCCACTGGGAGCATCGAGCATGGCCCGGTCAATAATCGCGTCCACTTCCCGGTAGGAGAAGTTATAGGTGCGGCCTTCGCGGTCGCTGTGCTCATTGTAAATCAGTTCGATATGGCGGTTGATCGTGTTTTGCTCATCACTGGACAAATGATAACGAGAAGCCACCTCTTCCGGGAGCTTGCCCAAAGCATACATTTTGGCCTTATCCAGCAGGGTGAACTTGGTCAATTTGTCTTTAAGAGCCACCAGTTCGGGGGCCTCTTCATAAGCCCCATAGTGGGGATTGCTCATAATCGGCTCAAGGCGGCACATGACGCAGAAAAGAGCAAAGAGGTCTTCGGTATGGGGAGCAATATGGTAATAAGCGCGCAAATCGTCAAATTTGGCTTTGTAAATCTGCGTTTCTAAACGGTAGTCTAGCAAATAAGGCACATTGATAATTTCGAGACGGGTACGGAAACGATTGTACTCCGGGTCTTGTTTGAGCAAATTGAGCTTTTCCGGGTTAATGCTACCCGCCAGCATCAGATCGAGGGTATAACGCTCCCCATCAATATTGAGTTTGCGTTTGTCGTTAAAGAACTGGCTGACAAATTGCAGAATCCCTTCGAGGGAGTCTTCCATAATCATCAGGCCATTGGCGGCTTTTGAGAGCGGGCCCGCCAATTCGGGAACTTCGATGTTTTTTAAGAGATAAGGCGTATTGCGCCGCCCAAAACCATAGGGGGATTTTTGTTTTTGGGCCATGTAAACGGGGTTGGTACCCGGATCCATGACGGCCAAACCCTCTTGATAGGTTTTGGAAATATAGGTGCGGCGAATGCGAATATGGCGCTCAGCAAGCTTGAGTACTTCATCGGGGCTGTATTCGGTGCGCACCTTCTTTTTGGTTTTGTAGACATTGATGATTTCCTGGAGAATCTTCCAGGCCTGTGGCGAAAGGTGGTTATCGAGCACATATTTATTTGTGCCAAAATACTTGCGCCGGGCTTCCGCTTCGTACAACCACGCCGGGCTACAAGCCGCATCATCAATGATTTTATCGAGCTTTTCATCGTCCATAAAGGCAAAGGTGAAATCTTCGTCAAAGTCTTCCAGGGCCTGAGAAAAGCCCACTTTCTTGCCCTGGTCTTCGTCATGGGGGAAAACCCATTCGATCAAATAACGGGCTCCTTCTGGCGTTTTAGAATAGGCCTCCAGAGCGTAGGAGACGGCATTCCACAAGGTGCTTTTGGCCGAACCATTGGGGCCGACCAAGAGAATCATTTTGGTATTGTCGCGGCACAAGGTTGTCAAAATTTCATACAGGCGGGCCTGAATGTGCCCATGACCAATCAGGCGCTCATCGAGCTTATCAGAAAGTTGTAGTGCCTTGAGGTTGAGATCCCGGCGACCAAAGCGCATCTGCTGTTCCATGCCGTAGAACTCAAGCGCATCTTTGACATATTGGGGAGCGCTGCGGATCAGCTTCGGACGCTGCATGACCAATTCTTTCCACTCACTCAGAGAGAGAATCGCTTTGCCCAGCAGCTCGGTAACGCGTTGATTGTCTTCCATGGGAAACCTTTCCAGGAACGATTGACTATGAGGTCAGGCCTGAGTTCATCATATACTTGCCACGGGCAAAATTTCAAACGCCCCCGTCACTTTTCAAGCCCACTTCAACCCACAATTGTTCCCCGGCGACCGCAACAATGGCCATCCGAATCACCCGTTCATGGCGCTCCAAGACCTGGGCCACCGCCGTCTGCAAAGCGCTAGGAGTCAGCGTTTCCGGCTTCAAAATTAAGAGCGTGCGTGTCTGCAGAGAATGGGCCATAAAATCACCTGAGAGACAGAATAAAACAACGGGGCAGAGGGCTCCCACAACCCGGAACGATTCGGCCCGCAGTTGAGGATAAGCAATCGCTGCCAAGATGGAGGCATTTTAACATGACTGTTTCCCCCTTCCGTCGGTGATTTTTTGGTGGCATGATACACACAGGCCTGCACACTCCGGAGCACACACCCCCATGAAACGTCTCCCGATCACCTTACAGATCAATGTCACTGAGCTGGACATGCCGTTTTTGCCCTATGTCTTGCCACACCAATTACAGGCCTGGGGAGACCTGTGCAGCGAAATACTGGTGGTGATTGATCCCATTCCTGAGCGCAAGGCTCCTGCGGCCTTTGTGGCCTTGTTGCTCGAATTGCAGGTGGCATGGCCCCACTTGCGCGTGCAGGTTGCTCAGCGCACACAGGCTCTGCGAACAACCCTCAGCCACCGTTTTTTTCTCGATCCCGAACTGCACATTCCCGATCGCGATTGGCGACAGGCGCCCTTTTTTGCCTATCTCTACGGTTGGGAGGAGGCCAGTTATCCCTGTCTTTTACACCTGGACGCGGACATGCTGCTCGGGGGGAATCCTGGTGCTTGGCTACCGTGGGCTTGGGAAATTTTAACCCACACCCCCGATTTGTTGGCACTGGCTCCGGCCCTTGGGCCTCAACCCGCATACATCGGGAACTTGTCGCTCGGGGGTTATCCCGCCACCCCCCACGATCGGTTTAGCACCCGTGCATATTTGCTCGACTTGGGCCGTTTGGGACAATTGCCCTATTTCACCCATCCCCCCGAAGCGCAGCCGCCCGAACGCCAAGCAGCCTATCGGGCGCGTTTCTGCCCTCCTTATGCGCTGGCATTGGAGGATCTGATCACCATTTGGATGCAGGCCCATGGCGCCATTTATGCCACCAGCGGCGGACCAGAGGCCAGCTTTTCACTGCACCCTTCTGAACAGGGAGAGCGACGGGAGCACCTTTTACCGCAAGTGGTGAAAAAACTGGAGCAGGGAAATTGGCCCCCCGCACAGGCGGGGTTGGGAGATATCCATTTTAGTGCTTGGGAACAGATCTGGTGACGTTTCAGTGGCACTATCGCCTCGAAGGCCCGGATCATGCCCCCGGGCTCCTGCTCTTACACGGATTTATGGGCGATCAGCGTGAGTGGAGCCTGCTCTGGGATCAGCTAACGCCCCATTTCCGCTGTCTAGCAGTCGATTTGCCCGGCCATGGGCAAACCCAAGCCACTCACTTTGCCATGGAACCCGTAGCTGAAGGATTGGTTTCTTTGATTGCCCGGTTAGGCCTACGAGAGATGCGTCTGTGGGGCTATTCTATGGGCGGGCGTTTAGGGCTTTACCTATTATTGCGTTATCCCGCTCTGTGGCAAGCAGGCATCCTGGAGTCAAGCTCGCCGGGACTGCCCACTGAAAGCGAACGGGAACACCGACGCAAAATCGATCACAAACGCGCCCAATGGCTGGAAACAGATGATTTCAGCGTCTTCTTAAGTGCTTGGTATCAACAACCGCTCTTTGAACGGCTGCGCAAGCATCCCCGTTTTCCAGAGATTTTGGCTCAGCGGCAGCACAATGATCCACTCTTGTTGGCCCGTTCCCTGCGCGAAATGGGAACCGGTGCCCAGCCTT
>DLGM01000241.1:4778-8412 GCA_002482705.1 Cyanobacteria bacterium UBA7694
CCCGGCCCAAGCCTTAGTGGGTCAAGAAGATCCTAAATTTATCAAATTGGCTCAGGCGATGGCCGATCAGCAGCCATTGATCACAGTGACAACCGTCCCTGGCTGTGGTCACAATGTTCATCTTGAAAACCCCCAAGCCAGCTTAAAATGTGCCCTGCCCTTCTTGCTTTTAGCTGGCGCAACAGCGCTTCAGTAGACGACGCCCTTGGGATACAGGTATACTCCATGGAGCGAAAAGCATCCACGAGGTTACACACATGACGGAGACGGCTCTCCACCGCCTACAATCAGATATCCTGGCTTTCTTATGGGAGTCTGACCCGGTCTCGGCTACGGGCCTGGGTATTCATGACCATGATCATCGTTATGGGCAGTACAGTCCCGCCGCACGCCAACAGATTTTGAGCACTAAAAAAGGCTATCTGGCGCAATTACAGGCGCTCGACATCAGCGCCTTATCGGTCACTGAACGTGTGGACGTGAACCTCCTGATTTCGCACTTGGTCATGGAAATTTACGATGAAGAAGTCCGGCGGGTGTTGTACCGTAACCCGGCCCACTACGCCAGTGAAGCCCTACACGGGGTACAACAGCTCCAGGTGAACTACGACCTGCCTGTCGATCAGCGCGTATTGGCCATTATCGGTCGCCTCAAAGACATGCCCCGCCTGCTCGAAGAAGGCATGCTCAATCTGCGGCAAGAACCAGAAATGCTCTCCCCAATCGCCGTCAGTTTTGCCCTTGATTCCGTGCAAAGTGGCCGCCATTTTCTGGAAGACATTGTGCCGCAGTTTTCCGGGACCGTCCCGATGTACTTCAAAGATTTACTCGAGAGCAATACGACCGCCCTCAAAGCCCTGCACCTGTACGAGCGTTTCCTGCACGAGCTTGAGCCGATGGCTCGGGGCAGCTTTGCCTGTGGCAAAGAATATTTTGATTTCTTGCTGCAAAAGAAATATCTGCTCAATCACACCATCGAAGAAGTGCTGGCGTTTGGACAAAACGAACTCCAAGAGACCGAGCGCCTGCTCGAAGAAGTGGCCCGTGACCGCGACGCCAGCCTGTCATGGCAAGAACAAATTCGTCAATTGCGCAGTAAACACCCCCAGGCTGAAGAACTTCTGTATTATTACAAATCAGAAGCTGAGCGAATCCGCGACTTTGTCACCTCCGAAAAGCTGATCTCGCTGCCAGAAGAAGAGACGCTGGCCATTATGGAAACGCCTATTTTCCAGCGCAGTATTCTGCCTTATTCGGGTTATGATTCGCCCCCGGCATTTGGTGAACAACCGATTGGCCATCTGTGGGTCACACCCATGGATTCCAGCATGAGCGCCCAAGAACAAGAAGATCGCCTGCGGGCCCACAATATCTATGACGTGATTTTAACCAACGTCCACCACGCCTATCCAGGCCACCAACTGCTGTTTGTGCGCGCCCACCAACACCCATCGAAAGTTCGCCACAGCTTTCCAGATCCCTACTTTGCAGAAGGTTGGCCCCTGTACTGCGAAGAAATGTTATACACCGAAGGGCTCTATCCCGACTCCGAAACGCGCCTATTCCAGCTCAAAGATCAGCTATGGCGCGATTACCGGGTCGTGATCGACGCCCAACTGCACTTGGGGCAGCTCAGCCCTGAAGATGCGGTCACCATGCTGCAAGAAAAAGTCGGCCTTGACCGCGCCAGCGCGGAAGCGGAAGTCAAGCGTTATTGCCTTTTCCCCACTGTCGCCACGGGGTATGCTCTGGGCAAGCGAGAAATCATTGCCTTGCGTCAGGAAATCGCCGATCTTGAAGGGGACGACTTCTCACTGCTCAAGTTCCACGATACGCTGCTCGACTTTGGCGTGATTCCCCTGTCACTGCTGCGGGAGCATTTGCTCGAAGCTTACCAGGCCTAAGAAGCCAACACACCTACACCCCCTCTGCCGTAAAGGCAGAGGGGGTGTGTGATATTTTATCCCCAAAGCCAGCCCAGCAGGAAAAATGGCGCAACGCGTCATTTAACAAGGGGTTGGCAGCCCTTTTGGATCTGGGTTATACTCAATTTAGTTAAAGAATCACTACTATTTAACCTGTTTGGAGTTCGCCCCATGAAACACTGGTCTGTTCCTGTCCTGATTCTGCTCCTGAGTGCCTGTCAGGCCCCTGTGATTCCCGGAGCATCCTCCCCTCCGCCCCAACTGCAAGCCCAATCAGCCGGGCGTCAAACAGTCGCCCGCCCGATCAATCCCCCGGCTTTTGGCCCCGCTGTCCAACAACTGATGCGGACCCCCGATACAGAAGCCGATCCCCCCACCCCACGCACCCCAGACTTCTCCCAGTATGAGCCCATTCTTGGCATTAACTACATTGAAGCCCACAGCTATTATTTCCGCACCCTTGATGGAGACGCCTCTTCCATTGAAGCCATTTTAAAACGCGATGGCCATACCCGTGCGGCCGCTTTACTCACACGCTGGCGAGACATGCTCGGGGCTGAAGCCAAGTGGCCAGATCAGGCCAGCACGACCTATCAGGGCCGCTGGCCCGCCCTGGAACACGCCATCCTGAAAAAGGGCGATGGCTGGTTCTGGTTCAAAGATGCCGGGACCAAAGCCGATGAATATTATGACCGTGCCCTCAAAGCCTGGCGGCGTGATCTGCCCCCCGAGGCCCCGGAACAGCGGGAATCGCTGATGTGGCTGGCCCGTGCCTCCCACTTTATCCATGACATGACGGTGCCCTTTCACACGGTGTCCTTAATACGCCCGGCCCAGCTCATTCACCACACGCCCTATGAAAAATCCGTGGACGCCACGTTTAATCAATATTTGCCCTCGCGCAATGCCAACCCCGGCAATATTTGGCTCCCCTCAGGCCCCTATGCCGAATCCGCCCAGTACTGGGGCTTGTATTTCCCAGCCAGTACTACGGCAGGCGACATTACCCGTTATGCCGCGGGTACGGCCCGGCACTTTTACCCTTGGGTCCGCAATGCCGTAGACCGCAACAATGGCAACTGGGAAAAAACCCGTGCAGCCATGGTCACTTTAGGGGCCAAAACCACTGCAGGCCTGGTTGTTGCCTTTATGGAAACCGTGGGAGCCCCAACCCGGTAGTTCGCCCAATAAAAAACCGCCCTACAAGGGCGGTTTTTTATTGGGGCAAGGCCGCTCTTACACCGGCATGCGGATAATTTCCCGGTAGGCCTCAAGGGCCTTGTTGCGCAGTTGTACGGCCAAACGCATGGCCACATCGGCCTCTTGAGAGGCAATGATGACATCGTGCAATTCAACGTTTTCACCTGCGGCAAGACGGTTGCCCAGATCCGCAGACTTTTTCTGCATGTCGTTTAATTGGTTAACCGATTCCTGCATCACGGTTTCAAATGTTGACACCGGTTTCAAGGCAGTCTCTGAACCGGCTTGTAACGACAGCGGCAAATCCAATTTCGGGAGCCCCAAATCATCAATACGCTGGAAATCCATGGTTTATGCCCGCCCCATCTCTAAGGCTTTGAGGGCCATGGCCTTGACCGCCTGCACCGCCGTAACATTGGCCTCATAGGCGCGGGTCGCAGAAATCATATCGGTCATTTCAGCTACGACGTTGACATTGGGATATTCCACATAACCTTCTGCATTGGCAT
>DLGM01000388.1:0-12302 GCA_002482705.1 Cyanobacteria bacterium UBA7694
ATAAGCTGCAAAGGCTTCGGGCTGGCAGACATTTTTAGGGGTAGCCATGGCCCGCCACCAGTGAAAATGGGGTTCGAGATAGGCCGGGGTTCCGCGCGGCAGCTCTGCCCGTTGCGGCATAGCCTGAGCCAAGAGATACAGCCAGTAAGGGCGCAAGCTGCTGTCGGGATAGGTTTCAAAGGCCTGGTTTAAAATGTTCTGAGCCTGAGTGGCTGACCCGGTTTTGAGAGCTGCTTCTGCCTCTTGGTGTGGTTGCAGTTCGTTGGCATGGGTGGGGAGGGCGGTGAGCAATACCAGCAGCAGTGCGTATTTCATGATGCCTCCGGTCGTACAAAAGCCATGCCGATCACGCGCTTGCTCTGTTTGAGATAGGCCAAAAGCTCAGGCCAGGGGAGATCGGTGACCTGTTTGGGGCCAATTGAGGTAGCATTGCGAAACACCATTTTGCCTTGGGCGTTCTCAATCATAAAGCCCGTATGGGAAGCAAAAATGCCCGGCATATCTTGGATAAATACCCCAATATCCCCACTTTTGAGCTGGGGGAGCACCTTGTCTAAGGCCGTATCTGGAATATAGTGCACCGTTAGGGTCCGATCCGGTTCTTGCACGTGAATATCTTTAAACCCCTGGTTGGCAAACAGGGTACGGTGGCTAATCGTGCGGGTCAGGCGTTGGGCCCCCGGCAGGGTTGCGGTAATATCCTTGACCAACCAGCGATTATTGGGTACCCAATCAGCCATGAAGTAGTGGTTGCGGTATTCCATGGCGATTTTGCCCTGTTTATAACGCATCTTTTGTAAGATTTGAAAGGCTTCCTGATAGTTCTTGCCCAAGGCCAAAGCCAGGGTTTGTTCACAAAAGGTGACACAGTCGACGCGTTTTAAGTCGATCAGGGGTTTGGGGTCATAAGGGGCACCTGGGCCTTCTCCCAGGGGCCCTAAAAAATAGGGGGTACCCAAGGCCTTTTCGGAGACTTGGGCGATACGCTGGGTCAAGGGCCGTTTCTGAAGGGCTGCCAGCCAGGTATCTAGTTCAGGGGTGCTCATAGCTGCAAGGCTTTTAGATTGGGGCTGTGCGTTGGCTACCTGAGGGTTACCCAAGGGCAGGTAGAGACTCCAGACAGGGAGGGCTCCTGCCAAAACCAGGGCGGTTAATAAGCTTTTTTTCATATCACCAAGGTCACTTTCAGAGCTTCTAAAAAATGCCCCTGCTGATTGGCTTCGAGAACTTGCCGGGCCGTACTGTCATCCAGCAAAATATCGGTGCTGGTCGGATGCCCTTTGGCTCCTTTGGCACTGATTACCAGGGGGTTTGTGCCAACCCGATCCGTATCCTCTTTGGCCGCATCCAGGTCTTCCACATAATGTACGGGGCCTTTTTGCACAATGAGGCCAGGATCCACCCCAATTTCACTGTTCGGGTGGAGACGTTTGGCCGCTCCGATCAAAAAGGGGCCCAGGGCAGGTTCAGCCCCCAGGCCTGTGGCATCAACCACCTAACCTGTATACCCACCCGCTTGAGCCAGACGCTGTCCGCGGGGCTGCGGGTCAGAGGGGGCGGGGAACAATCCCAAAGCAATAGCTGGGCCGGAAAAGGCCAGACGCTGCCCCAGTTGGCTGTAGGGTTGGCTCATCTGTTTTTGCATGGCAGCACCAAAATCGAGACCTTGGGCCAGGCTGCCACTTCCAAACAGGGGCATTTCCACATCCACCTCCACAGAGCCATCTGCCAGGTAACGGGGTTGTCCAACAGGTTGGGCTCCTCGGATCACGGCGCTGACTTGGGTGCGAATGACATCACTTTCGGTGACAAAGTTTTTGACAGTGGTTTGGGAAAATACCTGCACACCATTCACGGCCTCGGCCAATTGGCGGTAACCATCTGTGAGTGCCGCTCGTTTGGCCATAAGTTTTTTTTGTGCATCACTGCCCCGTTCTGGCGCTGCCCCTGATCCGGTGACCCGCAAAGTGCCACTGCTCCAGTTGACGGTTCCGGCACCTAAGGGCCGGGTCAAGCCACTGGNNCTGGTTTTACTTTGGGCCGGTGGGAGCGGGCTCAGCAGGGGAAGTAAAACCAAGGTGCTCATCAGTACCAGATGGATACGGGATAGTGGCATGGGAAAATCTCCTTCTCAGGTTGAAACTATTGTAGTACAAAGTAACGACGTAAAACACTGCCATAAGTGCCGAGACACGTGTATCGAAACGCATATTCAGACGCCTGAATGGGGTGTTAACAAGTGGTCACAGGGTCCTTGGGCCTGTTAATCTGATGCCATGCGTTCCGTTTCTTTAAAAACAGCCCGGATGCTGGGGGCTTTATGGGGGCCTGTGGCCCTAAGCCTTTTGTTGATCGAGGCTTTGTATAAGCTGGTGCCCATCGCTTGGGAAGCCCTGCAAATGCCCTTGACCTTAGGGCATTGGGTGGCTTTGGGCCTGTGGGTGGCTTTTATGGGCTTTACGGAGGGTTATCGCGGGTTTCAAAAGGCCTTTTCACCTCGTTTTGCCGCTCGGGCGCGCTGGCTGCGTGATCACGGTGCCCCCCTTCAACTGTTTTTGTCTCCCCTCTTTTGTATGGGGATTTTTGGCACAACCCGCAAGCGCAAAATAGTTGCCTGGGCCCTCACCGTTGGGATCGTGTGCTTGGTGATTACCATCCGCCTGTTGCCCCAACCTTGGCGGGGTATTATTGATGCCGGAGTGGTGGTGGGTCTTAGCTGGGGGCTGACCAGTTTGGTGTGGTTTAGCGTACTGGCTTTGGGGGCTGATCGGTCGGTGGCAGACCCGGAAGTGGTTTAGTTAAAGCGCAAAATACTTTCTACCACTCGGTGATCGCTGGTGCCTTGATTGTCGAGTATACTTTGGCGCTGCAAGGCGAAGTGGTTGCTAAAGAAGATATAGTCAATGCGCTCATTGGGGTTCACACTCGGATAGGTGCTGCTTTGCAGTAATTGGGGCTGTTGCCGGAATACTGGGTGGGCAATAGCCTGTAAAGCCTCGATTTCCGGTGCATCCGGGTGAGCATTAAAATCACCGATCAAAATCCAGGGGCGTTGGCTGCTTTGTAACCAGCCGACCAGTTCTTGGGCCTGGGCCTCGCGCACCGGATTTGGCGGCGGTAAATGGCTGAGGTGGGTGGTGTACACATCTACTTCGCGATTCTGGATCAAAACAGTGGTGACCAAGCACGAGCGGCGTAAAATATCTTTGGCCTGGTAGGTGCGAACCTCTGAACGCACAATCGGATAGCGGCTGCGCAGGGCATTGCCAAACCCAAAATTAGCGTCTCCGTAGCGCCAGTATCCCGGCAAACGGGCTTCATAATAGCGGTAAAAGTCCATGTAAGCCCCAGAAGTGTGGCCTTTGTTCATTTCTTGGAATCCGGTGATGTCCGCCGGGTGTTCACGCAAAAACAGCACCTGGGGTTTGGGCTCAAAGCGATAGTCGTCGGTCCAGCCATACCGAATATTGCTGCTCATGACGCGAATGTCGTTGGGGCTTGGGGCTTCCACTTTGACCTGGGGCGGAGCGGCAATCGCCAAGAGGCCCGGCAATAAAAAAGCGGCGGCGGTAAACACTGCGATCCGTGGTAAAGGCAGCACATCTTCACGGCTCTTACTTTCAGCCGCAAAAATCAGGCCACCACTAAGCAAGAGGGCCAGCCAGAAGCCACCGGGATTGGAGTGCAATAAAAAGACCGCCAGTACCAGCAAGAAGATAATCAGCCCACCCTGGAGGCTGGCCGTGGGTAAATAGTGGGCTTGTTGACGCCCGTAATGCAGGTAACGGTGAAAAAATGCCAGCCATAACAGGCCGAGTCCGCCGCAGGCGAGGCCATGAAAGAGGAGTCCGGTCATCAGAGTGAAGGGCAGGTATAAAATGGCATACAGACCGGCCCCCAGCCCAGCCATAGCCGCCACGACTAAAAGGCTGCGCTGGGTGGGAAAGGCGCGATAGGCGAGAACGGCCAGGGTGGTGGCAATGACCAGCGAACACAGGTAAGCTCCGGCGGCGGTGGCCGGGGTTTTGGCGCTCCAGATATGCAGGTTATACACCAGCCCCACCCCAATGCCAATCAAGGGGCCAAAGGCCAAGCCATACCAAGGGCTCAGGCGTGGAGCCGACGAAGCGGCCACGGGATCTTCACTGCGCATCGGCAAAGCGATTCCGGTCATGACGACCCCAAACAGAATCAGCCAAGAAACATAAGAACCACTGGCCAACGAGGGGGGCTCAAACAACAGCCCCACCCCATAATTGCCGAGGCGGACACTCAGGTAAAAGAGTACTCCCAATAAGAGCGCCAAAAAAGGGCCCATGGCTGAACGCATTCGCGAGACTTGTTGGAGGCTCGCGGTGGCCAAGATGCTGCTCACAAAAGATCCGGCCACGACCAGCCAGGCAAAGGTATCGGGCTGGCGAATCCAGGTAACGAGGAGATAGGTTAAAAATTGTGCCATGAGCAAGACCCGGATCGCCTGACCCTTATCCTCAACCCGTGGCGCTAACCAGCGCCACACCAGGGGGCCGCTGAAGGCGAACAGAGCAATCAAAAAGATCCAAATGACCAGAAACGGTGTGCCTGCCCACCCAAAATAGAAATAGGTGGAAATGACCGATAACAAGAGGCCGGTAAAATCCATCCACATCCAGATGGCTGCAGTTAGAAAAAGGGGCAGGACAATCATGGGGCGTGCTCCTGAAATGGAATCACCCCCATTGAACCATAAATTTGAGGAACGTATTACAATAGAGGGCATGAAACTTTTGCTCAGCTTTGCCCTGCTTGGTACCTTGGCGACCCCGGCCTTGGCCTGCCTTGATCTTGACCTGCGGATTCTCCGATATAACCCGGTGCATCCCCGTTCACAGGCCTATCGCAAGGCGCTCAAAGAGGCCAAACCCCACCGGGTCAGCCTCTTCCCGGGCAAAGATCGCAAACTCTTGCGCGCCTATTGGGAAGCAGATGCCCCTTACTGGAGCGTCAGCGATGCCCACCGTTATCGCGATGTGTTGGTCGGGGGCGAGAGCCCCTCGGCTGCTAAGGCGGACGGTATCCATATTTCTTTTAGTTATAGCAGCGGTGCCCGCGTGGTTTATAACACTTTCCGGGGCCGGGTGGTGAGCATCATGGCCCTCTCCTCCCAATATGTGGACACCATCAAAGAATATTCGGTGCCGGATCCGCAACAAATCATGAAAACCCCTGCTCCGCCTCAGCCGATGGCAACGCCTTCGCCACGTCCGCTGGTGGCTCCCCCCCCTGCGCCTACTCCACCTTAAAAGGAATATTTATGTCTGAAGTGATCCCCGTTTTATTGACCGGTGCAGCCGGTAAAATGGGCTTGGCTGCTGTCAAAGCCCTGAGTGAAAGCCCAGATACGGAGCTGTATGCCGCTACAACACGGTTGCGGGGGTTAGGGCTTGATGCCGGATCACTGGCCGGTTTAGAGCCCCTGGGATTGACGGTGAGTGATCAGTTTGAAACCCTTTTGGCGGCTGCCCCCCCTGAAACGGTATTGGTTGACCTCACCCATGGAGCCCACGCCTTTGCCCACGCTCAAGCTGCTATACAACGTCAGATTCCCGTGGTCATCGGAGCCACGGGCCTGGATGGCGATCAGATTGAACAGTTGCGCCAACAGGCGCAAGCGGCTAAAGTGGGGGTCATTCTGGCCCCTAACTTTTCGATTGGGGCCGTTTTGATGATGAAGTTTGCCCAAGAGGCGGCCCGCTATTTTGAATACGCTGAAATTATTGAATTGCATCACGCGCAAAAGCGCGATGCGCCCTCGGGAACGGCGATTAAAACGGCGGAGCTGATCGCCCGTGCCCATCCCCACTATGAGGTGCATCCGGCCCGTGGGCAGGCCGTGGCTGGGGTGCCGATTCACAGTGTGCGCATGCCTGGGTTATTGGCTCACCAAGAGGTGATTTTTGGGGCGGCTGGCCAGACGCTGACTCTCCGTCACGATTCGGTGGATCGGGCTTCTTTTATGCCCGGCCTCTTGCTCTGTGTGAAACGGGCTCCCCGTCTCGATCATCTGATTTATGGCTTGGAACACCTGTTATAGGCTTGTAAGCTGTTGGGGCTTGAATGGCTTACCCCGTTGGGTATGTTTGCCAGCGGCCCGGTTGTGGTTTTCTAGCATCTCAGGCCATTCATGGCCTATACTAGGGGCTGGAAGCTTGGACACCTTTGCCCACCCTTACCCCATACGTATCAAGAGGACTTTTTGTTATGTCTCAAGAAGTAGAGAATGTGATTATTATTGGATCTGGTCCTGCTGGTTATACCGCGGCCATATATGCTGCCCGTGCAAATCTCAATCCTTTGCTGATTGAAGGGTATATGGCCGGTGGGCAACTGATGATTACCACCGATGTGGAAAATTTTCCTGGCTTTCCGGAAGGGATTATGGGCCCGGATTTGATGATGAATCTGCGTGCACAAGCTGAGCGCTTTGGCACCCGTATCATCACGCAGGACGTCACCAAGGTCGACTTTACCCAGCGCCCCTTCCGCATTGAAGTGGAAGAACAGGTTTTTCACAGCCAAACGGCGATTGTGTGTACCGGGGCCACGGCCAAACTGCTGGGCCTCGAATCGGAACGCCGCTTGATGGGGCATGGTGTTTCGGCTTGTGCCACTTGTGACGGCGCTTTCTTTAAGCAAAAAACGGTCTGTGTGGTGGGCGGCGGCGACAGTGCCTTAGAAGAGGCCAACTTCTTGACCCGTTTTGCCAATAAGGTTTACCTGATTCATCGCCGCGATAAATTGCGGGGTTCTAAAATCATGCAGGATCGGGCGGCTGCCAACCCCAAAATCGAATTCATCTGGGATTCGGCCATTGAAGAAATCCTGGGGGATAAAGTCGTTAATGCCGTGCGCCTCAAAAACCTGAAAAATGGTGAAGTTTCTGAGCTGCCGATGGATGGCGTCTTTGTTGCAATTGGCCACAAACCCAATACGGATCTGTTTAAAGATGTGCTGGAAGTGGATGAAGTCGGTTACCTCAAGGTCGAGCACCCCACCAGCAAAACCAATATTCCCGGGGTGTTTGCCGCCGGTGATATCCACGACTCCATTTACCGTCAAGCGATTACCGCTGCGGGCAGTGGCTGTAAAGCGGCAATTGATGCGGAGCGCTTCTTAGAAACGCTGGGACACTAAGACCTGTAGGGTGATGACACAAAGGGTTTCAGCCTCTTTTGTGTCATCACCGGCCGATCCAATGATCGTCGGGGGATACCCACCCCCCCTATGGATATGTGCGCACTATCATGTTAAGATGGGTTAATGATAGGTTATTGTTACTACGAACCGTGTTAAATCTGATTTAAAATCATGCCTGCTCCGCGCGGGAAGAACGTAGCAACCGCTGGGCCACAGGTCCGCGAAAATCTATAAGCAAATGTAGAGGTTATACAAGATCCCTATGGCAGACAAGATTCTCTTAGTCGATGATGAAGAATCCATCGTAGAATCCATTGAGTACGCACTCAAGCAAGAAGGCTTTGACGTGGTCAGCGCCTTTAATGGGCAAGAGGCTTTGCAAAAGGTACAACTGGAAAAACCCAATCTGATCGTCCTGGACTTGATGCTGCCAGAGCTGAGTGGCCTGGAAGTTTGCCGTATTCTGCGCCGGGAACGCAACGAAACCCCGATTATTATGCTGACAGCTAAAGGCGAAGAGATTGACCGCGTCATTGGCCTGGAAGTGGGCGCAGATGATTATCTTGTCAAACCCTTTAGCCTGCGTGAATTGATGGCCCGTATCCGTGCGCTGTTACGCCGCAGCAAATCGGTTGAAAGTGACAGTGCTCAGCCCGAAACCCATCGCTACGAAGACCTGGAAATGAACCTCACCGAGCACAAGGTGACCGTGCGCGGTAAACTCGTCGAGCTGTCGCCCAAAGAGTTCAAAATTTTGGCCATGCTGATGTCGAGCCCCAACAAAGTCTTCTCTCGGGAAGAGCTGCTTGAACAGGTGTGGGGCCTTGATTTCTACGGCGACACCAAAACCGTTGATGTCCATATCCGCTGGCTGCGCGAAAAGATCGAGGCTGACCCCAGCAATCCCCGCTACGTGCAAACGGTCCGCGGCTTTGGCTATCGCTTAGGGGGCTAAACATGTCGCTTTTCCGCGATGGCTCCCTGCTTCTGGGTGCTGAAGGTGAGCTGCGCTTTGCTGATAAACCGGCGCGCTCGATTTTAGAATGCCCAGAGGTAGCTGAAGGTACGGCTTTGGCTGACTTGTGCCCAGATAGTCCTCTGGCTGCTTTGTGGGCACAGGCGCAATCGACCCACACCCTGGCGGAAGAAGAGTTTACCAGCACTTGGACACGGAAACCCCGGATTTTGTCTTTGGCTGTAGAGCCCTGCCCTCCGGTGTCGGGCTATATGGTGCGGGTGCGCGACCTGACGGCTTTGCGCCGTCTAGAAGCCATTGAACGCGATTTTATCACCAATGTGTCCCACGAATTGCGTACGCCTTTGACCTCAATCAAGATGGCGGCTGAATCCCTGCAAATGGGCGCGATTGGTGACCAAAAGCTCAAAGATAAATTCTTGTCGAATATTCAGCGTGAGGCCGATCGCTTAACGCGCCTGGTCAATGAGCTGATTGTGTTGGCCAATGTTCAGGATGCAGAAACAGCGCTGCATGTCTCCCAATTTGGAGCCTTCGATTTGCTGGATGATGTGGTGTACACCATGAGCTACCACAGCCGGGTCAACGATATCGAGCTGGTGGCCGATTTCCCCGAAAATTTACCGATGATGTTGGCCGACCGCGATCGTCTCAGCCAAGTGCTGATCAATTTGGTGGACAATGCCATCAAGTGTAACCGTCCCAATGGTTCGGTCACTTTGCATGCCCATCAAGAAGATGACTTTTTGGTCTTTCAGGTGGTCGATACCGGGATCGGTATTCCCCATATCGATTTACCGCGCATTTTTGACCGCTTCTTCCGGGTTGATAAGGCCCGTTCACGGGTCACTGGTGGCACGGGGCTGGGCCTCTCGATAGTGAAAGACATTGTTGAAGCCCATGGTGGCACGATTGAAGTTGACAGCACTCTCAACGTGGGGACGACTTTTACGCTGCGTTTGCCGCTCAAAGCCCGGCCCCCCCAACCGCTGGAAGACGCTGAATAAAGCCTTTCCGGTGGGCATGTTAAAATATCCACCACGATCTGTAAAGGAGATTTCCGATGGCTGTATTTGCTGCTATGTTCCCGATCCTGCCCGGTAAAACCGAAAAAATTGTTGAAGTGGGTAAAACTTTATCCACGCACCCTGGTTTTGCTGAGTCTCAGCAAAAGCTGAATGTGCCCGTGGAGAGCTGGCACGTGCAAAATACCCCGATGGGCGATTTCTTATTGGTTTATCTCGAAGCTGCTGATCCGCTGCACATGTTCCAAACCTTTGCCGGGGGCGCTTCTGAGTCGGACGTGCTGCTCAAAAGCACCATTTTAGAGTGCACGGGGGTTGATCTCAATCAGCCCATGCCTGCCCTGCCTTCTTATCCGGTGCTTGATTTCCGCGCCTAAACAAGGTTTTTAAACATTCAGCCGCCGGGATTCCCGGCGGCTGTTGTCTAGGCTAACCATGGGTGCCAGGGCCATTGCTGGGGTTGATGCCAACATAACATGCTGCCCTCAGCGGGGCTGGCCAATCGCCACAAGGTTTGGGCATAAGGGGGCGGGAGTTGTCCCGTTTCGGCCCAGGCCAGTCCGGCATCCACTTGACTGGCTCGGGGTAACTTGCGGTATGCGGTTGTGATTGTG
Organism: Cyanobacteria bacterium UBA7694; assembly: GCA_002482705.1. GTDB lineage: Bacteria > Cyanobacteriota > Sericytochromatia > UBA7694 > UBA7694 > UBA7694. The sequence continues at coordinate 9,792 of DLGM01000388.1, forward strand.
GCTGGGTCCTGCAAATAGTTACGCAAACGGCTCAGTCTGCGCCATTGCGGTAGGGCGTTGAACCAACGGCGGGTCAGGTGTTCGGGATACTCGGAAATCAGCTGCTGTTCGGTTTTGTGTATCCAAAAGAGGCCTAGGTTGAGTTGTTTTTGTTGCACCAGAGCCTCTGCCAGCAAAAGGCATCCCCAACGCTGGTAAACCGGGGGAAGGGCTTCGGTCAGGGTGGCTGCTTGTACAAACGCGCCTTGGGCACAGAGTTTGCGCAGGTGGTGTAAATTGTTGACGGCGGGGCCAACACGGGGGGGATCAGGCTGGGGGGCTTGGGCACAGCGTATGCGTAACTCGCTGAGTTCGGTGATGCCCGGAGCTGTTGCGCACCGCTTCTCTAGTTGTTGTGTGTAGGCCGCAATCGCTTCTGCTTCCGGCAAACCTTGCCCCAAGCGCAGCACTTTGGCAGCATATTCTAGAGCCCAGGCCTGTGTGTCCGGTTTATCTAGGGGTAAATGCAATAACCACTGCAAACTGGGGGCCAATTTGTGTTGCAGCAGCATGGGTTTGAGGTGGTAACCCAGGGCTTCAATGAATTCGCTGGGGGCGGGGTGATGAGAGCCCCAGGCTTGCCACGTTGTGGGGTTTTGATGCCCGGTAGTGCTTAACCAGAGCTGAATCCACAGGGGTTGGGCCAGCCAGAGATGGGCCTCCTTATTCCAAAGGGGGATCTGAGGAGCTAAAGCCCCTTCAGGCGCAATAAGATGGTGAACCAGGGTGTGCCGCCAGGCCTGATTGGAAAAGCTTGCCATGAGAGGATTATACCGCGATAGGCGTATCGCATCCGCCCTCTGGAATGGGGTTAAGGGGGCATATGTGATATATGGGGCGTATGCAACCCGCCCTTTTTTTGTTATTCTGGTAAATATGCGTCTTATTTTGAGTTCTTTTATGATTTTTATTGGGGTGGGATGTGCGCCTGCTCCGACCGGGGTGGTAGCTCCCGTGCCCATTGCGCAGGTGCGTGCCCAGAGCGTTGCTGCTACTAGCTCCGCTGGCCTGCGTTTTCCCCAGTCCTGGGTCGGGCGCTGGGAGGGAACCTGCCAATTGCGTAACCCCGTGCCTGAAGCGGACAGCACCTTTACCATGGGCCTTCAGATCCAGCCTTTGGGCCCGCAGCGCTGGCAGTGGCAGATTACCTACCGTGGTGAGAGCCTTAACCAAACACGTGCTTATGAGTTGCAAACGGTAGATGTGGCTGCGGGACACTATGTTGTCGACGAAAAGAATGGCATTTTGTTGGATGCCTATCTTGATGGCAATCAGCTGATGGAACAGTTTGAGGTCGGAAACAGCCGTTTGACGGTGACCCACCGTCTTGAGAGCAGCAGCCGTATGGCCGTAGACATGATGACCTTTTCAAACCGTCCAGGCCGTACCTCCGGGGCTGCTTCGCAACGCGTCAGCGCTTATCCCCTACTCAATGCCCAGCGCTGCTCACTTCAGCGCCAAAATACTTAAAATCCAATTTTAAGCACTTTTTCTCATTTGGGCCATGGTCCAATAGGCTCAGAGAGGAAAGTTGCCCATGAAACGCCTTGCTCTACTGAGCTTATTTTTACTGGTTGCCTGTCAAACACCTACCCCTACTCGCCCTTTTTATACCCTACAGGGCAATGCCAGTCCTTATCCAACGGTCGCCATTGACTGTGATGGTTTTCAAACGCAAGGTTTCATTGAGAATAGCCCTTGTGCGCCAGACCCCGACGAACCGGAAGCCCGTTATTATCTGGCTCCCGAGTACACCCCAACCCAAGCAGTGGTGATGTCGGAGCAGTTGCTGGATTACCCAGAAGGGGTCCAATTGGTGCAAGCGGTGGCACAAGCAGGGGCAGCACCTTGGCTACTCAGTGCCCAACCGGCTCAAATTGCTTGGGCCAGTTCCCTCTTAGGGGATAAGGCCAAACTCTTAGATGTGCCTACAGATACCCTGTGGGCGCGGGATTGGGCACCCCTATTTGCAGTGCCTGCCAAGGCCGAGGCCCGTGCGGAGCTGAAACTATTAGACACCAATTATTATTCCGGGCGCAGCCTAGATGATATGGTGCCTCAGCAACTGCGTTCGGTGCTGACGCACCCGGATTTTGCCCTGAAGGTTGAGCGGGCATCGTTGCCGGTATACATGGAGGGGGGCAATATTACCTGTACCCGTGCCCATTGTTATGTCACCGATGAAATCGTATTGCAAAACAGTGCCCGGGGGTATGCCGATGACATTGCGCTCGATGAAACGGGGATTCGCAATGCCTTTGCGACCCAATTGGATCAGAGCCTGCATTTTGTCGAGCAAATTCCCTTTGAATCGACCAAACATATTGATGTGTGGGCTAAATTTTTAGACGAGAACACCCTGCTTATTTCTGAGTTGAGTGACGAAACGCTGGCCACTTTGCCCGAATCGCAGCGCCGTCATTATGTGCAGGTACAGCGCTTCCTAGAGCGCCAAGCGACCGGTGTTGGACG
>DLGM01000388.1:12321-25816 GCA_002482705.1 Cyanobacteria bacterium UBA7694
CAATTGGCCAAACAGCATAATCCCAAATTAAACATCATCCGCATTCCCATGCCAGCGCCTGGTTATTACGGGGGCAGCCAAGTCTTTCGCACCTATACCAACTCGTTGTTAATCAATGGTGTCGCTCTGGTTCCCCGTTATCACAAAGTGGGTTTTAGTGGTGAGGCTTATCTCGATGAGGCCCTGATGCCCACGTACGAAAAAGAAGTAGAGCGCATTTACCAAGCTGCTGGGTATCAGGTGGTGTGGCTCGATTTTGATACCTTTATCCGCCTACAAGGGGCTGTGCACTGCGTGACGATGCAGGTGCCTGCGACTTAACGCCCTGTGGGGGAAGTGGTTGTTAAGCGGTACAGCAGACTGAAAAAGCGTCTGAGTAAAAACAGGATGAATAATACTCCGCCAATGGGTTTGGCATATTCGTAGAGCTTGCGGTTTTCAATGAGCTCATATTGCACATACTGCACGGCATTTTCTGCTTTTTTGGGCGGATCAGGGGGCGTGGTGTCTTGCCCTACGATCTGCTCTTGAAAGCTTTCAGGCGTTTGCATGACAATTCCATCAGCACATCCCATCAGGCCCATCCACAGTGTCAGGATAGCCAGCGTTCGGAGGACGCCTGCTAAATTTAGGTAAAGGTTTGCGGATGGCCGCTCCATCCGAATTGATTCATCCTAGTCTTTGAGATATGTTTATATAGAGTATCAGTAAATCCTTGCCCTCGGCATATATACACAAAGACAGATATGTCCTCCCACGTTCATTTTGACCTTCCCGAAGCGCTGCTGCAGCAATTGCAGGAGCAAGCTTTACGATTGCAAATTTCTCCCGAAATCCTGATTGAGGTGCTGCTCAATTACCTCTATCTCTTTGAACATTATGGTTCGGGTATTTTTCCACCCGCCCTTGACCGCGTTTTTAACGAGCAATTGGCCCAATCCTTGGCTACCCATCACGATTTATTGCGCAGCTTGCCGGTCCAATCCCCATGATCTACCTGACCTTTGAAGAACTCTTAGTCATTCACCAGCAAGTGATTGTCCAGCATGGCGGCACCTTTGGTTTACGTAGCCGTGAACGCCTAGAAAGTGCGCTTGGGCGACCGAGCATGAATATTGATGGTTATGAGCCATTTCCAGGATTGTGGTCAAAAACGGCGGCTCTTTTTGATAGTCTTATTGAACGGGCACCCTTTATCCATGCAAATCCGGCCACAGCTTTGGTTGCCGCTGATGTGATGCTGCGGCGCAATGGTTATTTCTTAGAGAGCCATATGGATGATGGTGATATCATTCGTTCAGTAGGTTTGCGTCAGCTGACATTGCCCCAGATTGCGGATTGGCTCAAATCCCGATCACAGCCACTGCCAGACCTTTAGGCTATGTTATACTTAATAACTAGATTCATGACGGCGGGGAGATTAGAGGCATGACAACCGCAGCAACTGGCGGTATTCGCTTTGGCGGAAGTGGATTTGGGCCTGAATACATTTCTCGGCGTAAGCGCCGGATTGACGATCCTGAGCGTCAGCAGTCGCGATCTTCTACTGAATCCAATCTCTCACGGCGGGATGATTCTGACCAGGAAGTTTTTCTGTTCACCGTCAAAGATCCTGTGCGTTCAGCCTTGAATCAACTCATGACGCTGATTCGCACCTCGATGGTCAATCACCCCGGTCACAACGAACTCTCTCCCGAAGTTATTTCCGGCCCCTTGGGTTATACCTCTATGAAAGCGGTGCGCCCAGTGGCTTACGTTCCGACCAAGTCTGTCTTTAAGCCTGTTACGCGCTAGAAACCATAACGCTTTGAAAATTGCACTGATCGAAGTCCCGAGTAAACCTTTACCCTATGTGCGTTGGGAAGATGTCTATTTCCCTGAAACGCCGTTTCCGATCTGCGAATTTATGAACCATGAGCAAAACCAGCTGCGCGTCTGGGATCTCAATCTGGCGGACAGCGATTTTGACACCCAACGCCTGATTCAGGAGTTATTGGCCTATCAACCGGTGGTGATCGGTATCAATGACCATCACACCACCAATGGCCTTTTGCTGGAGCGTCTGATCAAACAGGTATTTCCGCGTGCACTGGTGTTTTTTAGTGCGGCGCAAATGGCCACCGATGACTTGCTCGATCGCGCCAATCAGAACGCTTTTAGCTTGCGCCACAATACCCGGCCCATGGCGGGTAAGCTGCGCATGTGGCGTGATTGGGAAGATGAAGAACTATTTGCTGTTTATGCGGACCCGTCCCAACGGGCTCAGGCGGCTGCCTGGGAGGTGGAATACAATGCCCGTTACCACTTTGACGATTTTAAACAGCGTTTGTCAGCTTCTGACTACCGCAAAAACCTGTATATGTTTGAGTTATTAGAAACGGTTTTACCCGCTGATGACCCTTGTTGGGCACAGGATACCCTGCGCATTTTTGACAGTGGGGCTGGTAGCTGGACTTATGCTCCTGCGGTTTACCATTTTTTCCGGTATGGTCATACCCACTCTCCACGCAAGGTTTATTTTACGGGCGTTGAGTTAGACCCTTATCGGGTCGATGAGGACGGTTACAGCCAAGTTGATTACGCCCTCTCTTATGTAGACCCAATCGCCTCCCATTGCCGTTATCTCATTCAAGACGTACGTGACTACACCAGTCACGAACCCTATGATGTGGCGCTGCAAATGCTGCCGCTGGTACTGCCCGGTGCCCATTTGATGTGGGGTTTACCGGCGCGTTATTATAACCCGCAGGCCTTGCTGCACCATGTCTGGAACCTCTTGCGGCCGGGCGCAACGCTGGTTGTCTCCAATGAAATTGAGCAGGAATTTGTTTTTCAACAGTCTCTGTTTGAAGCAGAAACCATTACCCCTTTCACCCATGGAGCTTATCGCTCAGGGTTACGCAACGGCTGGATGGGTTTCCTCTCGGCGGCACACAAACCTCTCTAAGCGGAGAATGAAACCTTTTCGCAGAACTTCCGTCTAGGGGTGTATCTCATCCTCTCGGGCTCCGGTTCGCAGAGTGTGTTATAGTAACCAACAATTGACGAAATGAAAGGCAGTACAACCTCCTATGTTTCAAAAAACATCTACCAAAGTCTTCGGCCTCATGGCTGCAGGTCTGACTCTCGCTGTCATGGCCGCTTGTGGCCCTGCTCCTACTCAAGGTACCGGCAACCCTGTCACCCTTAGCCTCTCTGGCATCTCCGTCAGTGAAATTACCCCCCAAGGGACTTCTAAGACCACAATTTCTCTGGGATGGGGCGATGTCCCGGCTGGAACTGCTTCGATCAAACTGTTCCGCCGTGAAGAAGGCCAAACGCAAGATCAAGTTCAAAACATTGCCGCAATTTCGCCTGTGGATCGCAGCAAAACCACCTTTACCGATGAAGACACCAGCCTGAATGCAGGCACCAAATATGTCTACAACCTGCGGGCTGATAATGCCAATGCGATTGCTTTGGGCAGTGCTACCAGCAAGGCTGTTGACGTTATTTCCGCCAACGATATTCAATCTTTTGCCTTGACCCGTCCTGATAACAACGACCAAGTGCTTCGTGACCCCACAGGCCAAGGGGTTGAGTTCACCTGGGCTGATGCAGGTACCGGCCTTTATTATGTCCAGGTCAAAAACCTGGGGGGCCAAGTCCTCTGGGGAGCTATCACTAAAAATACCAGCATGGTATACGGAACCCAATCCGGTGCCGCCAGCAAAGGGGGCACCGTTGACTCTAAGCTGATCGTGCCCCGCAGCCTGGGCAGCAAGCTGGTTATTTCCAGCACCAACCCCGACGCTGGTCGTGGCGAAGTGATGTACCAAGGCATTGGCAACAACACCCAATACCGCGTCCAAGTCAGCGCTATCGAAACCCGCCCCAACAAGGCTGATTTAGCGGGTGCAACCGCACTGGCTATCCGTCCCGCCGCTGAAATTCGTTTCTACGCCCAATAATCTGCGGGTTTAATTCAAGGGGCAGATGTTCTCATCTGCCCCTTTTGTTTTGGGCTGATCCAGGATTAAGAAGATATTATATGTCGATTATCCCTGCTTCATATTTCTGTTACCGGCGAGTTCTTTTTTTTATCCCAAACCCTTTTTAAAAGCCGATTCAGTTCTCTGTTTTTAAATCAGAACATCTTGTCTGGTTTATGCGTTCATGCTACGATCATGTTAGCTTTTGACGAGCAATACAGGGTATCTGGTGACCGCTATGAAAATTTCTGCGATTGAGGAATATGGTTTGCGCTGCCTCTTGCAGTTAGCTCGCACGACCGATGGTGACCTGCTTTCCGCTGAAGCCCTGGCTGAAAAAGAGGGGCTTTCGGTGGCTTATATCGAAAAAATTCTTTCGCAACTGCGCAAAGCGGGATTGGTCAAAAGTGTACGTGGTATGTACGGGGGCTACCAACTTTCACGTGCTCCTGAACATATTCGCATTGGTGAATTGGTGCGCAGCGTGGATGGCGATTTTTTCTCCGAGCTGTGTCAGCATTTTTCTGGCAACCAAGACCACTGTCTCCACATGAATAACTGTAGTATTCGTCCGGTGTGGCTGATGGTGGCGCGCCATATTTACCGTATCCTGGATACCCTCACCTTGGCTGATCTCCTGCGTGAAGAAAGCACGATTGAAAGCCGCCTGTTCCGCGAATTCCCCCTGCCCCTGCAGATGACCGTTTAGAGAAAGTTCAATACGAGGAAACCATGCAAAATAACGATGCTTGTCTCATTATCAAAGACCTGCACGCCAATGTCGGCGACAAACCCATTCTCAAAGGGGTCAACCTGACCATTGGTGCCGGTGAAAAACATGCGCTCATGGGCCCCAATGGCTCTGGCAAAAGCACCCTCTCGAATGTGCTGATGGGCCATCCCAACTACACCATCACCAGCGGAGAAGTGATTTTCCGGGGTGAAAACTTGCTCGAACTGGCTCCCGATGAACGGGCTCGCAAAGGCCTGTTTTTGGCTTTCCAATATCCGGTCAGCATTCCCGGCGTCAAAGTCTTCCAATTCTTGCGCAATATGCTGCAATCCCGTCGCGGTACCGACGTCAGCGTCCGTGATTTCCGCAAGCTCTTAAAAGAAAAAATGGGCCTGCTCAATATGCGCGAAGAATTTGTCAAACGTTATCTCAACGAAGGTTTCTCCGGGGGCGAAAAAAAACGCCACGAGATCCTGCAAATGGCCCTGCTGGAGCCCGCCCTGGCTTTGCTGGATGAAACCGACTCAGGCTTGGACATTGATGCGCTTAAAACCGTCTGTGAGAGCATCAATGCCGTGGCTGCGACCAACCCGGACATGGGTTTGTTGATTATTACCCACTATCAACGGATGCTCAACTACATCCAACCGGACTTTGTGCACATTCTTTTTGAAGGGCGCATTGTCAAATCTGGGGGCAAAGAACTGGCCCTCGAACTCGAAGCCAATGGCTACGAACTCATTGAAAAACAGTTCCGCCAACCCGTTAGCGTATAGGCAAAGGGAGGATATTTACCCATGGCAGCAACTTTGAATCAGCCCCTCGAAGGCAAAGAAAAAACCTTAGCCGAGCTTGAAGATCTCAAACAAGATTATAAGTTTGGTTTCCATGACCCGGAAAACTATGTCTTTAAGTCGGAAAAAGGTCTGACCGAAGACATCGTACGCCGCATTTCGAGCATGAAAAACGAACCTGAGTGGATGCTCGACTTCCGTCTGCGCGCTTATCGCCTGTTTATGGAGCGCCCGATGCCCAACTGGGGCAATGACGAGTTCCTGAACCAGATTGACTTTGGCAATATCCACTACTTTGTCCGCGCCTCTGAAAAACAGGGCCGCAACTGGGATGAAGTGCCCGATGATATTCGCAAAACCTTTGATCGCTTGGGCATCCCTGAAGCCGAGCAAAAATTCTTGGCCGGGGTCACCACCCAGTACGAATCTGAAACGGTTTATCACAGCTTGCGTGAAGATTTAACCCGCCAAGGGATTATCTTCACCGATATGGATACCGCTGTCCAGGAATATCCCGAAATCGTCAAAAAATACTTTGGCACCATCATTCCTTCTGGCGATAACAAGTTTTCCGCCCTAAATTCGGCGGTCTGGAGCGGTGGCAGCTTTATTTATGTGCCACCGGGTGTCCACGTAGAAATGCCCTTACAGGCCTATTTCCGCATTAACACCGAAAACATGGGCCAGTTTGAACGCACCCTGATCATTGCCGATGAAGGCAGTTCAGTTCACTACATTGAGGGTTGTACTGCGCCGACCTATAGCTCCGATTCTCTGCACTCAGCAGTAGTTGAACTGATTGCCATGGACAATGCCAAAATTCGTTACACCACCATTCAAAACTGGTCGAATAACGTCTTTAACCTCGTCACCAAGCGCGCTGTGGCCCATAAAAATGCCACCGTTGAATGGGTTGATGGCAACCTCGGCTCTAAGTTGACCATGAAATACCCGGCGGTGTGGCTCAAAGGCGAAGGCGCGCGCGGCGAGATCCTTTCGATTGCCTGGGCCGGTAAAGGTCAACACCAAGACGCCGGGGCCAAAATTTTGCACCTAGCGCCCAATACCACTTCGGTGATCACCTCCAAGTCGATCTCCAAAGATGGCGGTCGTACCAGTTACCGAGGCCTGATCAAGGTCTTGCCCGGTGCCACAGGCGTGAAGTCAAAAGTGCGCTGTGACGCCCTGTTGATGGACGAACACTCCCGTTCGGACACCTACCCCACCATGCAGATTGACGAAGATGATGTCAATATTGGCCACGAAGCCACCGTCAGCAAAATTGCCGACGAGCAGCTCTTTTACCTCATGAGCCGGGGCCTGACCGAACAAGAAGCGACGCTGATGATCGTCAATGGCTTTATTGAAGAGTTCACCAAAGAGTTGCCCATGGAGTATTCGGTCGAACTGAACCGCCTGATCCAGCTAGAAATGGAAGGATCGATCGGCTAATGGCTAAGACTGAAACCCTTTATCGTTGGCAGGAAGCCCTGCACACACCCGTCAGTGCTGCCTGGATGCAAACGCTGCGCCAGAACGCCTGGCAGGCTTACCAAGACATGGCCGATCCGCTGCCGCCGCAGCGCAATTTGCGCAAAGCGCCGATTCTTGACCGGGAAGGTTTGCAAGTGCCCGGTGCGGGCAGCTTTAGCGACGCGTTAAAGGAGCGCCAACAGAGCTGGCAATTTGCCGCTGCCCTGGTACAGGACAATGGCGCTGAGGTGGCTCTGACCCTTCCACAGGAAGTACAGGCCCAAGGCGTGATTCTGACTTCTCTGAAAACCGCTTTAGAGCAGCACAGCGACTTAGTCCAAAGCCACTTTGGCACCGCTTGTGCCCCCACGGCCACCCGCGCTGTCGCCCTGAACGCCGCCTGTTGGCAAGGAGGATTGTTCCTCTACGTGCCTAAAAATATAGAGCTGCAACTGCCCGTGTATTTTTTGCAAAGTCTCAGCACCGCCCAAAGTGCGTTGCTCAGCCGCTCACTGGTGGTCGTTGAGCGCGGTGCCAAGGTCAGCTTAGTGCTCGACAGTTGGAGTGATGGCGACAATGGCGCTTATGTCTCTGATGTCCTGGAGGTCATTGCCGGGGACGGTGCCCAAGTCCAATTGGTGGCCCTTCAAGCTTGGTCGACCCAAGCCCACGTCGAAACCGTCCGCCAAAGCAAACTGGGCCGCGATGCCCATTGCACCGATTTACAGGTCACCACAGGTGCCGCTTATCACCATGCCAGCAACTTGGTCGACCTGATGCAAAACGGTGCCAATACCCGCTTGCTGGGTCTGACCCTGGGTTCGCGCCAAGCCTGGTATCGCCAAGATACCTTACAAAACCACCTCTGCCCCCATACCCAAAGCAAACTGGTCTACCACTCTGTTTTGCGCGATCAGGCCTATTCTTTCTACAATGGCATGATTTACGTCGACAAAGTGGCACAACAAACCGAGTCGTACCAGCTCAGCCGCAACCTGTTGCTCAGCGATGCATCACGCGCCGATGCAATCCCCAACCTGGAGATCTTTGCCGATGACGTGCAGTCCGGGCACGGCGCTTCGATTGGCGGGCTCGACCCAGATCAGCGTTTTTATCTCATGAGCCGGGGTTTTGACCGCCGTACCGCCGAAGACCTGATTGTCGAAGGCTTTATGGAAGAAGTCATTCTCCAGCTCGACAATGAAGTCTTGATTGAACAGGTCAAGCACCATCTGGCGATGTACCTACTTGGGCAGGAGCCTGAGGAGGAAGCTTAGAATGCTGAATGTTGAACACCTGCGTGCTGACTTCCCGATTCTCAATCAGGAAGTCAAAGATCACCCGTTGGTTTATTTTGACAATGCGGCTACGACCCAGAAGCCTCAAGCCGTGATTGATGCGCTGGTTCACTATTACCAGCGTGACAATGCCAATGTACACCGGGGTGTTCACACCCTCAGCCAACGGGCCACGGATCAATACGAAGAAGCCCGCCGGGTGGTGCAACGCTTTATCCATGCACCAACCGATAGCAGTGTGCTGTTCACCCGTGGCACCACCGAAGCCATGAATTTGGTGGCCTTCAGTTGGGGGATGGAGAATGTGCAGCCCGGGGACCGGATTGTGGCCACCCAAATGGAACACCACTCGAATTTGGTGCCTTGGCAGCGGTTAGCTGCTGCCACAGGGGCTGAAATTGTCCTGATCCCCGTGACCGAGGATGGGCTGCTGGATATGGCCGCGGCAGCTGAGTTAATTACGGCTCAGACCCGCCTTGTGGCGGTGGCCCATATGTCGAACACGTTGGGGACGGTCAATGACATCCCTGCGTTAGTGGCTTTGGCACGTCAAGCCGGAGCTGTGATTGTGGTGGATGGTGCCCAAAGTGCCCCCCATTTGCCGGTCGATGTCCAGGCGCTGGACGTGGACTTTTACGCTTTTTCCGGCCACAAACTGGTTGGCCCGACCGGGATTGGCGTATTGTATGGCAAACCTGCCCTGCTCGAAGCTATGGATCCCTATCAAAGCGGTGGATCGATGATCAAAGAAGTCTTTGATACCTATTCCACCTGGGGGGATCTGCCCTATCGCTTTGAGGCCGGAACACCCCACATTGAAGGGGCCATTGGCTTGGCCGCTGCCATTAACTACTTGCAGGCGATTGGCATGGCGGCGATCTGGGAACATGAACAACTGCTGACCACCTACGCCCTTGACCAGCTCAAAGACATTGACGGTATCCGTCTCTATGGCCCCACAGATGTGACCCAGCGCGGCGGGATTGTCTCGTTTAATATTGCCGGGATTCATCCCCAAGACATTGGTGCCATGCTTGACGAACAGGGCATTGCCATTCGTACTGGCCACCACTGCTGTCAGCCGCTAATGCGCCGCTATGGCGTGCCGGGTACAGCCCGCGCCAGCTTTTATTTGTACAATACCCCTGCCGAGGTGGATCGCCTTGTGGTTGGGGTCAAGCGTGTCCAGCGCGTGTTTGCCCGCGCTGCCGGTCGCGCCCGTTAATCAATCTCAGCGAAGCACTTCAGGAGCTCTGAGGTGTTACTGAGCCCCATCCCAAGGAGAAGAAGCAATGGAAGCAACTGCAACCCTCGAACTGAATGAAGACACAATCCGTGAAGCCCTGACCGCGGTGATTGACCCCGAGCTACATATGAACATTATTGAGCTTGGGCTGGTGTATAACGTTGAAATCAACGAGCCCTCCGCTCTGGCGCTGGCCATGCAGGCAGACCCTGCTGCTCCAGTTGATGTCCCCACAGAAGAAGTCTCCGCTCCAACTGCGTCCACCGCTGGGCCTGACGTGGCTGTCGAAATGACCTTGACCTCTCCCGGTTGCCCCTATGGCCCCATGATTATGGGCCAGGTGCCCGTTGTCTTAAAAGAGAAATTTCAAGATCGCATTGGCGAAGTGGAAGTAAATCTGACCTTTAGCCCGCCTTGGGACCCCGCCACCATGGCTTCTGAAGATGTCCAGTTTGAGCTGGGGATTTTCTAAACCACGGTTCATGTTATCCCCTCAAGAACAGATTCGTTACCAACGTCATCTGTCGTTGCCGGAGGTGGGTGAGGCCGGTCAACTGCGCCTGAAACAGGCCCGCGTACTGCTGGTCGGTGTAGGGGGCTTGGGTTCCCCCATTGCCCTCTATTTGGCCGCTGCCGGGGTGGGAACCCTTGGCTTGGTGGATGGGGATCAAGTGACCTTGTCCAATCTTCAGCGGCAGGTGCTCTACAGTACCGCCGCCGTAGGGCAGGCCAAAGTCGAAGTTGCCGCCGAACGCTTGCAGGGCTTAAACCCCGATGTTCAACTGGAGCTGCATCCCGAATCTCTGGGACTGCACAATGGCCGTGAGATACTTGCCGGATATGATCTGGTGATGGATGGCAGCGACAACTTTGCCACCCGGTATGTGCTCAATGATCTGTGTGTGCAAATGGGGTTGCCCCTGATTCACGGCAGCATTTACCGCTTTGAAGGACAGGTGGCGCGTTTTCACGGCAGCCCCTGTTACCGCTGTTTGTTCCCGGCTCCACCCCCTGAGTCGGTGGCTCCCAATTGTTCTCAGGCGGGGGTATTGGGGGTGTTGCCCGGTTTGGTCGGCACTTTACAGGCCTTAGAAGCCCTCAAGTATCTGCTCGGTCATGCTGAAGCTCCAGGGCACATGACCTTGGTCCACACCCTGCCGCTGGCCTTTCGCACGCTCGCAATTCCCGCCGACCCGGCTTGCCCGGCCTGTGGTGAGCATCCCCAGCCTGAGGTGCTGGCCCAGGCCTATGGCGCGCAAGTGCCGGAAGTCTCGCCGCAGACCCTACGCGCTTGGCAACAGCAGGGGCAAAGTGTGACCCTGCTCGACGTGCGCAGCCCGGAAGAATATGCACACGGCCACATTGCGTCGCGGCACATTCCCGTCGATCAGCTGTCCGGGGCTCTGGATACTCTCCGGGGTTTGGGCCGTCTCGTTGTACACTGCCAGAGTGGAGTCCGCTCCGCCCGTGCGGTGGCCCTGCTACAGGCCGCAGGATTGACCGAAGTATTCAGTTTAAAAGGGGGCCTGGATGCCTGGCAGGCCTTTTATCACAAGGAGAATTCAATTCCATGACAGAGAAATTACCCGGTATTAAGCATATTATCGCCACCTCTAGCGGCAAAGGCGGGGTCGGCAAATCGACTGTCAGCGTCAACCTGGCGCTGGCCCTGCAACAAAAAGGCTTCAAAGTGGGTCTGGCGGATGTCGACATTTATGGCCCCAGCATTCCCGGCATGCTTGGCTTGGAAGGCATGCAGCCCCAAGTTTTGGGTCAGCAACTGTTGCCCCTGCAAGCGCATGAAATCAAAGTGATGTCGATGGGTTTCTTGGTCGGTCAAGATGCCCCTGCAATTTTGCGCGGCCCGATGATTACCAAGTTTATTCAGCAGTTTGTCAGTGGCGTTCAGTGGGGGGAACTCGACTTTCTGATTTTAGACATGCCGCCCGGCACCGGTGATGCCCAGCTCTCTTTGGCTCAGACTGTGCCTTTAACGGGTGCTTTGGTGGTGACGACCCCGCAGGCGGTGAGTGTTAAGGTGGCCATTCGTGGTCTGCGCATGTTTGAAAAGGTGCGCATTCCTATTCTGGGCGTGATTGAAAACATGACGGGCTGGGCCAATCCCGGTGCGACGGGTGAAGCCAACCCCTTCCAGGGCGGACGTATGCTCAGCGAAGGGGCCCATGTGCCCTTCTTGGGCAGTATCCCCATGGACCAACTGGTGGCGGTCAGCGGTGACGAGGGCAAACCCGTCATGATTGAACACCCTCACTCGCCCGCAGCCCAGGCCTACCGCCAAATGGCCACCCGTTTGCTCGATCGCATCAGCGACTTGGAAGCCGGGGCTTCCGCCCTGGGCACCTTCCGCTGGACGCTTTCGACTGATGAAGGCGCTCCCCATCGCCCAGATCCCAGCCTGAACCGCAGCAGTCAGCGCTCGCTGGTGCCCGTCGGTTTAGGTTCGACCCGTGATGGCATTGAAATCCAGTGGCAAGATGGCACGGTGCTTGAATACGACTTCCGGGGCCTGCGCCTTGCCTGTCCCTGTGCCCAGTGCATTGACGAAATGACCGGGGCCAAAATTTTACAGCCCAATATGGTGCCTGTCGACGTCCGTGCGTCGATTATTGAATCGGTGGGCGCTTATGCCTTCCGCTTTAACTTCAGTGACGGTCACGCCACCGGCCTGTACACCTTCGAGCTGCTGCGCTCGATCGGCGAAGCGCGTCAGGCTGCCCTCGAAGCCCGCAAAGCCACGTCGGCCAACTAAATTTAGCCGAATCCTTAGCCGGGAAAGTGAAAACACTTTCCCGGCTTTGTCTTAGCATGTGATGTGACAGGATTGTTGTGCTTCAAGCTGGGTATCAATTCGGCGTAAGTGTGCTTCAGGCGATTCAATCACAAACTGACCGGCTGCGATGTCTCGGTGTGTTTCTGCCAGCGTAGCTTCTAATTCGCACTTGCGAAGATAGTGATAGTGGTTTAAGTCCATGACCACAAAACGTTCTTTGCCTCTGACTGAGACGATCGCTTCAGGCTGTTCTGCCAAAGCCGCTTCAATGGCGGCAATTCCTTTGGTTTTTAAGTCATTGGCGGTAATATTTCCCATGATTTTCCAATCACTCGATGATTCATGCTCTTGATCATACTGTTTAAAGAGACCTAAGTCCATATTTTGGGAGTCAAGCTGAAATCTTCGCGGGCTAAAAGGCGACTCTCACTGGCTTTTGAGCGTGTTGGTTTAATTTGTTTATAAAAAAAAGATAAACAACCCTTGACATTCATAATCGAATCTTAGTATTATGAAGTTACGAACTTCGGAAGCAATGAAGAAGCGTCACAAGTAACCGGGTGAAAACCCCGGTTGAAAGCCCAAGAAGGGCGGCGGTACAGCGCGGTTTAGGCCAAAGATGTACAGATGCCGACTCGGATTGAGAGCAAAGCCTGCAAACTGTCAAAACAGAGCGGGGGATTTACTGGAAGCAGTAAAAAGCTCAGGCCGAGGAGAAATCCTTGGAGGGAAAACGCCTAAGAAGGTAAAGGTTCTGATCGCAAGAAAAGAACACACGCTCCTTGCGGAGCAAACCGCTGAAGTCCCGGTCCTGAGGGGTAACCCAAAGGAAAAAGGACACGAGCGGCAGGGACCGGTAACGGACACCGACGCAAGCGAGAGTGCAAGACCTTGAAAGGGCTAAAGACAAGAGGGTAACGGGCCACAGCACTGCTGGTGGCAACGGACTCTGAAACGACGGAAAAACCCTGAAGCCGCGAGAAACGGCAGGAGGGAACGGTGGCCACCGAGTCGCAAGACAGTGAGCACCCCGGCGTACAGAGGGGAAGACCCTGAAGGTCTGGCGGAAAGTCTGTAGAGGAATCTGAAGCTGAGGCGCAAGTCCAGATCAGATAGCTGGTTCCAGGTAAGGCGTCAAGAGCGTAACCAAACGCTGGAGATGTGAGGGTCCCGAAAAACGGGGGTGCCC
>DLGM01000389.1 GCA_002482705.1 Cyanobacteria bacterium UBA7694
GCGGTTACGGGCAAACGCACGCTGGCCGTACGCTTTGGCGCTGGCTTTGTGCGTACCGAATACCTGCTTTGTATCCTTGGGGCCGCGTTAATCCCACTCCTTTTGCTGGTCGTGTCCCCCACCCCGCATCCCGGAGCCCTGGCGGCCCTGCTGTTTCTGATTCCCGCCGTGGGCCCGGTGCGCAAGGTGATGGCCATGGAAGCCGACCCGCGCTTGAACCCGGTGCTCGGGGAAACGGGCAAGCTGCTGCTGATTTACAGCCTGCTCTTTTCCCTGGGATGGGTGCTGCTCTAGTCGAGGGCCCTGGGCACCGTCTGCTCCAAATGGGCATTGAGCGCACGGATCTTGGCCAGATTTTGATAGTGATCCACGTCTTCAGCGCGCAGATCCTGTGGCGGCAGCGGCTTTAACAATTCTTGGCTCAAGGCCATCAGCTCAGGCTGCTGTAGCACCGGCTCATCAAACAGCGAGTGACGGGCCAAAGCTTCTAGCGTAGGGCGTTTGTCGGGATCTGGGTGCATCATGGCATTGACCAATTTTTCGAAGCGCCCCAGCTGCTGCAAAGGCTCGCCTTGTTCACGCTCGTTCGGCCGCCCCACTTGATAGATCACGTCTTGGACATGAAGCGGCTGAAAGGGAGCCAAGTTCCCAAGGGGTTGGCCTGACACCATTTCCCGCAAGATCAGGGCCAGGGCATACACATCCTGTTTGACGTTATTGGCGGTTAAACGGTCTACTTCTTTTGCTTTTTCCTCAGGTGAAAGGCTGCCAAATTGGTAATTTTTAAGCTGCTTGTACTGAAACGAGTAAGGCTCCGTTTGGGCCACTTGGCTATCTCCGGCAAAGCTTCCCTCCACCTGATATCCAGAGCGAGCTCCCCCGAGATCCGCCACCTTGACCGTGCCATCAGGGGCCAGCAAGAAGTTCTCTGGTTTCAGATCATAATGCACCATGCCGCGCACCCCATGCATATAATGTAAACCATCCATCAGTTGAGCCATCTGAAAACGTGCCAAAAGGTGTCGCACATTAGGGCTTACCTCTGCACTCAAGCTTTTGTTTTTATGCCAAAATGCTTTCCCATCACAGCGCATCGCCTCGCTGACCAACCAGATTGTGGGCGTGTCTTTCCCCTGTTTCGGAGGCTCCCAAATAAACCCGGCATCTTGCATGATATGGGGGTTTTGATCGGCCAGGCGCCAGAGATTGCGCAGTTCATTGCGCACCTCTTGCATATCTTCAGACTGTTTGGGCGTTCTGATCACACGCTCATGCCCACTCGCATCGGCCACTTTAAAGGCGTAATTGATGCCGCCAACCCCCAGTTCAACCAGCCCACCGTACAGCTTGCCATCGATGGTGAAGCCCCCTTCCGCACGCTGATTCTGTGCTTGCGGAGGCAGTGCCTGATGCAATGAGGTCAAGAGATGCCCCAAGAAAATGTCCAGGTCTTTCGGGCCAGTGGCGTACACCACGAGTTCATCGGCCCACACCGAATCGGGAGCAGCCAAGAGCGATTTGAGCATCTGCACACGCTCAGGCTGAGGCAGTTGCAGCAACTGCTGGTCAAATGTCAACTGATAAGCCTGAATCGAATCCCCTTGCGGTTGAACCTTCTGGAGAAATGTGCGCACCTTTGCTTCGGGTAATAAATGTGCGACCTGCTGCTGAACGGGCATCAGGGTTCCCATATCGGTGAGCCCGCTGAGCAATTGCTGGTCGCGGGTATCCCGGTCTATAGGTTGCTCCTGTAACATCACAAAGCCATTTTCCGAATTGCGGGCCTGGGTAACGTCACGCTGAATAAAGCCCTGCTGCTGAGGCGGGTTGGCAGCTTCCAAGGGGCGTAAGCGCTCTTCCAACTGAGCTTGGGAGGGCATGCCAGCCAATAACCCCTTCAGGATCGCATCAACCATTTGGCGCTGGGCTGGCTTCAGGGCATCCGCAGCCACCTGCAAATGCTGGGCCACAGCGGCTGTAACCAGCCCTTTCAACTGCTCTGGCGAACGGCGCTGCAAACTCCATAACAATTGGCTATCCGCTGGCAGCAGCGCAGGTAAGGTTTGCGCTGATTTTTCTAGCTGATTGCGCTGTAGCCATTTCCCCAAGCTGAAATAAGCCCCTTCAGCTTTTTGGAGACCGAGGGCAAAGGTGGTGGCCAAGCCATCCACCACCCGTGCATCCGCAAGGTTTTCACGCACATGCGCGCGCACCGGGCTGATCATACCCAACTTGCTGAGCTTTTGCAAACTCGATCGCTCCAAATCTTGCCCCAAAGCCTGCACGTCAGCGACCACATTGACCGGAGTCAAGGGCTGCACTGTGGGGAGCACGGAAGGAGAGGGGGGAGTGGGCAGCAGCGTCGAAGGAAGGGGGGAAGCAGAGCGCAAGGCTTGAGATTCGGCAACAGAAAGAGGCGTCGCAGCAATCGGTCGAGACGGGTTAACGGGCATAAGGCCTCAGAATGTGGATACAGAATTTAGATATGTTTAGCACATTCGCCGGTCGCTTACAAGCATCGGAGTTTCGTAATATGCGCTAGGGGACTTTACTTTATATTACAAAGTAGTTTATGATTACTTCGATTAACTTTATAATACAAAGTACTTTTAGGAGTCTCTGATGGAATCGCCCGCTTCTCCCTCCCCGGCCCTGCTCCCCGAACTGGTGCGCTACTGGCGCAATCTGCGCAACTCGGTCACCTTTAAGCTGTTCTCCATGCTCTTTCTGCTGATGGTGGCCATGATTCCGGTGGCTTTTGTGCAAAGCCTGATTCATGAACGCCAAAGTTTGCAACAACAGGCAGCCAGCGAAATCAACCAGAAATGGGCCGGGCAACAAACGCTGGCAGGCCCCGTTTTAACCCTCCCCTACCGCAAAACCGAAAAAATCAACAAACAAACCGTCACTACCACCGCCTATCTGCATCTTTTGCCCAGCCATCTCAAGGTCAGCGGTGACTTGGCCCCCCAAACCCTCAATCGCGGCATTTATCGCATGGTGGTGTACAATTCTCACCTCAACCTCAAGGGCCACTTTGAGGCCAACCAATTTCACAACCTGCCGGTAGCAGATAAAGACATCCTGTGGAACAAAGCGTTTATATCCCTAGGCATCCCCGATCTGCGCGGCATTACCGACACGGTATACCTAAAGTGGGGCGCTACCCAACGGCAATTTGACCCCGGTACGGTCACCAGCCATCTGTACGAATCCGGGGTCAATACTCCCGTTCCGCTCGATGAAAAAACCCGTCAGCAGCGCATTCCTTTCCAGCTCGATTTACGTTTAAAAGGCAATCAGCAACTGTATATCACGCCCGTGGGCAAAACCACCGAGGTCAATATCAAAGCCCCCTGGCCCGACCCCAGCTTTGACGGAGCCTTTTTACCCGCGAATCGCAAAGTGACACCTGAAGGATTTGAAGCCCAATGGAAAGTGTTGCACCTCAACCGCAATTTCCCCCAAATCTGGCAGGATACCCAGTACACCTTTGAAGGTTCGACCTTTGGCGTTCACCTCTTACAAACCGTGGATCACTACACCAAGGTCACGCGCTCGGTCAAATATGCCCTCTTTTTTATCGGTTTGACCTTCCTGCTCTTTTTCCTGGTGGAAGTGGTTACCGGGCGTATGGTTCACCCCCTGCAATATTTGCTGATTGGTTTGGCCCTGTCCACCTTCTACACCCTGTTGCTCTCTATGTCCGAGCACCTGGGTTTTGACACCGCCTACGCCATTGCCGCCACCATGACGATTGGCCTGATCACCGCTTATGCGGCTGGGTTCCTGCGCAGTACCCCACTGGCAGCAGTCACTGGCGGCACGCTTGTCAGTCTCTATGGTTTTATCTACGTGATCCTCAATCAGCAGGACTATGCCCTACTCATGGGCAGCATCGGCCTGTTTGTGGTGCTGGCCCTGGTGATGTTCTTCTCACGTAAGCTAGAGCAGCCACACACTCAAACGGCATAAACCCTTCCGGCTGAGATGTTGCTCAGCCGGAAGAGGGGCTAGCCCTCCAGATAGTCGAGGTCTTTGCCAAAGGTTTCTTGCAGTTGTGACAGGGAAATCAAGGCAATCACAACCGTGGCAGCGCCCAAGAGCAGGGCGCTGTTGCGCATTCCCAGGCTTCCGCGTGTGGATTCAAAGAGCAGCGTTAACGGCACCACGGTCCCACGAATAAAGTTGGGAACCGACGTGGTCACGGTCGCTCGGATATTGGTACCAAACTGCTCTGAAGCCATAGTGACAAACATGGCCCAATAACCAATGCCAAACCCGAGCAAGACACAATTGGCATAAAACCAGAACAGGGAAACACCAGCCCCAAAGAAATAGAGCAATACGCTCACTGAAGTGATGCCTAAAAACAACAGCACCGCTTTGCGGCGGCTGCGCAGGCGCTGACTGATCAGACCGCTGGCCAGATCGCCAATGCTGAGGCCAATATAGCTGTATTTGACGGCCTCCCCGGCCACCGGCAATGGGGTCATGCCCAGAGCCTTGCCAAACTCCGGCGAAAAGGTCACCAAAATGCCAATGGCGTACCAAATCGGCAGACCAATTAAAATACAGTTGAGATAACGCAAAGCCCGCTCGCGGGAATGGAAAAGCATCAGGAAATTGCCACGGGCCACTACCGTCCGTTCTTTCAAACGGCTGAACATACCCGATTCATACAGACTGACCCGCAAAAGCAAAAGCGTCAGGCCCATGCCCCCGCCAATAAAATAGGCGGTGCGCCAGTCGACCCAGTTGCCAATCACTGCCCCCACGACCGCCCCAAGCAGACCAATGGCAGCAATTAAACTGGTGCCATACCCACGCGTGTCTTTGGGCATGAGTTCGCTGACCAGGGTAATCCCTGCGCCAAGTTCACCCGCCAAGCCAATCCCGGCAATTAGACGCAGCCAAGCATATTGCTCCGTGGTTTGCACAAAACCATTGAGCACATTGGCCACCGAATACAAAAAGATCGAGCCGAACAGCACCGACAGGCGACCGCGTTTGTCGCCCAAAATGCCCCATAATACCCCGCCAATCAGCATACCGCCCATTTGCATATTGAGCAGATGCACCCCTTGACTGAGCAGGGCGTCACCGCTGACACCTAAGCTTTGTAGGCTTTTGACACGCACAATACTAAATAATAAAAGATCATAAATATCCACAAAATAGCCAAGTGCGGCGACTAAAATCGCCAAATAGATGGCACGACGGGAAGAAACCGGGGCTTGCTCCATACACGACTCCGATTGCAGAGGTATCGCCGCTCAGTGTACCGAGAGAACGGACCGGGGGCAATGCGCAGGGGCAATGCAGGGGCAGAAAATCTTCTGCCCGCCCTGCATTGCCCCACCCTCACCGATTATAATAAGCCCGCGAACGGATTTGGCTGAGGGTGGCCTCGGAAATGGGCAGATCCGGGTCGAGCATGCGCGCATTGCTCAGCGCATGCAAAGCCCGGCGATAGTCGCCCCGGGCCGCCATACGGAGCCCCATCGAATAATAATAGCTGGCAGTGTTTTTGCGGGCATGTTCAGGAATGCCCTTCATACTGGGCCCCTCATCATCCTCGTCATAAGCCGGACGTTTCTTGGCTTGCGGCGATGTTGCCCCCACCACATAATCCACGTGATTTTCCTGTTTGCGCTGCTCGTATACCGAACGCAGGGCATCCTTAAAAGAGGCTTTGTCCGGCTCAGCCTTTTTTTGCACGGGCACTTCATAGACCACGGACTGCAAAAATGCCTGCTGGACTAAATCTTGCTCCCGGTCGTAGGCTTCGCGCTGTTTGGCATCAAGCAACACATCTTTGGCCACCATCAACTTTTTAAAATAGGCCTCCGCATCGGCCCGCTCAGAAGAGTCAAAAGGAAAACGATCCGGGTGACATTCTTTGGCCCGTGCTCGAAAGGCCTTGCGGATGGCTTCTTCATCCGCCATGCGCGTGACTCCCAACATGGCGTAATAATCAAACTTCTGCCAGTCGAGCAGCTCGCTCACCCCTTATCCCCCACTAACTGCACCGTCACATGGTGCCACTGTTCACGCAGGCCCATATCCACCAAAACCACACGTTGCCATGTGCTCAGGGCCAAATTGCCGCGCTGAAAAGGGATCATCAACGAAGTGCCAAGCATCGTCACCTTGATTTGGGGTTCGAGGGCCATGTCCCACAGGGCACGGAAGTGGCTGCGGGCCTGGGCCAGGTCGCCGCCTTCACACTCCACGGTGGCCAAAGCCACGCTACAGCCGGGAATAAACACCGTTGCCACCCCATCCGGCATACCGCCAGAGCGCACCAAACGCTCTACCTGCCCGGTGATATCGAGTAAATCTTCGTGACCGGGGGTACGGATCTCAAATGTGCGTGTAATGACCATGGTAATCTGATTATACTCTGTGACTGCCCAATGCCATATGCTTTGGCCCAGCCGCCCTATAAACCTTGTCATTTAACCGCCTCGCAGCCACAGCCGGAATCTTAGCATTGTCGCTGGAGCCGGTCCCAAGGCCGTGTCGCCTTAACAATTTGAACCAGAAAGAACCCTATGCAAGCCACTGATTTTAACCTCGACCCGTACCTCGAATGGATCAATGCCCAGGAAGAAACCCTGCAACCCCTGTTCCGGGCCATTGAAACCAAAGAATTCACCAACCAAACCCGCGTGCTGCGTGCTTTTCAGCACCACCACATTGGCGAGCACCATTTGCACGGCACCACCGGTTATGGCCATGACGACATGGGCCGGGAAGCCCTGGAAAAGGTATTCGCCGAC
>DLGM01000447.1 GCA_002482705.1 Cyanobacteria bacterium UBA7694
GTTACCGGCTGTAAATGGCTTCTCGGACAGCCTTGAGGGTTTCTTCATCCAGTCGTTTGGGGCCAGCACCCCTGCGGGCCTGAGCCTCCAATGCTTCAAGTTTTTTATTGAGATCATCTGCCCATTTTTTCTGAAGTAAGTTGGCCGCGAATAACTTTGCAAAGCCCTGACTGGCTTTTGAAAGCAAAACGATTTTGTTTTCGGGGGACATGTCTTCGGCTTCTTGCAGATCTACGAGAGATTCGATGAGGCCAGTTTGAATCATTGCAGCGACAGCAGAAGAACGGTCATCAGCAGAGTCAGGAGCAGCACGCGTAATCAGTTGCGCAGCCTCGGTACCAGCTTTGATCGCGTTGAGCTTACGCTCCAACTTTTGGCCATACCGATGCACAGACGAATGGGAGATTTCAATGCCGCGCTCGTTAAGCAGTTCAGCAAGCTCTTCATAGCCAGAAAACCCGCGACGGGATAACTCGTCATCGAGCCACTGTCGGTCGTCTGGAGAAAGTTGAGCTATCTTACTACGGGGGGCCATACATCACCACTGCTGTGGGCGCGCGATGCCAAGAGGGCAGTCGGTGCGGTAATCAACGACGTTTTCACCATCTGCTGTCAGTTCGGCGTGCCACACTGAGAGCTTGTTGTTGAGTTGAACCAGCTTGCACTTTGAGAGGTAATTCAGTTCCTGACGGATCATAAGGGTGGTCACAGGCAAAGAACCATCTTGAGCTGTAATCCGCAAAATGTTTTCATTACAACCGAGGGGACGGGCGTACCAGAGCGCACGCAACAGAACCCAACGCAGCTCCTCGCGTGTGGCGCGATCTGTATTTACTGGGATTTCATGCATTGGGAGAAAGCCTCTTTGTCAGAATTTCGTAAAGGGTATCGAGCTTACCCATGAACACCGTCCATTCGCGGATACTGTCATCACGGCGCTGGTACTCATGCGGCAGTTGCAATAAAAAGGTCTTGAACTCTTTATCCAAGTCTTCGAGCTTTTTCTCAGCGCTAGAAATACGGTCATTTGTAGTCTTGAGGCGATCAGAGAACTCTTTGAGCGTGCCCTTTATCAGCAAGCGTGTGAGCACATAAATGCCACCCATGAGCAGGCTGGTCCAGCCCAGAAATAGGCCAACCAGCCACACAAATTGAACCCAGCCGATTGTAATCATTGGATAGGTGGTTCTTGGGTTTCAGGCTTGCCGATGGGCTGCGTAGTCAGGGCTCGCATCACCATGTTGACGATAGGCAGAGCAGTAGCAACAGCAACGTAAAAGCCATGGTCACCGAACACGGGTTGCAGCACGCCCGTTGCGGCTTCAATGCCAGCCAACGCGGCAACGGCGATATTGATCCAGATGGTTTTTGATTGGTAAAGGGGTTTCGGTTGCACGTGAGTTCTCCTTCTATTTTTGAGCCAAGATACCCCAACCCAAGCTGCCACCGACAAGCCAGCGCGGGCCAAGATTTCGCTTGCTATACTGCAAAGCTTTGCCGTTACTATTCAGATAACCGCCGTTGATAAGGTCTAAATTGCCGTAGGGGTCATGCACGTAGTAGCGAGAACCATCAGCCGTGCGGCCAATGATTAAAATCCAGTGGCCACCGCCACGAGGAGCTGATACTGGCCCATGGTGCAAAATACCAATTGGCACTGGAATACCTTGGTTCAGCAAAGCATCAATATTGGACCAATTAAGGTTTTGCCTGAATACGGCTTGAACGCCATATGATTTAAGAGCCTGAAGCTGGGCGTGGGCCTGGGTTGTGTCACCGTATTGCAGCACGCGCCGCAAATATACATCGTCTGCACTGATAATATCAGGCAGAGCGCGTGGCCGCAGGAATTTCAGCAGCATGGCATTCACGGAGCTGTAACACATCCGAGACGCCTGCCCAGGTACAAGGCTGTCTCGTTGACTGTAGTATGGGACAGGCAATAGGATTTCGTTCATATGCCCACGGTACAAAAAATGAATGACCCCCGTCGCAGTGACAAGGGTCATACAAAAATCTGTAATCGGGCTTACGAGATTACACGTCGAACGTGACGGTCTGAAATTTTGAACTCACGGGCCACTTGTTGAATGGCTGGACGCTTTAACTTGCCCCCCATCGTTAACTCAGAATAACGAGCCCGAATTTGCTTTCTTTGTTCAGAGACTTTCTTAAACCGCCCCATACCGATGTACAAAGGCTCACCGCCAAACGTACGGGATAATTTTGCTGTCAATTCAGAACCCAGCCTTTCTTCCAATTTTTTGTATTCCGCAGCACTGGGATCTACTGGCACACGGATATGCAGCCCGCCCAGTGCCTGCTCAATTTTCTCTGCATCCTCAGCACCAAAGTAATGCTCAAGCAGGCTCTGCTCGGCAATGTGCTCAGGTGCTGCATATTCGCTCAGGTCAAAAAGGGGAGGCTGCTCCATTTTTATGACTCCTTTGGTAAAAGATTCATTGTTTCGAGCACGGACCGGATGCCAGTCAAAGTGCTTTGACGCCGCTGCTCGCGTCGCGCGGGTGTTTCCATGGCTGGCGGCAGGGCCAATGGAGCTTGACGAGGCTCCATGGCAGCGAGCAAATCACCTGGGCTCGGCCATTTGGTAAACTCCATCAGCTTTAGGAATGCGGCATCTATACGGGCCGCGTCCTGATCTGGATTCCAGTCTATGTGCTGGTTGAGCAACACCATACGCCACGCCTTTGCGACTACGGCAATGGCTTTGGCGGGCGGGTGCCCCGGCAACCCCAACACAAATAAGTGTTTTAATCCGGTGGCCAGAACAGCTAAGAGCCATTTTTCGCGGGCGGCTTCAAAGTCAGGGTGACGCTGCTCTTTGGCAGGAACAAACCAGGTATTGCCGTCTGGCCCAACTTTAGGAATGTATTTACTCATAGATCAGGGCGTCCAGCTCTGCAAGACCCACCTCCATGGCTGTCATGGGGCGGGGTGAAGCCTGGGTTTGCATGGGTGCTGGAGTAGAGTAAGCCGCAGAAGCCCCAATGCCCTGCAAGACTTGTTTTAAATAATTGTGGTTGCCCAGCGGCTTCCAGCCACCTTGAGCCTGTTTTTCACGCAGTGCCTCGGTGGTTTTGACCAGTGCAGCAGCAAGCCGGTTGTGATCGGGCGTGAGCTGGAGCACTTCTTATGCTAAACGCAGTTCCCGATCATGACTCAGATCGCGGCTGCGACTGCGGAAAAGCCCGGTGTATGCCAGCAGAGGGCGCGATAACTCTGTATGCAGTGTCTGTAGCAACGCAATCATTTCACGTCCCGCCTCGCTTTCCATGTGTACTAGCAGGTCATATTCGACATAGCAACTGGGGCACTTAGTCCGCATCACACTCCCCTCCCTCTTCTAAATCCCGCTCAGACAAAGCATGTTCACTGCAACAGCAGCAATAGCGGCAGCAATCACAATCAGGACAATAAGCAAACGTCATTCCACAGTCAAAACATGATGACAGGCTCATTTGCGTTTACCCCCTTGCCCATTGCGCTGCTGGTCATAGACCAGGGCGGCAACAACTTTGTGCAACTGCTTAGGGGTGGCCCATTCCAATTTGTCAGGGGCGTCGCCGCCAAACATATGCTTCAACATGGACTCAACGTATGTAATGGGGCGATCTCCGAGCATCGCATAGATTTTTTTGACCATCCGAATCTTGTCATTTGGCACCCCTACACGGGGTTTGTGCCAAATCTTTTTGTACTGTTTTTTCACTCCGAGGGCTTGCATGACTGTTGCGCGTTCAGCGTCATTCAGTTCGCCCGCGCTGCGTTTGCCCGTTAGGCTCTCAAGCGTATCCCGGTACAGTTCGTCATCAAGCCCTAAGCGCGTTTTCGCCGCATGAATGAGAGCCAAGTCTTTTTTTCTGTCCATATAAGCCTCAATCTCTTACCAATCGCTGTTGGTGAATATACAACTCAAATTTGGCACCATTCATCAATGTTACGGTTGACTCCATACAAAACCACCCTGGCCCGCAGCCACTGGCAGTTGTTTTGAATGGAGCTTGCACAATGGCAGCGGTATCACCAAAAAGTGATTCAAGGATGGATAGTGCGGTTGATTCTAAGGCGGCATCCAAGTCTGCACGGGTCATTTCTGGGGTGCATTTGGTTTCGATTTTCGCCGACAAAACCAGGGGAGCAAGCAGCGGCAATACATCGATATTGGATTCATTCGTTTTTGTCATTGTTGAGGCCCCGGTCTTGAAAACGTTTTAGAGCGCTGTGGGTCGCTATTGCGACTCTCTTCATGTGAAACTGAAGAGCTACAGCATCAATGCCAAACCGCTGGTTGATGCCATCTGCATAGCCTTTATGAAAACCCTTATCGTATCCGGCCTTAAACCCGGCTTTGTAGCCTACATTGTGGCGTTTTTTATGACGATTGTGACCCATGCTCTTCTCCTTTGCGTTTCACGTAATTGTTTGAGTTTGGCAATCTCAGCTTCAGCGATGAAGTTGCGCTGGCGGCTGGGCGCAGGCTGTGGGCTCGTCTCACCAGCACAGGTCAGCAGGTGACTTGTATGCCCGGTATAGGCAAACTCCGTAACACGTATATGCCCATTCAACGGAATGCGAATCCGGCCCGACTTGGCCCAGGTGATGGCCGCACCGCAACGCTGGCACAGCGCCCAGTTGGTCGGGCAGGTGCAATGATCAGGCTCAGGGCACTGGCAGAATGGGTGTCGCATTCTCAGCGGCCTCCTGAAGAGCCTGTTGTTTATCACGCAATTGTTGTAGCCGAGCCACGCGCAGGTCATAGGCCGTTCGTTCAACCTCATAAGAAAACAGCCCCTGCCGGAATACACGCAAAGCAGCTTGTAACTCAATAAGCTCCGAAATAACCTCATGCTTTTTATCGATCAAGGCAGAAGCATTGAAGCTTTGGGCTTTGCGCTTGAGGGTTGCGATTTGCGGCTCTAAATCGTTGAACTTAGCTAGACGAGCTTTACTTGAAAGCTTGGGATCTCCCATTGCTTTAGAAAGCTCTAATTGAAGTGCATATAGTTGCTCGTATGGCGGGTTTGCCAAGTCGTGCTCAAGCTTATCTATCTGTTTTTGATGTTTTGCAATAGCGGCCATCAGAGCACGTTCAATAGCGCTGGGAATGGATTTGGACATGCTACACACCCAGGTCTTTCACAGCAAATTCAATGTGAGCCGTGGTGGGCACTGCGCCGCCAGCCTCCATGCCCGCAAGGCGCAGCGTTTTGACAACCAGGCGTAGGGCTCCAGCTTTGGCAGCCTGCTCACGGAGAACAGCCAAGCTCTTACCTTCGCTGACACCAAATGCGGCGGCGATTTCTTCGACATCGGCAGCGGTCGGGCGGCGCAAAGGAAGGCGTTTGCCAATACGGCTGTGTAAGCGATCAAGGTTGCGGTGGGCGGCATGACTGCTCCCGACCATCCGTGAATACAGGCTTTCGTTGCCGACCAAGGCAATGCCGATGCCGGTTTCATCGTGTATGGCCCGGATTGCGTCCAGCGCGGACTCACTCAGGTGCTGGGCTTCGTCGATAATAAGCAGACCGCCAGAGCCGTTCAGGCGACGACAGGCTTCACGGTGCATTCTCAGAGCCCCGTAAGGCGGGGATTTGGTGCCCAAGGCGATGCAAATAGCCTCCAATGCAGCAGCAACACGGACAGTGGCGGGGCTCATCGTGGCTACAAAGACATTGTTGATCTCGCTCTGAAAGTGCTTGAGCGCAAGGGTTTTACCCAATCCTGCACCGCCGTAAATCATGGCCATGTCACCAGCCAACTGGGCGTAACTGAGGGCAGAAATGATACGGGTGGCGGTTGGGGTCGGGATAAAATCAGGCGCAAGGGGCAATGTGTTGCGCAGAACCGCCGCCTGGGCCTTCTGTTCAAGCCAGCGCTCCAGTTTTTCATACTGTGAAGTAGGGTCGGCGGCGTAAGTGCCATTGAGAACCTGTGTCAGAGCGGCAGGAGAAATCCCGATCTCTTTAGAGGCGGCACTCTGGCTGATTTTCAGCCGCGCCATTTCGGAGCGAACACGGGCAATTACATCGTTAGGACTCGTTAAAGGGGTTGCTGTCATCGTATAATAACCTCGGAATTATGTAATTTACGCCCCTATTCGGGGCTATTTTTATGCGGCGGTACGGCGGGAACGGGAACGACGGGGCACAAACCAGGGGATGTCCACCCGTTTAAGCTCCGTTTGAACGGGCTTTACAGTCTGTTTGCGGGCGCGGCGGGCCACACGC
>DLGM01000079.1:0-135 GCA_002482705.1 Cyanobacteria bacterium UBA7694
AGTTGGTAGGCATCTCCACACAGGCGCAGGGGCAAGTGTTCAAACCCAAAGCGTTCGGCATAATAGGGCATGCTGCGCTGCATATCCCAAGAAATATCGAGGCTGGCCCCGCGCATCCCGAGACGGTTTTCAGCG
>DLGM01000079.1:169-1462 GCA_002482705.1 Cyanobacteria bacterium UBA7694
GGCTCCCAGCTCTAAATAGGGGCTGAGCGCATACCCTTTGGCGCGCAGACGCTCTAAGTGGGCTTGGGTCTGGGCCATGCGCTGGTGCAAGATGGCCTCTAGGGCATTGGCTTCCAGTTCATCGGGCAAGCTCGCATCACCGCCGGTCTGTTGGGTGACCAAGCGGCGGCGGAAGGCGATTTCTCCGGCTTGGGCACTGCGTGGCTGGTGTTCCATAGGTTAAAAGTCGAAGGTCGTTTTCAGGCTTTTTTCGACCGTGTTACGGGCCAAGGCCAGTTGCAACAGGCGATCGATCAGCTCGGTGTAGCCCACGCCGCTGGCTTCCCAGAGTTTGGGGTACATGCTGATGCGGGTAAAACCGGGCAGGGTATTGACCTCATTGACCAGCAACTCGCCGCTGTCATCCAGAAAAAAGTCGACCCTGGCCAAGCCTTCACAGTTGAGCACTTGGAAGGTGTGAATGGCCAAACTCTGGACCTGCATGGCTTGCTCGGGGGTGAGCTGGGCGGGGATGCTCAGGGTGGCCCCGGTGTCGTCGATATATTTGGCGTGGTAGTCATAAAATTCAGCGTTGACAATCACTTCGCCGGGCACAGAGGCCAGAGGTTGCTCATTGCCCAACACGGCACATTCGATTTCGCGGCAGTTGATGCCCTTTTCGATAATGATTTTGCGATCATAACGAAAGGCGTCGGCAATGGCCGGGGCAAATTCAGCCCCATTGCGAATTTTGTGAATGCCCACGGACGAACCCAAATTGGCTGGTTTGACAAACAGGGGGTAACCGCCGAGCTGATCGGCGACGGCTTCGGCGCTGATCTGGTCGTGCTGGTGCAGGCCAAAGGCCAGGTGGCGACGGGTCGGGATGTCGGCTTCGCGCAGCAGGCGTTTCATCAGGTCTTTGTCTATCCCGGCGGCCGAGCCGAGAATGCCGCTGCCGACAAAGGGAATATCGGCCATTTTGAGCAGCCCCTGGATAGCGCCATCTTCGCCGTAGGTGCCGTGCATGACCGGGAAGACCACGTCCAGCGCGGGCAACGGGGACATATCAGCAGTGCGCACCAGTTCTTGGCCCGTATCACCGGGGATTAAAGCAATGGCCTGATTGCCTTCGTTCAGGCGCAGCAGGCGGGGATTTTGGGCTTCGAGCAAAAAGCGTGAGGCATCGTTGAGGTACCAGCGCCCCTGTTTGTCGATGCCAATCAGGGAAACGGCGTATTTGTCTTTGTCAATCGCCTCGTAGACGTTACGGGCCGACTGGATCGACACCTCATGTTCAGCGGAGCGACCGCC
>DLGM01000079.1:1486-5100 GCA_002482705.1 Cyanobacteria bacterium UBA7694
ACCGCCAAAGAGAATGCCGACGTGAATTTTCTGAGTCATGGAAGGATCCTTGGAAATGGGATAGTTCCATTATAGGGGGTTCTGGGTATGGCGGCGGTGATCCCTAACCGGAGTGTGCGATTTTCTCCTTGGGCTGACAGGGGTCTTGAGGGACCAGGGAGCAAGAGGCAGGTGTTTGGGTCTTGCCCACACCAGGGGTGCATCTGCGCCCCTGGTGTCTTGGTTTATTTCAGGTGGCGTTCAATCGTTTGGTTGAGGGTGGTACCCGACCAGGTGTGAGGATTGGCAATCGACCAATTATTGCCGCCGTTGATCAGCAGCATTTCGCCGTTGGAAATGGCGCGGTCCCAGGCGTAGACGGTGGTTTGGGGGCCAAAGGCCTTCTCCCACTCTTTTTGCGCTTGCCCGGCTTCACAAGATTGCCAGAACACCATTTTGAGGTTGGGGCTGACCTTTTTGGCGTCGATGTCTTGGGCCATTAAAAAGTCGTCATCATAGGTGACAATGCCACCGCCGCCGCCATGGCCTAGGTAAACCAGCCCCNNGCGGTTTTGGGATCATAGATGGCATTTTTGATTTCGGGTAGCGTCGCGGAATTGTCCACGACCACCGAATAACCCATTTTTTGCAGTTGGCGTACATCGTCGCGTTTGCCAATGCGGTGGAGGCCATCCATGGTGACACGCTCAAAAGCACCGCGCAGACCGGGAGTACCCATGCCATGCATCATATAGACCTTTTGGCCCCGGTCGGGGCCGGTGGGTGGTTTGACAATTGCCCCCGAACTGAGAGAGCCCCCGTCTTCGCCAATAAAATCGACTACTCCGGCTGCTTTGCCCTGAGCGGATGTGGTGGCTTTTTCACCGACATTGAGGTCGTCGGTATAAGCGCCGTCATCAATGCTCCAGGCACTGAATTTGCCATCGGCTTCTTTGATGATGGCTCCGGCTTCGCCCGTTTTGGCAATCGCTTTGTGGGCTTCAAACTGATCAGAATGGGTGCTCAGTTTTTTCTTGGCTGTGATTTCTGCGGTACCTGCTAAGCTATTCCATTCGCCGAGGCGTTGGCCCTGAATATTCCCCATGATCTTGGTCTCCTGATGGCTACTATAGGCCTATTATCGCAAAAAATGGCAAGATCTTGCGTGGGGGCGGGCCGGGCAGAAAATTTTCTGCCTGTACGGTTGCTGTGGGCGTATTCCCGCTGGGATGGCTTGCTGCGCCCCTACGCTTTTGTGTGCCCCTGTTATAATAAAGTTATTATTTACCTGCGAGGCCTCTATATGGGAAATTTGTCCATCTCTGTTAATAACCAACCCCTGCGCAACGTTGAATTGCGTCAAGTAAAGGACGATATGTCCTTAAAAGAGGCGGAAGCCGTCCTCAAGGCGCAAAAAGATGGGCTCGACACCATTGGCATTACGATTGAAGACGTCAATTACATCATTACCGGCAAAGGTATTGATGCCAAGCCCGGAGATACCATCCTGATTGAAGGTCAGGCCGCTGGCAAAATCGATTTTGTCGAACAGGAAGAAAATACCTTCGGGGAAGGTTTTGAGGCTGGACGCAAGCCTGTCAAAGGTCTTGAAGGTCTGGAGCAGGGCATTATGGCCGGAATGCTCCCCCTGCAACAGGGCCTGGTGCGTGGCACGATTGCCTCGGTACGCGGTCTGACAGCCAACGACAAAGCGGTTGAGCAGGTGACTCAAGGCCCCCCGATTGACAAACAACTGATCGAAGACATGGCCAAGGCCATGAGCACCCTCTTTGGCGGGGGCGGCGGTTGGTAGGGTTGAGCTAAGACGCGTTCTCCGCTGAGGTGGCAGGGCAGCACATGCGCTGCCCGCACAGATGCCCTTGTGAGGTGAGCGTATCCCCATGCGGGGCCGTCGAGCTGTATAGATGCATATCCCGGTGAGACGGCAATCTTCTGCCCTTCCGGATGACTCCCCTCGCTGATGGCGCTTCTTACCGCTTGAACGAGATCATGCTGCTTTCAAGCCCATAGTTGCGGCTGCGCATACTCAGGGCTTTGGCGAGTTGGGCTTTGGTATGCACCTTGTTTTCACCATTGCTGCGACCGGGATCATCCACCAAAATCGACCCATCCGGGCGCACCTCTTTGACCACAATGTAGTGGCCCCGTGCCAAGGAGTTGAGGTTGGAGGTCAGCAAAATGACTTTTTCCCCGGCATCTAAACGCTTTTTCATGGCCGCGAGGGTTTGATCCACGTTGGTGGACAGGCGGTCGACGTTATAACTGATTTTGGTACCACGGGCGGCGGCCGTTTTGCGCACCGCTTCACCGACCTGATTGGCGGTCAGGGCAAATACGCTGCCCCGTGTTCCCACCGGGGCTCCCACCATGCGGCGCAGTTCTTGCATCGGTGGAGCCGGAATGCCAAATTGTTTTAAAATCATGGTGGCTGAAGCGGGGCCACAGTTGGCTTCTGCTTCACGGGCGGTGCCGGTCTTGCCCTTTTCTTCGAATTGGAAGGTGAAGGTGTCTTTGAGGGATTGCCAACCCCGCTCAAGGCCGCTGAGGACGCGGGCGGGCAGTTCGCGCAGGGGGGGGAGACCATTGAGGATCGGTTGGATGCCCAGCATTTGGGATACCCGGCTGAAGCGTGACTGATCCGCAGGCAGGGGTGTAGGAGCCTGTGTTACTTGAGGGGTAGGGGTTGTGGGGCGCTGGGGGGCAAAAAGTTGTCCAGGGGTTTGCAACTGCCCAGAGCCTGAAAAAGGGGATAGGGGAAAGGTCACGGTACTCCTCCTTCTTCGATTGTAACAAATTGCATGGGCGATTCAAAGCTTAAAACAGCCCTAATATAACCTTAGCCTTGTTTTCACAAATCTTGCCTGTCCGTACCCGCAAAATGTGCTTCAAGGGCCTGTTGATCGAGATAAAAATGGCTGTGGTCACGCCGTGCCTGCATCTCGGCCTGGTAATGCGCACTGGCAAAATGGGCTTTTAAGGCCGGACAGAGGGGCAGAAACTGTTCGCTGTGGTACCACCGAAAGGGTTGGGTATCCTCGTAGACATATCCCAGATGGACTCCCCAGGCAGCGTGATGCAAACCAAAAGGGGTGACCACATCGCGCATCAACGCCTGAAAACGCCCTTCATCGACCGGGTCTAAAAACTGGAAGGCCGGGGCATACATCGCCGCATTGTGGGCATAACTGGGAACACTCATCATGCCGTCCAACTTTAGGCGTTGGGCCGAAATTTTGAGCAAGGAAGCGACCCAGCGCCCCAAACCTAAGCCGGGATGTTTTTGACCGGNNAAACCGGCATAGGGGTGGGCAAAGCCTATGCGGGGATTTTGTAAACACATCCACTCCAGCGACATGACGGTCAAGTGATGCCCTGCCAGCATGGGAAATCGCTCATGTTCATGGAAATGGAGGCGCTTTCGTTTGACGACCATTTCGTGCAGCAGGTGGGCTTCATCGATGTGGTGGTCGTATATACTCAGGCGCTGGCTATAAGCTTGGCTCAGATCCAGGTGCAATTCAACTTCCGAAAACCCCCGCTGGGCCAAGGCGCGAAAGACCCCATAACGCTTGAGGGCATACGCGAGGCCTTTGGGTGAATAATACCCCAGGAAC
>DLGM01000314.1 GCA_002482705.1 Cyanobacteria bacterium UBA7694
AATTGATCTTGCGCAGCAGGCCCCCCTGCAAAGCCCAATCAAAACAGGCGTCCAAGAGCGCTGCGCCAATGCCTTGCCCCTGGTGCTCTGCCAGCACCGACATGCCAATATCCCCCACATGCTGCACCCGGGGCCGAGGTTTACTGACCACATTGAGGCTCCCCACCAGCTTGTCTTCCAGGAAGGCCAATAAATAAAGCAAATGGGGCTGGGTCAGGCAGGCCGTCAGGTATTGGGCCTCTTCTGCCTCGGTGAGGGTGAACTCGCCCGGTCCAAAGGTTAAAAAATCGCTTTCACCGGCAATTTGGTGTACATACGCCAGCACTTGTGCGGCATCCCCGGCACCGGCTTCACGCAGGTGCAAAGGCTGGCCAGTGCGGCAGAGGGTGTTGAAGGTGTACATGGGCCTCGTGGTTATCCTTTTTTAAACAGGCACAGCCTAACATATTGTGGTTTGAAAAAGGAATTAAATTCAGTATCCTTAAACATGAGGTTCTCTTATGCGCATAGATCGTGTCCAGATCAAAAACTTTCGCTGTTTTGCCGATCAGGAGTTTCAGTTCCATCCACACTTCAATTTGTTGGTGGGAATGAATGGCAGCGGTAAAACCAGTATTTTAGATGCCCTTTCGATTGCCCAAGCCACTTGGTTAATCGGTTTGCGCAATAAGTTGGACAATCGCAGTATTCAAACGGGTGAAGCTCGGTTGATACTTCGCAACGGGGCTGATGAAAAACGTTATGTTGAACAGTATCCCGTGGAGATAGCGGCTTGGGGCCACGTGATGGGGCAATCTGTGCACTGGGTACGCTCCAAAGACAGTGAAACAGGTAAAACCCGCTATGGACAAGCCTCACAACTGATCAACTTAGCCAAACAGGCGGATGAATGTGTTCGTTTGGGCAAAGAGACAACGCTTCCCTTGATTTCTTATTATGGGACGATGCGCTTGTGGCAGGAACCCAAAGATTTTCAGAAATTGAGCCGGGTCAACAAGCCTGAACACCTGAGCAATCCGCATAAACTCAGCTATTTTGAAGGCTATCGCTTGAGCGTGGATCCGCGCATTTCAATTGCGGCGCAAGTGGCTTGGTTTGCGCGACAAGCCTGGATTACGTTTCAGGAGGGAGAGGATACATGGGCATTTAAATTGCTCAAAGAGATACTCATTGGTTGTATCGAAGGGGCTGAACATATTGCATTTGATCCGCGCCGAGGCGAGTTGATGCTAAAAATAAACGGCCAAGATCCACAACCTTTTGTCAATTTGAGCGACGGTCAGAAAACCATCTTAGCCATGGTGGCAGACATGGCTCAGAAAGCGATCTGGCTAAATCCCCACTTAGGGGAGCAAGTGTTGCAACTCACCCCGGGGTTGGTGCTGATTGACGAACTCGATTTGCATTTACATCCCCAATGGCAGCGACGTATTATTGCTGATTTGCGCCGCATTTTTCCACAAATTCAATTTATTTGTACCACTCACTCACCGCAGCTGATTGGGCAAGTGAAAGCCGATGAAATCATTCTATTACCCACTTTGGGGCTTGAAAAATCCTCCTCTTCCCCAACGGAGCACACTTACCCCTCTTTTGCCCACCCCGCCCAGAGTTATGGCATGGATTCCAATTGGGTTTTGCAACATATTATGGGCAGCACGGATCGTGATCCCGATGTGTCGATTCAGTTGGATCGTCTCTTTGAAGCGATCGAAAATGCCGATTTTGAATCTGCGACCGCTCTGATTGAAACTGTGCGCCAAGAAATAGGAGAGCACCCAGAACTTGTTGAAGCCGAGGCGCTCATCAGCCGTTATACCCGTTTCGCCCATTTAGAGGATGCTTGATGCGAGCAGTTGTGCAACAGTCTGAGCCTTTGAGCTTTCGGAATTGGAAGCGGCTCAACACAGCGACTCCGCAAAACCTCAAATACAATCATCTTCCTGGCCCGATTAAGGATGAGATCAAACAGAGCCTCTTACAAGAACAGGGTTATCTCTGTGGTTATACCCTGCAACGCTTGTCAGCAATTTCTGCCTGTCATATTGAGCATATTATTCCGCAAACGCAAAGCCCTTCTCTGGCCTTGGATTATGCCAATATGTTGGCCTGCTTTCCTGCGGATGGCGGTGCGCGCCAGTATGGCTTTGGGGCACCTCTCAAAGCGGGAACCCATGTTTTCCTTCACCATAACTTTATTTCACCGCACTATGCAGGCTGTGAAGCGCACTTTTGTTATCAAAAAACCGGGGCGGTGACAGCCGTTGACACTGCGGCGCAAGAAACGATTGAAATTTTGCGGCTCAACCATCCTACGCTCCAAGAATTCCGTCGCAGTGCCATCCAAACCTATGGGCTGTCATTGCGTTCCAGAGGTTTGCGTTCTAAACAGAGACCCTTGAGTGCCACTGCCGCAAGGCGTCTGGCTCAGCAGGTCTTGCAGCCCGATGCTCAAGGCCGTTTAGAGCCCTATTGTGTGGCCCTCGCCCAGGTGGCACTCAATTATGCAGAACAGGAAGACAAACGTTCTCAGCGTTTACGCAAGCATGGGTCATAAGGGCGCGTCATGCTTTGGATAAGCCTCTGATTTTGAAGATGCGTATCGTCAAATAGCCTGATTTTTATTTCAGGGTACAATACTCTACTTACGCCGCAGGAGGCCCTGATGAGCACCGCTCACGCTGAAGAGTATGCCTTAAAACCCGTATTAAAGCCCATTCACCTGTGGGCGATTGGGGTCGGGATGGTCATTTCCGGCGACCATTTTGGCTGGAATTTTGGTCTGGCCCAAGCCGGGCCGCTGGGCTTTTTTATCGCCATGGCCTTGGTCACGGTCATGTACGTGACCTTTATTTTTAGCTACACCGAGCTGACCAGCGCGATTCCCAACTCCGGGGGGCCGTATGCCTATGCCCGCAAGGCCTTAGGCCCCACCGGGGGTTTTATGGCCGGTTTTTTTACCTTGGTGGAATTTGTGTTTGCGCCCCCGGCCATCGCTTTGGCGGTGGGGGCCTATCTGGAGTTCATTGCCCAAACCTTTGGGCTCACGCTCCCGGCGTTGGGGCCGTTGGTGCCCAAGGTCTGGATTGCCCTGTTGGCGATTGTGGGGTTTATTGGCCTCAATTTGCGGGGGTTAAAAGAAGCGGTCACCTTTGAGCTGTTTGTGACCGTTTTGGCGATTGTCGAGCTGCTATTGTTTTGCGCCATTTGTATCCCCAAATTCCAGGTCAGCAATTTGGTCACCCAGCCGCCGCTGCCCGGCGGTTTGAAAGGTATTTTGGCCGCGATTCCCTTTGCCATGTGGTTTTACCTGGCAATCGAAGGCATTGCCATGTCGGCGGAAGAAACGGCCAACCCCAAGCGCGATATTCCGCTGGGTTATATTTCGGCCATGGCGACCCTGATCATTTTAGCGACCCTGATTTCGGTCTGCTCGATCGGCGTCATGCCCTGGCAAGAGCTGGCCAAGGTCGATAAACCCCTGCCGGTGGTGGCGGCCCATGTTTTGCCTGCGGGGCACTTTTTGGTGGCCACCATTGCCTCCCTGAGCATCTTTGGCCTGATTGCCAGCTTAAACGGGATTATTATTGGCTATTCGCGCCAAACCTATGCCCTGGCCCGCGCCCGTTATTTGCCCCACAGCTTGGCGCAGCTAAATGCCAATCAGGCCCCGGCCATGGCCCTGATTGTGCCGGGCATTTTCAGCCTGATTGCCTGTTTAACCGGTTTTACCGACCAAATTATTACCATGGCCGGGATGGGCGCGATTGGCCTGTACATTATTTCGATGATCTCGCTGTTTGTGCTGCGCCGCAAAGAGCCCCACCTAGAGCGTCCGTTTACTGCGCCCCTGTACCCGTTGTTTCCGGCCTTGGCCTTGGGCATTGCCGTGCTTTCCGGGGTCGCGGTGATCGCTTATAATGCCCTGTTGTTTGCCATTTTTATGGGCCTGTTTGGGGTCGGGTACGTGTACTTCCGCAAGGTGGTGGTGCATGATCTGGCCCCGGAAGTGTATGCCGCCCACGACTTCGAAACCCTGCGCGTCACCGGGGAACTGCCCCCGCTGAAAGGAGATTGAGCATGTACCGTGCCACTGTGGGTTCCCAAATCTATCCCTTTGCCGATCTCAAGACGCTCTTGGCCAAGGCCTCCCCGGAGCGCTCCGGCGATTATTTGGCCGGGGTG
>DLGM01000140.1 GCA_002482705.1 Cyanobacteria bacterium UBA7694
TGGGCCTCGAAATATCGGCCTATATTGCCTCGAAGCTGGGCATTCTCGCCATGCTGGGGCTGGGGCAGACCCTGCTCTTTTATTTTGGCGTGCGCTATTTCCTCGTTCTGGAAGGCAATCCGCTGCTGATGCTGGCGACCATCTATGCCTCGCTCTTAAGCGGAACGGCACTGGGGCTGGGCATTTCCGCCTTGGTGGTGTCCGATGTCATGGCCTTGGCACTGGTGCCCGTTGCCCTGATCCCGCAGCTGCTGTTCTCCAAAATTGTCATGCCGAAAAAGAGCCTGACCGGGGCTTTGCAGTGGCTCGAACAGCTCACCCTGGTCAAGTGGGGGTATCAGGCCATGGAGGAGATCGTCAAGCGCAGCCCGGACTGGGGTAAAATAGGGGAGTCGATCCTGTGGCTGGGCCTGATTGGTGGGGTTCTGGTCTTACTCAGTGCCCTGATTTTGAAGCTGAAAGAGAGCCTGTAATGCGCATCCTTGCTGTTTTAGCCGTNNTAGGCGGTGGCGTCTATTATATGCAAACAGGGCCATTGTCCAAAGTCCCCTTGGGTTCTTTGGTCACCGCAGATGCGCGCACGATTGTCGATCTGTCGCGCAAGTTCATGGAAGACATCCAGTTTAAAGACTTTAAAAAAGCCGCTCAGTACAGCCTGCCAGAACACCGAGATATGAACATGCCCAAACTGATCGAGCGCCTCTTCCAAATCAAACCCGAACTGCTCGACATCCAAAACATTCAGGTGCTCAACCAAGATTTTGACAGCACCGGTGACCGGGCCCGTGTCTACCTACAAGCCGACGTCAAGGTGCTCAATACCCAAGAGCTGCGCAAACCGAACATTATCCTGTACTGGAAACGCGAACCGGATAAAAAGTGGTACATGGACTTGGCCAGTTCCTTGAAGTAAAAAAAGGCTGGAGCGCGACAACTGCTGGCTCTCGTCGTCATTCTTCCTGGTGAGCTCTCAAAGCCATCATTCAGACTTAAGACGATACAAAGTATGCACTAAGATTTAGCTGATATAAATAGTTTAGACCCCGCTCCAGATCGGTAAAACGCTCCCTGCGAGGGGATAACAGGGAGAGCAAGTAGCCATACCGCTATCGTTGGTCAAACCACAGAGAGACTCAGGTAAATAGCATGCAAAGATTAACACTTCTCCTTTCCCTTGCGCTCATCTCATTAAGTAGCGCTGGTTGGGCTGCCCCGGAAGGAAAAAAAACGAAAGCCCCTTCTCAAACCAGCAGTACAAAACCCCAAGCTGGGCACACGCTCACCCGAGACAGCCAACGGGTCTTAGAACAAGTCAAACTGGCCCGCATGTGGTTACAACAAAAGGACAGTGGCGAAGCTATTCGCCAGATTCGCAATGCAATTCGTCTTTTAGGACAGATGCAAACCAATCTCACCAAACCCTTACAAAAACTGATTGAAACGAGTCGCAACAGTTCACTCACAAACAAAGGAGCGGGCAATCTGCAAGCTTTAGAACAAGCTTTGGCAGAATTGACAATCTATGCAGGTACTTTGCCCGATAGCCAACAGACACGCATCAAGCAAATGAAAAACCATCTGGGCAACATCCATAAACAGTTACAAGCCAAGCAAGAAAAAGGAGCAAAGGATACCCTGAAGCTGCTCGACATTGAACTGGCAGGGTTTGAGTTAGACCTCCCGATCACCTATGCGGAAGTGCGATTACGGCAAGCCTATCGACTGCTGTTAGATGGCGCAGTCTTGCCTGCGGACCAAGAACTTCAGGCGGTCGAAAAACACCTGATTGAAAATGGCGCCAAAGCCGCGAGCATACCTGCGACACAGCCATAATCAGAAGAAGGGTAGCCCCATCACTGCCCCTTGCATAAATGCCGCCCGCCGAGTCACCCACATCTGTAGATGTGGGTATTGCCTTGGATCTCAGCATTCATGCTTCTTACACAGAATGCATAACGAGCCTGCATAGCAGTTAAAAGGCCTCAGACGGGTAGCTTATCAACCCGTACAAACAGATCATGCGGAACAGGCAAGCTGAATTTGAATAACATTCAGCGCCACAGTCACACACACAAAGGCTACTAGTCAACATAAGTATCTTTAAAAATAAAGGCAAACACTATAAATTTGTATTCCGAACAAATACATGTGTCTATAACACAGTTTCACATTAATTCAAACAATAAATAGATGTCATTTAAAATAGTTTATTTAATAACTATTAAACGTATATAATATATAAATAATTGACATTCACAATCACTCAGATCTATCCTTGATCTTATCAACAGCCTGTATTTGCAGCTAAAAGATTAAGTTATTAGTCTTTTGTCGCAACATTCCGACTCACTACCAAAAGGATAACAGGCCTGCCAGAGCCCTTATGGTGCCGGCATTTGAGCTTCCCTGTCGCTGGCACTAGCGACAGGGCGCTCTATCCGCTGTGGGCCATTGAAGTTTTATGGATTGGAGATATCAGCCATGACGTTTCGTGCTTTGACCCGTACCGAATTTGGCAGCGTTCACGTATCTGACTCACGGTATTGTTTGCGCGTGTGTTTTGGCAATCTCATGTGGCTCTTATCTCACGAGAACTTTGCTGTCTTTCGCGACTATATCCACTTTTTATCAACCCCTGAAGGGTTTGAAATGAACCTGTACGAACCGGGCAAAGTCGTCGTAGTCATGGAAGAACACATTATGATGGCCCTCATGAACCCCCAAGAGCTTTACCACCTCAGCTTTTTACTCGAAAAAGCGGGCCTCGAACTTTTGCGGCGCAATTTAATACAGCAATTTGACACCCACAATGTCCAGGCCGCAAATCAGGAAGAGTTAGAGTCCATATGAGTTCGGTTTCAAGTGAGCACTTGATTTTGCAGTCGGTCAGATGGCCACTGTCGTGGCCCGGTATTTTGGGCACGCGGCTGTTTAGCATGAATACCTTTGTCGATTTTTAGGTGATTCAAAGATCCCCCTTAACACACCACTATCCCTGATATCTTATAGGCATTTTAATGAATATAAATAGCTATCATCCCCTTTTTTTAGTCTTTATTCAGGGGGATAAACGCCCGTGAAAACCGCCCAACGCCTCATGATTTGGAGCCGTCAATGGCACCGCTGGGGAGCCATTATTGGCTCTATACCGATGCTGATTATTATTTGCAGTGGTCTGTTATTAATGCAGCGGGGCAAGTTTGAATGGATTCAGCCCAAAGCGCAAACGGGCGTGAGCGCGATGATCGACCCCACCGTTACGCCTGGACAGGTCTTAAATATCCTGCAAACACGCCCTGAAACTGAGGTCAAAAGCTGGAAAGAAGTGTCTCAAATGACCTACCGCCCCGCCAAAGGAGTCTGGCAGGTGCGCACCAAAAATCATTACGAAATTCAAATTGACGCCCAAAATGGCGTGGTTCTGAATAGCCAATACCGCATGTCTACGCTGCTAATTGAATTACACCAAGGAAACTGGTTCCACAAATCCGTGATGGACTGGGTCTTTTTTCCTGCGGGTGTCTTGCTGCTGGTACTGTGGTTAAGCGGCATGTGGCTATATCTTTATCCTGTCATCAGAAAACAATTAAGGAAACAATAAACCATGGCAATTGGAACCATGATTCCCCTCGAAGGCTGGGACAATGAAGCCTTCCACTTTGGCTTAGAAGCCGAATATTTGGTCGTGGACCACGAAACCTTTCAACCCATGTGGCATCAGGATTTGAGCTTTCAAGTCTTAAATACAGCCATGGAGAGCATCAAAATTGATGACATTCCCCCGCTCGGCGGGATGGAAATTGAACCGCCCCACCGCATTGCCTCACCCTATGTGATTGAAGGTTATCATGTGGCCAATGCGGCCGGGGAAATGGTCGATATTTTACCCAAAGGCCTTGAGATTCGCACACAGGTTTGCACCTCAATCACAGAATGTCTGACCACGCTCAAAACCTTGCATACCCGGATGCAAGAGGCGATCGCGCCTTTGGGTTATACGGCTGTAGCCCTGTCTTACCACCCGATTGAAACGGAATTTTATGCCGACCGGGGCTGGCGCCGCCACGATTTTTGGCAGTGGGCCTTACAAGCCATGTTGACCTTTGGCCCCGACGTCAATGTCAGCTTGCCCCAATCCCTGGGCGAGAAGCTGGATCTGGCCGATCTAGAACTCAAAATCAACTATTATGCCCCGGCCATGGCTGCTTTTAGCTTGGCATCCCCCTTTTATGCCGGGGATATCTGGAAAGTGCGCGGGCGCTTGTGTAAATCATTCCGCACCCACCGCCGCAGCACCTATGCCCCAGCCGTGGAAATTCACCCGCACGAAAAACTGCGCCTTGAGTTTAAACCCTTTGAAATGAGCCCCAAGCTGCAAGATTTTGAAAACTATTTCTTGCTCTTTTTAACCCTGTTGTTGGATGATACGCTGGAGGGGAGAGCCAGCAACCAAATGCGCATCTACGATCTGGGAGCCGTAGCCCGCTGGGGCTTTTACGCCGAAGAAATTGCCCCCCGCGCTGACGAGTTGCTTGCCAGTGCCCAACGGGTTTTACCGCAGTGGGGTTTTGACCCCAAGCCCTTGAGCAGCTTCGAAAAACGGGCCTATTTCCGCAAAACTCCGGCCGATGCCATGATTGACCAGTACGCTGACGCCGACCGTAATCTGGCAGCCGTGCTGCGCACCCGTACCGAGCTGACATGA
Organism: Cyanobacteria bacterium UBA7694; assembly: GCA_002482705.1. Lineage (GTDB taxonomy): Bacteria > Cyanobacteriota > Sericytochromatia > UBA7694 > UBA7694 > UBA7694. Next base: position 4,706 of record DLGM01000140.1, read on the forward strand.
ATCACGGGGATATTGCCCTCAGCACAGTACAAGTGGCCTGCGCCGCTGGCTTGATGCTGGTCAACATCGGTATTTCCTGGGCCCTGCGCCTGGGGCTGGAAAAAACCTTTTTCTGGGCCAGTGTGCGCATGGTTGGCCAGTTAACACTGCTGGGCCTG
>DLGM01000215.1 GCA_002482705.1 Cyanobacteria bacterium UBA7694
GCGGGGGCTCCATGGAGCCCCCGCTGAGACTTTTTCCCCGATCAAGGGCATCAAAGACAGTTAGCCGAGATAGGTCTCTGTCAACAAAAACCCCTATGTTAAAATGCACAGACATTTGCGAGAATGTCTGTGCTGATCATTTGAGTGATTGTAACGTTTTAGGTTGCCTAATTCTTTTGAGAGTTAGGACCTTTCCACTGTAACACCGTCCCTTTATCAAAACAACGCAACATATTGTTGCACGCAACAGGTGCAACAATATGTTGCGTTGCTCCCCCTCAGGCAAGCGTGGGAAACTAAGCTCACACTGGACTGATTAACGCTCAGGTGGAGCTAGACTAATCAGTCTGGTGTCTTGTGAACTGCAATCCTGAATTTAATGCCTTTGGAGACCCTCATTTATGCATCGTTTATTGCCCGCCCTCTTTTTGCTTTTAACTGCCTGTAATGCCACGGGCATTGGCTTTCCAAGCCCTGAAACCAATCCTAACCCCCAACCACCCACCGCAGAGCCGCTGCGCATCCAATTTGTCGCCCAAGTGAATGGCCAACCCTTTCAATGTGGCCAAACCTATCAGGGCATTGGCACCAGCCAAAGTACCCTGACCCCCAAAGACTTCCGCCTGTATCTGTCGCAATTGCGCCTGCGTAATGCCAAAGGGCAAGAAGTGCCTTTACAGTTAACACAGGACGAGACCTGGCAATACCAAAACGTAGCCCTGCTCGACTTTGAAAACAAAACGGGCACCTGCGAAGGCACTTCGGCCACCAATACGGTGGTGACAGCCACCATCCCCGCCGATGATTACCAGGGTCTGAGCTTTGAGATTGGCCTTCCCTTTGAACTCAACCACAAAGATGCCAGTACGGCCCCGGCACCGCTCGATCAAACCTCCATGTTCTGGGTCTGGCGTTTCGGCTATAAATTCGCCCGCCTTGACTTTGCCTCTACCGGGCAGCCCAACGGCTGGTACATCCACCTGGGCAGCACCGGCTGTACCGGCATGGCCAACAGCATGCATGTGATGCATGAAGGCGAAGATCATGGCGAAACCACTGCCACCCCCGAAACGCCAACCACCGCACCGGCCATGTGCAGTGCTCCCAACCGGGTCACCATTAACCTGCCCGAGTTCCAGCCCAATCAGCACACCGTCGTCTTGGACCTGGGCAAACTGGTGGCCAATAGCAATGTCGACACCAACCAAGAAGGCACGCCAGGCGGCTGTATGTCCAGCCCTGATGACAATGACTGCCAAGGTATCTTTGCCAATTTGGGCCATCCTTTCCAGGGATCAGCCGGAGGCAATCAAAAGTTCGTCAGCTTGGTGTCTAAATAAAGATGCGTATCGTAGGCTCACTTTTGCTCGTGGCGCTGCAGGCTTGCAGTACTCCGGGTAAAAGTGAGATTTTTCAGATGGCGCAAACCACCCCTTATGTGTGGCAAGTGCCAGAAGGTTTTCCTTTGCCCCCCGAGCCGGTGGATAATCCGACCACCCAGGAAAAAGTAACCCTCGGGCGGCACCTGTTTTACGACACACGCCTGTCAGCAGACGGCAGCATGAGCTGCGCCAGTTGCCATGAACAGGACAAAGCCTTTAGTGACGGCAAAATACGGTCCACCGGGGTGACCGGGGAAACCCATCCCCGCAACAGTATGGCGCTGGTCAATATCGCGTACAATACGGCCCTGACCTGGGCCAACCCCGATTTGCACGCCTTGGAAACCCAAATGCTCATCCCGCTGTTTGGTGAAGACCCGCCCGAACTGGGCATGGTGGGCAAAGAACAAGAGCTGCTCACAAAATTGGCGCAGGATCCCATTTATCAGGAGCTGTTCAGCCGGGCCTTTCCCGAACGCCCGGCCCTGACGCTGCAAAGCCTGACGCAGGCGTTAGCCGCTTTTCAGCGCACTTTAATTTCTGCCAATTCGCCGTATGATCAGGCCACCTATGGCCACAACGCGACCGCCATGAGCCCAGCCGCACAGCGTGGGGAAGCCCTGTTTTTTAGTGAGCGGCTGGAGTGCTTCCATTGCCATGGGGGCTTTAATTTCTCGGACAGCAGCCGTCACCGCCGCAGCACCCAGGCAGAGGCCTTGTTTCACAATACCGGCCTGTACAACTTAGGCAACACGGGCGCCTATCCCCACCCCAATACCGGCCTGTACGAGCTCACCCACCGCCCGAGTGATATGGGCAAATTCCGCGCCCCCACCCTGCGCAATATTGCTGTAACGGCCCCCTATATGCACGATGGGAGCATCCCAACGCTTGAGGCCGTGATTGACCATTATGCCGCCGGAGGGCGCACCGTCACACAAGGCGAGCATGCGGGCATCGGCTCCAAAAACCCGTATAAAAATGGTTTTGTGAAAGGTTTTCAGTTAAGCGAGGCTGAAAAACAAGATCTGATCGCATTTTTGGAGAGTTTAACTGACAAAACATTTCTAACCAATCCAGACCACCAAAATCCATGGAAATAATAAACGCTGTATTTTTAGTGATTTAAAAGTACAAGCTACCCATCGCATTCCACATACCAATACCCAGTCAGAACACACAACCATCCCGATTGCAGCACCCCGACTCCGATTATCTTCAGCAGATTACAAAACCCGATATACTGCGAAAAACACCCCAAGCAACCGTATTCACGGAAATCATTTAAAGCGTCCAAAATACAGGTCACTGCACCTTTTAGAAATAAAAAAAAGCAGGAGCAATGCTCCTGCCGCCTGTGATTAAATAGGTATCAAAGCAGGTGAATATTGCCTGTCAGGGTCTTAATTCCCAAAAGCCCCAAAAGGCTGACCTTGACACGCACGCGTAAGAGGCCTTGACGCAATAAACTGGCCGTTTGTGCGTCCAGGTTCAAAGTCGCCCCATTGGCATTGAGCAGCCCTGATAATAATCCACCGGAAACACTTGCCACAACCTGCCCTTGGGCATTGATCAATTCCGTAGAGGTGAGGGTTCCGCTCAATAAATTGTTTAAAAGATTCAGCTTAATTTTACTTTGGTTGGTAGCGGTATCCAAACTCACTTGGGCCAGCCCCCCGTTACTACCTTGTCCATCTAACAAATTGGCCTGTAACGAAAGCAAGGGTTGGGGCGTGGCTGTTGCTACGGGAGACGGTGTCGGGCTAGAGGATTGCCCCAACTGCAGGTCGAGTCCCAATAAGGGACTATTCGAGCCCCCCACTTGGACATTGGCATCTACCAAGCCTGCGCTACCGCCCACCTGGACATTCGCACCCACCAGCGCTGAATCGCCTGTTCCGCCCACTTGAACATCTGCAGATAATAATCCGTCATTGCCGCCCACTTGGAGATTCGTGTCAAGCAAACCACCACTGGAACCACCACTGGAACCACCACTGGAGCCACCACCAGAACCACCACCGGAGCCACCACCGGAGCCA
>DLGM01000124.1 GCA_002482705.1 Cyanobacteria bacterium UBA7694
TCTTGATCGTGCGGTCGCGCAGGGCTTCCATGAACTCGTTGTTTTGCAGCTTGCGGTACTCCGGTTCGTTGGTATGGCCAATAATGACCTCATCGATATCGGTCTGGGCAAACTTCTTGGGCTTGATCTTGTGCTCCTGCGAAGCGGTGAGCAGGTCGTACAAGAAAGCCACGTCGAGCTTCAAGACCTCGATGAATTCGATAATGCCCCGGTTGGCGACGTTAAATTCGCCGTCGAAGTTAAAGGCGCGGGGGTCAGAGTCGGAGCCGTATTCGGCGATTTTGCGGTAGTTCAAATCGCCGGTTAACTCGGTCGAGTCTTGGTTCTTTTCGTCTTTGGGCTGGAAGGTGCCAATGCCGACCCGGTCGCGCTCAGAGATGATCATGCGACGCACCTTGATGTGCTTGATCAGCTGGCTCCAGTCGCCGTTGTACTTGGCCAGAAAGTGGCTGTAATAATAACGACACAGGGGGTTCAACTCACCGAGGATGCGGATTTGCTCTTCCGGGGGCAAAGAGGCATTAATGCGCTCAAGGATGTGGGCGCGGGCTTCTTCCGGCAGCAGTTTGAGGGGTTCTTCATGCATCGGGCTCGGCACTTCGGTGCCGTCTTCAAGCACCCATGAGAAGGTATACATCGCGCCTTCTGGAGTACGGCTGTAGCGCTCAATGCTCTTTTTGAGCAGTCGGGCCACGGTTGATTTTGAGCTGCCGACCGGGCCGTGCAGCAGAATGACGCGTTTCTCGGTGCCATAACGACGGGCAGCGGCTTTGAGCACCTGTACCAGCTTCATCAGGTGGATATCGAGACCAAAAATGGCGTCTTCGCCGTTGCCGTAAGGATCATTAAAAAATTTATAGCGGGTGATGCGCTTTTTGTACTCGGTGTACTCTTCTTTGCCAAAGGACATCACCATGTCATAGGTGCGCTGGAAGGCCGAACGGGCCACTTTGGGGTTTTTATCGACAATGTCGAGGTATTCTTCGAAACTGCCCTCCCACCAGAGTTCCTGAAAGTTTTCCGCCGTTTGCAGCGACTGGATGTAGGAAATGAGTTCGGATCCTTGACCCATGGGTGTTCTCCTTAATTTCTGTTTCGCTTTTCCACTATGGCACAGGGGACCGGTTTGTTAAGTATTGCCGGTCACCCCGAGGGGCGCGTTCGCGAGGGGCACTTCCGGCTGAAGCTCAAAGAGATCGGAGGGGGTACATTGCAACACCCGACACAGATCTTCCAAGTGTTTCAACCTTATCATCGTGGGGGCGTCGTCCTTGAGCTGATGCACCGTATTGCGATGCACTCCCAGCGTTTCCGCCAGTTGCTTGTTGGACATCTTGCGTTGGGCCATTAGGGCTTTGAGTCGCCATCTCAGCACTTTCCGCATTCCCCCCGGTTTGAATACCCTGATACTAGCACACCGCTATGTAAAAAATCTATCAAGCATTGCACATCCTTTATGTGCATAATCACTCCTTTGAAATGACAGGACGCGCAGGAGCATAAAAAAGTTCACGGGTATATACTCAAAAGCCCCGGTGTTAACGGGGCTTTCGGAAAAATGCGCCTAGTCTTCTAGGTCTTTGATATTGAGACGGGTGCCATCCGGTTTGCTCAGACTGTGCAAGCTCAGGCTCTGGTTAACCTTCCAGTTGCGTTCGCTTTCTGAGCAAATATCGACTTTGGCCCCATCGGTGCCCTTAAAGGCTCCGCCATTGTCGACCAAGGCAAAATAGATCGGCGAGGCGTTGTAGACCTTTTCGAGTTCGGGGATGCGAAAGACATCGCCATATTTGTAGGGGGCATTTTTACCATTGTACAGGGCCTGATCCATGGCAATCGCCACATAGTTGCTCGGACCTTTACCGCCACTTTTGAGTTGGGCCACATACTTGTCGATGGTGTGAGGGCCCAAGGCATTGCCCCGACTGTCTTTGGGGCCACCCTGCAATTTGGTGTTTTTGGGGGCGTAGCTGGTCCCCGCAGCCACACGGAAAAATTCGCTGCGCAACTGGGTGGGATCAACGCTTTTACCGCCAAATGAAACCGAAGGAGCAGCTTTGCCCTGGTTCATCGGCTGGAAGTCGAGACTGTGTTTGGCCAAATCGAGGATTTTCTGCTTTTCGGCAGGTGTGACTTTGCCATCTGCACGGGCAGCTTTGGTCAGCTCCAAAGCCTTGTCTACCTGGGCGTTGGCCGCCGCTTTTTGTTCTTTGGTGAGGACATTGGAAATGGCAATGTCGGTGCGTACGGTTTTGGCTTCTGCGGCACTGAGGCCGACTTGGCCATCGGACCCTGAGGTATAGTGCTTTTTAGCCTGTAAAGGGTTTACATAAGCGGCAAAGGACTTGGGCATAATTGGATTGCTCATAGGGTTCCTCCGGGGTGTACTTTTTTTATGGTAACAGAACAGGGATATTCTGGAGCGGGTTCACTTCAGACAAAAGGGGATCCAAATGGGGCTGAATCCCGCCTCGCAACATTTCACCGTAAGCCGTATCCGGCAGCGCAAAGGTGGCTTTCCAGGCCTGGCGAAAGGCTGTTTGGGCAGCCGCTGACTGGCGCAAATTGGC
>DLGM01000265.1:0-2115 GCA_002482705.1 Cyanobacteria bacterium UBA7694
ATTACTGGGGATCATCCCCTGACGGCGCGGCGGATTGCCCAAGATTTGGGCATTGCCACCAATGACAAGGTCGTGACGGGTCAAGAGCTGGAAACCATGCCAGCCGCTGAACACCAGCGTATTGTCGAGCAGGTGTCAGTCTTTGCCCGCGTCTCCCCGGAGCACAAACTGCGGATTGTTGAGGCCTTTCAAGCCCAGGGGCGGGTGATTGCCATGACCGGGGATGGGGTCAATGATGCCCCGGCTTTAAAAAAAGCCAATATTGGCGTGGCCATGGGCATTACCGGTACCGATGTCTCTAAAGAAGCGGCGGATATGGTGCTTCAGGATGACAACTTTGCCACGATTGTGGCGGCGGTGGAAGAAGGGCGGATTATTTATGATAATCTGCGCAAATTTATTGCCTTTTCAGTGGCTGGCAACCTGGGTAAAATCCTAGTCATGCTGGGGGCTCCGCTCTTGGGGATGCCGCTGGCGCTGTTGCCGATTCAAATGTTGTGGCTCAATCTTATGACCGATGGCTTGCTCGGTCTGGGGATTGGGGTTGAAAAAGCAGAGCGCAATATTATGGCGCATCCGCCGGTGGATCCCGGCGAAAGTATTCTCGGCGGCGACTTCCGCCTGCGGATTGTCACTATGGGTCTGATGGTGGGTGGTTTTTCGCTGGGGCTGGGCGCGTGGTCCTTTTTCCAGCATGGTCTACATGGTCCTTGGCAAAGNNGGCAAACGGTGCTCTTTACCGCATTGGCGGTAGCCCAAATTTGGCAGGCTTTGGCGGTGCGCTCATCGCTGGATTCGGTTTTCCAGATTGGCTTCTTGTCCAACCGTACGCTGGCGGGGCTGATTGCCGCGGTGGCTCTGTTGCAGGTGGGCGTTGTCTATGTACCCTTTTTACAAATGTTTTTCCATATTCAACCCTTGACCTGGCAAGATTTTGGGTTGGTGGTGGGCGTGACCTCCCTGATTTTGTGGATCACGGAGGTTCGTAAGTGGCTGACAAAAGGCTGATTCCCTGGTGGCGGTTGCTGTGGTTGCGGTTTCGCTTATATTGGCTGGCGCCGTGGTTACAGGGCATACAACTGGGTTTTTTACTGCTGCGCCACAAAGAGATGGAGCCGTTGGCGCTCGATTATTTGCGCACCTACAATACCATGGTGCATGCGATGGATTTGTCCACCCAAACCCGTGAAGCGGAGGGCAGCGGGTTAGGGGGGCCTTTGACCTATGGCGAAACTCCCTGGACAACGTTTATGAAGGTGCTGGAGCATGTCCCGATTGGCCCCCAAGATGTTTTTGTCGATTTGGGCTGTGGGGCAGGGTTTTTATGTCTGTTGGTTGCCAAAGTTTACGAAATTCCTGTCTTGGGCGTTGATTTGATCCCTGGATTTATCACCCGTGGTCAGAGTTTGGCGGCCCAGCACGGCCTGTTTAAGCTGGAGTTTCGCTGCGACGATTTCACCAGTACCGATCTGTCTCAGGGCACCATTTTTTATATCACTTGCACCTGTTTTCCGATGGTGTTAATGGAGCAACTGTCGCGCATTCTCAGCCGCCAGCCCTCTGGGACTTGGCTGATTACAGTAACCCGCCCGCTTTCAGGCCCCTCTTTTGAGCTGATCAAAACCCTTACGGGCCGTTATTCCTGGGGCAAAGACGAAATTTATTTACAGCGCGTGCGTTAGCGAGGGGCCGGTACAGGCAAAGGCAAGGGATCGGGGCGTGGAATGGGGATTTGGGGCACCGGCACCTGAGGCGTCTGAGTGCCGCGATCCTGGGGTGCTGTGGGGTTGCGGTCGCTATTCACGGTTGGGCTGACGCTTTGGGCACCTGGGGGAATCGGGGCTTCCCCTTCAGGGGCCACCGTCCCCTGGTTATCGTCACTGGTCAGGCGTGACCGCCATTCCTGCACGGAACCATCGGGCAGATACAGGATGTAGCTGCGCCCATTGCTGCTTTGGTACTGGGGCTGATCAGGGTCAATGCGCCCATCGCGGTCATAGTCATAACCCACTTGAACATCTTGCAAGATATTGGTATCGGTTGCAAAGGCCAAGACGACCAGAATGTGCAGCGGAGAAGGCCCCTCTTTGGGGACGATCACGGGAATTTGCAAAG
>DLGM01000265.1:2170-3373 GCA_002482705.1 Cyanobacteria bacterium UBA7694
GGAAGGGTCTCTTGCACCCCCACGGTGGCGCTGTAATCAACGGCGGCGCGTTCAAACAGACGGTCGAAGGTTAGGCGGCTGATCTCTGTGGGAGAGAGGGGGCTGCTGTCGGTGGTATTGATCTGCTTGCGGAATTGTACCAACACATTTTGGCGCGCTACTTGGGTCAATATATCGCGGGGAATATCCGGGCCGCCAATATTGACCACTGCTGGCCCATCAAGCAAACCGCAACCGCTGACGGTTAAACAAGTCAGCGCGGCCAGAAGGGGGTGCCAAAAATGGGTTTTCATGGGATTTTCTCACTCATCACAGGTTACTTTGGGGACGGTTTTGCCACGAGGGATGTTCCCATTATAACGTGGGGCGGGGCGTCTACGATACGCAGCTTCTGCCCTGCCGCTTATATTGTCTTAAACCCCTGGATTCGGTATCTTCCCATACAGGGTGCCCCCCATCCGGGCTGACAACCAGGGAAGGCTGATTAACAGCCGCTGCAAGCGCGATATACGCTGAGCCCACGCCGGATGCTGACGCAACTGCGCAGCTAAGGTTAGGTCTGCCAAAGGCTGAATGCCAAAAACCCGTGGCGCATCCTTGAGATGGGGCAGCCCCCAGTGAATGCGGGCGTGTACGTCTTCGGCCGGATCTTGGGCGGCTTCAATATTCATGCCCCCCATAACGTCAAAGGCAATGCGCGCACCGGGTAAATAACGCTGCAAATCGGCAAAAAAGGCCCGCACCTGGGTCAAGGGAAAATACATCAACAGCCCTTCTGCCACCAGCATCAGCTTATCGGGGGGATGGGCGGATGCCAATGTTTGCATCCACTGGGTATCAAAGACGGAACTTTCGATCAGGTGCAGGTTTTCAGGCATTTCACCCCAGCGCCGCCGCATCGCCAAAATTTCAGCGAGGTCGAGTTCATACCAGGGGTGTACCGGCATTTCAAGGCGGAAAAAGCGCGTTGAAAAACCACAGCCTAACTCTATGAGGCCGTGTTCTGGATGTTGTTCCAACCACTGTTGGGTGGCCTGATCGAGAATGGCCGTACGCAGGGCAATGCCCTGTTGCAGAGCTGGGGTGTACCAACGATTGACTTCTGGAGGCACATGGGGGGCCCATCCCCGGTACCAGGCCGCCGCCACCGGGTCTTGAAACAGGGCATCTGGGCGCAAGTGTTCTTCAGCGCGTGCCCGCAGC
>DLGM01000044.1:0-5153 GCA_002482705.1 Cyanobacteria bacterium UBA7694
TCACCCTCAATATCCTCACCCGCTGCTGCTATCGCTTTGAAGTCAAATGGGTGCAACCGCCCCCTCCCGATGCCTGGCAGGGGATTCGGGTGTTTGCTTTCCTGAACCACACCAGCTTGATGGAGCCCCTGTTTTTAGGCGCTTTGCCCCTAGGGTTTTTATGGGATGCGGCCACCCGCACCACCGTACCGGGTGCCGACATCACCATGAATCGCCGTTTTGCCGGAGCCTTCTACAAAGCCTTTGCCCCCCGAGCCATGGCCATTAGCCGCAAACGTGACGATTCCTGGCAGGCTTTTTTAGAACAGATCCAGCCCACGGATATGGTCGCCTTGGCCCCGGAAGGACGTATGATGCGGGCCAACGGCCTCGATAAAACGGGCAAACCCATGAGCGTGCGGGGCGGGATTGCAGATATTTTGCACCAGATGGGCCAAGGGCGCTTTCTGATTGGTTACAGCGGTGGCCTCCACCACGTCAATCAACCGGGACAGAAGGGGTTTAAATTGTTTAAAACCCTGCGCATCAACTTTGAAGTACTCGATATCGCCACATATTTAGCCAGCTTTGGGGAAGCCTCACCGGAAGAACTGCGTACCCTGGTGGCCCGCGATCTGGAAGCCCGGCTGCGCCAATACAAACCCGCCGAGAGTTCAATGCTCCCCTAACCTAAGGTGCAGAAAATTTTCTGCACCTACTGTGGACGATCCGATGGTGTAAGCCCTTCTACTTTGTTTCCCTGTCCCCAGGGTCGGTCAATGTTATACGAACACCGCCTCATAAGGTCGTCCCTTCCATCCTTGCCTCTAAAATAAGCGTGAGGTGTGATGCAGGTGCACAAGATTTTGTGCTCCTACGTTGGCAATGTGAGAACTGACAAGCCCTAGTCTTAGGGCCCTATCCCACCACTTGATTAGATGTTAGAATTTAGGCAGTCAAATATTGGTATTTAAACAGAGGTTTTCATGCGCACCCTATCCCTCGTGCTCCTGACCTTGGTGATCACTGGCTGTAGCGCCACTCTCCCCGTCGCCCCCAGGCTCAATAGCGCTGCACTGCAGGCCCAAAGCGCAGCCCGCCCGGTGGTCACCATTGACGTCACCGAAGCCTATCAATGGATCACCACAGACCCCAACTTTATGATCCTTGACCTGCGCACCCCAGAAGAATATGGCCAAGGGCATATCAACAAAGCGCGCCTGCTCAACTTCTACGATCCCAGCTTCAAAACCCAGCTTGAAACCATGGATCGCAACCAACCGTATATCATTTATTGCCGCAGCGGTGCCCGCAGTGGCGAGGCAATGCAAATCATGCAGGAAATGGGTTTTCGCAAGGTGTTTAATATCAAGGGTGGCACCTTGGCGTGGCAAGCCAAAGGGTATCCACTGGTTCGCTCATGAGCAAATATCTTCTTGTCGCAATCAGCCTATGGGTCCTGGGCAGTGCCACAGCCGGGGCTCAAGAAGTGCCAGCCGCTTGCACACTCCTCAACGAGGCACTGGTACGCCAACACGGTGAGGCCAAAGGCCCGCTCAGCCAAACCAGCCAATTGCCAGGCCGCTGCGCTTGGCAATGGGCCAAAGCCAAAGCAGACACCATTGAAGCCGATAACCGTCAACAACTGCGCGACTCAATGCGCCGGGGCAATAACGGCAGTGCCAGTTATAATCCGGTATCCAGCACCGCTGAAGTGATTCTCGAAATCCGTCAGAGTTTTGCCCGCACCAGTGAAGCCAAAGAGGCCTTCGACAACCTGGTGCGCCATCGTGACCAAGACCCGGTTTATGGCACGCCAGACTACACTGCTGAAGCCGTTTACGCCCCCCTCGAAGGCGTCGGTGACCGGGCCGCCTGGAGTGCACAGAGTCAAATCCTGATCTTCCAAAGTGGCCGCAACCTCTTGGCACTGACCGTGCGCGTCAAAGACAAGCCCAAAGAGAATCAAGCCACGGCAGTTGCCATCGCCACTGCCCTTGCCCAGATTAAAAAATAGCCCCAGGCCTGTGCTACAATGGCCTACCGGCCCAAATGGCCCAAACTAGAACAATTGCAAACGCCATGGCAAACAAAGAAAAAGACGAATCCCGTATTATTACCGTTAACCGCAAAGCCTACCACGACTACGAAATCCTCGAAAAGTTCGAGGCCGGTATTGCCTTAGTCGGCACCGAAGTCAAATCCATCCGTGCTGGGCAAGTCAACCTCAAAGACAATTATGCCCAAATTGACAAGGGTGAGTTGTGGGTGCATCGCATGCACATCAGCCCCTATAGCCATGGGGGTGATTGGACCAATCACAACCCGGTGCGCCCGCGCAAGCTGCTGATGCACAAAAAAGAGATCCGCCGCCTGATTGGCAAAATCAGCCAACAGGGGCTGACCCTGGTGGTCTTAAAGATGTACTGGCAGCGCAACTGGCTCAAAGTGGAAGTGGGTTTGGCCAAAGGGAAAAAACTCCACGATAAGCGCCACGCCATTGCCGATCGCGACGTCAAACGCCAAATTGCGCGTGCCATGCGGCGTGACGCCCAATAATGCGCCTCTTGCTAGCCGCTCTCTGTAGCACGGCCCTGTGGGGGCTTCCAGCTCTGGCTGAAGAAGACCCCCTCAGCTTGCAACAGTGGGAACGCGTTCGCAGCATTCGCTTTACGACGGTTCCTGCCCAAATAGCCCCCAACCATCTCGAACGGGTGATCTATCGCTGGGTCGATCAAAAGGGCACCAGCAGCCAAAGCCTGGCTGAACTGACCCTGCTCTTACAAAATCTTTATCTCCAGCACGGCAATCCCAATGCCCAGCTCCGTTTGACGGCGTTTAAAGATCAAACCTTACAAGTGGATCTGCAAGAAAACAGCGACCAGCCCGTTGTCTTTAAGCAGTTACATCTCAGCGGAGGCACCCCCCAACAGCGTTACATCACCAAACGCAATATCCATTCCGCCATACCGGGCCAACCCTTTAACCCCACAGGGCTCTCTCAAGACCTCGCTTGGCTCGAACAAAATCATTTTCTGCCCCTGCAACTGACCTATCGTTCTGATGGCCCCGGGGAAATCAGTGCCGACGTGGTCATTGATGCATCTTCTGCCATTTTGCCCACGGGCAACCTCTCCCTGTGGGATTCCACCGGTCTAGCCATTACCGTCGGTGCCATTGTTGACAACCTCTTTGATGATGGCAACCTCTTCCAAGTGCTGCTCAAGCGCAATAACCTCGAAATTGGGCCGATCACCTCACAAAAGATTGTCCAAGACTGGGAATATGTCGCCTCTTGGCAAACCAAGTTTTTGCTGCCCGGCGTCACCCTGGGCGTAAATCACTACAACAAAGTTGACTATATTTTTGAAAACTACAACCGCGTACGCAACCAAACGGTCTGGGTCCAGAGTTTCGGTGGCGATGTGTTCATGGGCTTCCCGATTTGGGATCAGCCCGAACAACGGCGCTACCTGCGGGGAGTAGCCAACCTGTCTGTTGTGCAAGACTCATTTTTCTCTAACTCCAATGCCCCGGATGCGTCACCCACCCAGCTCTCGCGCACTGGCACCGGCCAAGATCTTTTATTCTTGCCTTCGCTCAACGTTGTCTATTCAGATCTGGATGATTACCGCATTCCCCGCAATGGCCAGTTTATCCGCACCCGGCTCTCTGGCGGCATGGGCCCCAGCAATTTTGCCCAAGCCACCCTGATTGCCTTCAGTTTCTGGACCCCTTACCAAACGGACGAATTTCAATCGACCTTTATTTTCCGCAATTCAGCGGGCACAACGCTGGGGCAAAATCCGCCCTTTTACCGGGGTTTCCTGAATGCCGGGAACTGGCTGGTACGGGGCGCAACCCAATTCTCGATTGCCGAACGCCACAGCGTCAAACTGTCCCAAGAACTCCACCTGATCGCCAAACCCAGTGACCTCAATCTGGAAAAACTTTCCCAAGTTGTGGTTGGGCAAGCGGGGGGCAGCACCTTTAGTGGTTGGGCCTTTGATCTCAATTCTTTCCTCGACCAGGGAGCCTACTGGCGCGACCAACTCGCCTTTAACAATACCCAGTTCAGTGGGGGCATTGGGATTAACGCCATGACCCCGGCCGGCACCATTCTGGGTGTGTCTTTGGCCACCCAGGCCTGGCCCGATCCGGGACATTTGGGCGTCTTGTTAGGCATTTCCGCCCCCCTGTCGTTCACCTTCTGGAGCGACTGGATTAACGCCAGCGGTTATTTCCTGCGCTAGGCCCAATCTCGGGGGCGGGTACCGGGCGGAGGCCCAGCCGGAATGCGATCACGCATCACGCGTTTGACCAACTTAAGGCCATCGAGTAATTCAGGGCGGTGGGCAGCAATTGTCATCTCACGTTTAAAGCCCGAACCTTTGCGGGTTGCAATCCACAAGCCCACTTCGGCCATCGCTTTGCGGGCTTCAGAGGCAGCGGCATAGGTCGCCAAACGCCCTTCCGGGGCCAACCGCTGTGCCACCCAGGCAAAACATTCCGGGGTCCAGCACTCGGGATTCTGACGCGGCCCAAAGGGATCGTGATAAGCCGCCAGGGCATTTAAATCAGCAGGCACGGCGGCCTGGTCCCAGCGGGTGGCGTACAGGGTGAGATGTACGCCCCGGAAAGAGCGGGTCACCACATCCTGTTCGCGTCCAAGCACCAGCACTTCGGCCAGCAGTTCGACCAACTCCGGGAAATCCGTATTGCGTTCTGGATGCAGGCTGCGGAATAGATCAATCGCCAGCGGCAAATGATCGAGCGTATGGTAGTGTAATTCGCCTTCGGGAAACTGTTTTAAAAAGGCATCTGCCGTGGTCAAAAAATTGAGGCCTGAGCCCAGGCCCAATTCGAGCACCGTCCAAGGCGCCGGTTGGGCAATTAACCCAGAACCCTCCAAAAACACATAGCGGGACTCCGTACGTGCACCTTGCAGGCAGCGATAATGCAGTACACCATCCGTTTGTTTGAGAGTAAAAGAGCCATCGCCAGTTTCAACGGCTACCAGCGGGCCCGGATCAGCCAAAGGTAAAAGGGGATTGTTCATAACCGCAGTGTAACCCAATACCATCCCTGTGGGGGGCGGATTGTATCTGCCCCAGGACCGTTCAGTTCTTCGATTTCCAACGTAGGTGCATAAAGTCAAGGGCAGAAGATTTTCT
>DLGM01000044.1:5200-7103 GCA_002482705.1 Cyanobacteria bacterium UBA7694
CATCACGCCTAAAGCTTATATTTCAGCCCTGCCGCCTGACCCAGTGCGCTCAAGAGGGCGGGTACAATCCGCTCCGACACCCCAACATGCGCTTAGCCATGCGCAGCGACTGGGCTCATCCAACTGCTCTTTTTGAGATCGTGCTTGGTAGCCCGCTTGATCTTTTTGAGGGCATTTTTTTCTTTGTAGACGGTCACCACATGCTGATCGTGACTGACCAGAGCGACCAAATGGCGCACCGACTCGCCGCGTTGCGCAATGTGTTTGTCGAGCATGACATAAAAAACCAGCCCCTGCTTGTAAATCTTTTTGCCATGGGCCAGGAGGTACTCAATATCAGCGGTGCGAACCCCGCGCTGGAGACAGCGGACCTGTGCGTGTTTTGTCATCACAAAAGATTCATTAACAGCGTTCATTGTGCTCACCCGGTTTTTTGAATTGTGCCGAGGTGGCTGCCCAGTGCCGACGACCTTATAACCCCTATAAACCGATTGATTCGGGATGTGATATTGGGTTCAGCGTCAGAACAATTTCCCCTTGAAGCAGTTCCCCTACTCTTATTCTAGGCGAGCCGCAAGGGGATTTTCCAGCCAGCCCAGTTTAAACTTATCAGTCGTTTCAGGTTAAGAAAAAACCAAGCCCAAGAGCCATCAGCGATGCACCCCCCTATCTTGTTTTTCCCCATAACCCGTCAGCTCCACATACCCCTGTCCTGTAGCCGAGCCAGTAACCTGTACAGCCCCCTCCCAATAGGCAAAAGTCAGAGGCAGCTCTTGATTGGGCTGGTAGGGCTTCACCGTAAGGTTCAGGCCCTGTGAGGGAATAGCCACCGCCCAACCGGAAGGATAAACGGTGCCCGTGGTTGGGCTTTTCCACTGACCTTGGGGTGTAATTTGAAAGTCGCTGTACTTCAAAGGCGTAACTTGGCCCTGACGGTCGATCAGGCTGCCCGCTGAATAGGGATCCATCCCCCCCTGTTTCAAACGCAGTTGATACAGCATCAACTCGCGCCCATCCGCCAACTGCAAAGAAAACCAGTCCCAACCGCTCTGTTGCCCCGACAGGCCACTGGTACTCCATTCCCGGTCGAGCCAACTGGAACCTTTTACGGCAAAGGGTTGCCCCTTGATCGTAATTGTCCCGGTACTGGCCATGCGGCTGAGGGAATAATAATACGAGGCATTGCCAACCCCCGCACTTTTCTGGCTCAAGCCCCGGTTTCCCTGTAAAGCGGGCGGTTTAACTGGCTGCACATATAAATCAAGGCTCACATCGGCCTCGGCAGCCCGCAGCCGTACCCGATCCCCGACTTGTTCCGCTTGCCAACTTTCAAGCCAGACCCGATAGGGCGGTGACTGAGCCCCTGCCAAACCGGCCGCCCCCCGACTCCAGCGCTCAAACGGATAAAAAGCCTGCTGGGCAATGTCGCTGATTGTAAAATGGGCAAAATAAATCTGGTTGGTGCGCCAGGCATCGGCGATCGGAGTGGGGGTCAGAGCCCGGCGGAAAAAGGTCAGTTGGTAACCAAAACGCCGCCCTTCAGGCGTCGCCAGATTGCCTGTGTAATACCACCACTCGGTCTGAAATTCCGGGTGCGGCCCAGCATCAGCGGGAAAAACAAAAGCACGGGGCTTTAACGCCTTGGCAAAACCTTCCGTGCCCTTGGTTTGCGCCATGGCCGCAATCGCCGAAGCCCGTTCCGGTGGGGCCGGAGGGCGACAGCTGACGAGCATCAGGATAGACAAAACCAGGGCTTTTTGCATACGCTGAATACTATACCCTATGCACCAGCTTTGGATACAGGTGATGCTGCTGGGCTGTTTGGGAGCCTCGGCTCTGGCAGCCACTGTCACCCTGCGCGAACGGCAACAGCTCGACATTGCCTCACAGTTAGAAAGTTCAC
>DLGM01000483.1:0-211 GCA_002482705.1 Cyanobacteria bacterium UBA7694
CGGTCGTGCCCGTGCCGGACGTTTGCGCCTGATTGGCGACGGCAAGAACCGCATTGATACGGTCTATGTCGACAATGCCGCTACTGCCCACCTGCAAGCCCTGGATCGCCTAGAGCCGGGCTCCGCCATTTCTGGCAAAGCCTACTTCATTACCCAAGGGGAACCGCTGCCCGTCGGCGAATTTGTCAACCGCATGTTGGCTGCCGCCCAT
>DLGM01000483.1:253-9479 GCA_002482705.1 Cyanobacteria bacterium UBA7694
GGCCGGGGCCGCTCTGGAGCAAGTACACAAACTCTTTCGTCTGCCCGGTGAACCCCTCTTGACGCGCTTTACCGCCCGCCAACTGGCGACCTCCCACTGGTTTGACATCACTGCGGCCCGGCAAGAGCTGGGTTATGATCCCCAGATCTCTCTGGATGAAGGGTTTCGGCGGCTGGAAGCCTGGCTGCAAGAACACCCCAATGCTGCTTAACTAAAGGATGATTAAACCTATGATGCAATTTGACAATGTTTCGATTTTAACCATGGCGGCCGTAGATGCGCCCCACCGCATCACCTCGACCTGGATTGAAGAGCAGTTGGCCGAACCGATGCAGCGTTTTGGCATGCGTCCCAACCTGATTGAATCGCTAACCGGCATTAAAGCCCGCCGTTTCTGGGACCCGGAAACCATGCCCAGCGATGCCGCCACAATGGCAGCAGCCAAAGCCCTTGAGCAGAGCGGCCTCGACAAAAACAAGGTCGGCATTTTGATCAATACGTCCGTCTGCCGCGACTATATCGAACCCTCGAATGCGGCCCTGGTCCATGGCAACTTAGGCTTGCCCAGTACCTGTTACAACTTCGATTTGGGCAATGCCTGTCTGGCTTTCCTGAATGCCATGGAAGTGGCGGGCAATATGATTGAGCGGGGCCAAATTGACTACGCCCTGATTGTGGATGGCGAAAGCTCACGCTTAATTACCGAATCGACCATTGAGCGCCTGTTGCAACCCAATATCGACCCGATCACTTTCCGCAATAGTTTTGCCTCGTTGACCTTGGGTTCTGGCGGGGTAGCCTTTATTCTGTGCCGCCGCAGCCTGGCCCCGGAAGCGCCGCAATTTTTAGGCGGCGTCAGCTTGGCCGCCAGCCAGCACAACCGCCTATGTATCGGCAAACTCGACATGACCGAAATGACCACCGATGCCAGCGGCCTGCTGGTCGCCGGGGTTGAACTGGCCGCTCAGGCCTACGCCCAAGCCCAACAGACCATGGACTGGAACAAAAAAGAGTTTGCCCAACTGATTCTGCACCAGGTCGGCGAAACCCACGTGCGCAAGCTCAGCGAAGCCTTACAGCTCAATACCGAGCGCATCTTCAAAATTTATCCGGAGTTTGGCAATATTGGCCCAGCAGCTATCCCAATCACCTTGGTCAAAGCCCAGGAAGAGAAAAACTTCGACAAAGGCGACCGCCTCGCATTGCTGGGCATCGGCTCAGGGCTCAACTGCGCGATGATGGAAGTGGTTTGGTAAACGCTTTACTCAAAGGGTCTGTGTGACAGCGACACAGACCCTTTTGGCTCATCTCCCCGAGTGAAGCTATTCCCCAGAGATCACGGCCCCGTTTGCGTCATAGCGGTGAGCATACACGCCAAAGCCACTGCCGTCTTGTAATTGGCTTTGCCAGGTAATCACAAACTCACCGCCCTGAGTAAAGGTGGCATGCGGATTATTTTGCCCCATTGTGGTATAGGTATTGACCTGAAATTCGTTGCCCACGGTACCGCCCACGGCGTTATAACGCTGGGCAAAAACACCCCCCCGGTGCATTTGTGGGCCGGTCACATAACCATCTTGGCCAAGGCTCACCCAACTGACCAAAAATTGTCCATCATCGGCGATCGCGACATGGGGCAAGCGCTGACTGCTGGTAGTATAGGTATTCACGGGGAATTCGCTCCCCGCAGGGGCTGCTGCGCTGTCAAAGCGCTGGGCAAAGACCCCNNATCCCCATCCTGGTTCCAGCTTTCCCAAGCAACCACAAAGCGTCCGTCAGCGGCCATGGCAATACTGGGGTAGGCATATTGCCCGGTCGTATACAGGTAATCGTCTACGCTGTTGACCCGGAACTCGCTTTTGAGCACAGAGCCATCAGCCGCATAATGCTGGGCATAAACGCCCAAGGCATCACTGAGCTGCTCACTTTGCCACACCACCACAAAACGCCCTTGGTCATCCATGGCCACATCCGGGAGATACTGCATTCCCGTGGTATAACTGTTAACCAATACATCAGCTTCAGCGTTAAGGGGCTCACCAGCATCGTTAAAGGTTTGGAGACGGACATCGTCGGTCATGGCACCGCTGGTTTCGACCTCCTGCCAGACAATCGCAAAACGGCCATCGCCAGCCATGGCCACCTTGGGAGCACTTTGCAAACCGGTGGTGCTATCACTGACTAAAAACTCATTGCCCAAAGGGGTTCCATCCGGGGCAAAGCGGCGCGCCATGACATCGCTGTCATAGTTTCCCTCGATTTGTGTGGAGGTGGCCCAAGTGATCACAAAATGCCCATCATCGGCCATAGCAATACTGGGAGTGTTTTGGGAATCGGTGGTCCACTGGTTGACGGCAATGGCCGCCCCCAGCGGCTGACCTTGGGCATTATAGCGCTGAGCCGAAATTCCAAAATCGATGTCGTGCAGGCTTGATCCGGCCCAGGCCACGACAAAATTACCGTTGGCGTCACTGGCAATCGCGGGGGCCGTTTGCGCATTCGTGGTATATGAGGCATTGACCAGGATTTCGTCGGAGCATAAAAAGCTGGTAATAAAAGCCCCAAAATCGGGGCTGGCCGTGGCAAAGGCATCAACTTCGGCAAAGGACAAGGCCTGAGCGCACAAGGGGCCATAAGCCATGTGTTGCTGCATCAGCGCCGGGTGCTTTAAACGGGCAAACTCCATTTCGCGGCGCATGCCTTCGCCGTTGTTCTGGGCAATCCAGTGGCGCACCTTACGGCCCAGATAGTTGGCGGTCAGGGCCTGGGTGTGAAACCCGGCGTATTCGGCTTCCAAGTCTTGGAAATTTTCTTGCGTCGTTAAAGCAGTAGGCCGTGAGACCATCTGAGGAGCCTGACAAGCGCCTAAAATGAGGCTAACAAATGCTGTAGCTAAAATAAATCTACGCATGAATACATTCTTTTCGCTGGTGTTTTGGCTGCTTGGTGTCACTATAAGGCCTCGCCTTGGGCGTTAAAGCGTTGGGCAAACGCAGGATCGACACCCCATACCACGACAAAATTGCCGTTTTGGTCGAGGCTCAGGCCCCCTCGCCAGCTACTGGTAAATGCGACCTGAATCGGGCTGCCTGCAGCAGTACCGTTGGCCAAATAACGCTGCGCCAAGAGATCAGTTTCGCCCTTCCAGGCAATCACGCTGCGGCCATTGCGGGCTTTGCCCAAAACCGGAGCTGGGGCCGCAGCGGTTGTCGCCACCACAGCAACCGCTGAAGGCTCGCCCGCGACAGGATAAAAACGGGTTTCCACCTGATATCCGCCCTCCACAACCCGTTGCCAAGCAATTTGTAAGTTGCCATCCTTGTCGCTGCCCACAGAAGGGTATGCCTGATTGGTGCCAATCGGAGAGGCATTCACCTGGAATTCAGAGCCATCCCTTTGCCCTTGGGCATTAAAGCGCTGGCCATACACCGCGTAACCGTCAGGGGCGCTGCTGGTTAACCACACCACCCCAAAACGGCCTTGGTCATCGATCGCCACATGAGGCTCCATTTGGGCACCCAAGGTCGTAGTCGGAACTTCGATTTCATTGCCCACGGGCTGGCCATGGGCGTCAAACAACTGCCCATAAACGCCCATTGCACTGCCATCTTGGTCAACGCTCTGCCACACCACCACAAACTGGCCATTGGCCGCGGTGGCAATAACAGGCTCAGACTGCACACCTGTGATAAAACTATTGACCCGCACCGCCGGGCCTAAGGCCTGACCTGAAGCATTATAACGGCGCAGGTAAATGTCCTCATCCTGTGTGAGCGGCCCTTTGGCGGTCCAGACCACCTGGAAATTACCAACCGCATCACTGCTCACCTGAAGGTTTACACGGTTAGCAGTGGTGCCTTCATCCACAGGAAATTCAATGCCCAACGGGTTGCCCTCAGGGCTGTACAAACGGGCAAAGCCGGGCTCAACGCCCACCCCGCCGCCACCGCGAATACAATCTTCAAAGGTGACCACAAAATTGCCCTGAGCCGCCATAGCTACCGAAGGACAGCCCTGATTGATCACATCGAGAGGATAGGTATTGAGCTGGAAGGTACCCACCACAGGCGCGGGTGCACAGCTAAAGCTGCTCACATAGGCATCAAAATCTTGGCTGGCCGAGCGAAAGGCCCCAATCTCTGCAAAGGTCAGAGCTTGGTTACAGAGCGGGCCGCTGGTCATGAGGTTTTGCACCAGCGCCGGGTGCTTCAAACGGGCAAACTCCATTTCGCGACGCATGCCTTCGCCATTGTTCTGGGCAATCCAGTGCCGCACCTTGCGGCCCAGATAGTTGGCGGTTAGAGCCTGGGTCTGAAAACCAGCATATTCGGCTTCTAGGTCTTGGAAATTTTCGTGGGGTACCTGTGGTGGGGTTGGCGTCTGAGGTGCTTGGCAGCTCAACAGCCCGCTGCTAAGGGCAGCCAGTACAAATAATCGCATGCATTCGTTTCCCTGGATGTAATGACAATAGTCTTACCGTAACAGAAAGCAGGCTGGCCTGTCTAACAACTTTGTTGGACAGTTGGCCACCGACATGGGTTGTATCTTGTCAGCGGGCAGCCCCTTGTGAACTGTAACGCTGAGCATAAATCCCGGAGCTGTGCTCACCTGGGTTGCCGTTACTTTCCCACACCACCACAAATTGCCCATGGTTATTTTGGGCTTTGGCCACCGCCGGGTATTGTTGCGTCGAAGCCGTGTAGGTATTGACCCGGAACTCACTGTCCTGCGCTTCACCCGCGCTATTAAAGCGGCGGCCATAAATACCGCTGCTATCTCCCACACCCACCCCCTGCCAAGTGACAATAAAATTGCCCCCAACATCAACAGCCAGGTCGGCATTGTGTTGGACATTGGTGACATAGATATTGGCCTGAAGCACCCCAGTGATCCCGTCTCCGCTGGCGTCAAAGCGTTGGGCAAAAGCTCCGTAACTATTGCCATCTAAGCGCTGCCAGGCCAATAAAAAATCATTGCCGCCGGGAATTGCGGCCAGGGCCGGATAAATATAGCCGGTAAACTGCGTTTGAAATTGACGAATGCCCCCTTGGGCCACGCCATTACTGCTATACCTTTGGAAATAACCGTTAGCAGCCGGGCCACTGCTGCTCAGTGAATTCCAAGCCACCGTAAACTGGCCATCGGCACCCAGGGCAATTTGAGGGTTATACTGACGCTCACTCTCGCCGATTTGTGCTGGCGAGATGAACTCGGTAGCCAGAGGCTGACCATTGGCATTAAACTGCCGGACATACCAGCGCTGCGGGTTACTGACAGACCACACGACCACAAACTGCCCGTCATCCGATAAGGCGATGTCAGGCAAAACCTTTTCAGCGGAATAATTGAGCAGTTCGGTATTTACAGCAATTTCACCGCCGATTTTGTTGGCGTTGGCGTCAAAGCGTTGGGCTGCGATATTGACATAACCCGAGCTGGCACTGCGAGCACTGGCCCAAGCGATCACAAAGTCACCATCGGGAGCCATCGCAATGGTGGGATGATTTTGCGCGTTCGCCGTGGTGGTATTGACCAAAAACTCGGAGCCTTGGGCTTCGCCATTNNAATACCCTGCCCATCCCCAGGGCCAGCCCCGAACCACGCGACCACAAAGTTGCCTTGGGCATCCATGGCCACATCCGGGAGCGTCTGCACATTGGTGGTATAGGTATTGACGTGGAATTCACCGACAATCGGGGGAATATTGCAGCTAAATTCTTGGATATAACTTTCAAAATTTGGACTATTGTGGCTATAAGCCGTGATCTCGGCAAAATCGATGGCCGCGTTGCACAATGCATCATCCGCCATGATGGCTGTCAATAAGCTGGGGTGTTTCAGGCGAGCAAACTCCATTTCCCGGCGCATGCCCTCGCCATTTTCCTGGGCAATCCAGTGACGGATTTTACGGCCCAGATAATTGGCCGTCAGCGCCTGGGTTGAAAACCCCGCGTATTCGCGCTCTAAATCGACAAACGCGGATGCGGATATACTGCCCATCCCAGACGGTTGACAGCTCCACAGCAGGCTTAAAAACAACAGGCTCCACTTTTTATACATAACTTTCCCTTATATGCGGGCCCCGCCCCTGTGGGCGGAGCAAACAAACTACTGGCGAAGATGGGCCGCCGTCCAGCCCCCTACAGCTCCGGCTGCGGCTCCCAGGGAACCGGCTAAGAGCATCATCCGGCCGCCAAAGTTGGCTTTGGCGGTCAGGGCGGCCCCGGTGGCAG
The DNA here is from genome assembly GCA_002482705.1 of Cyanobacteria bacterium UBA7694. GTDB lineage: Bacteria > Cyanobacteriota > Sericytochromatia > UBA7694 > UBA7694 > UBA7694. The sequence goes on from DLGM01000483.1 coordinate 6,487, forward strand.
CCCCGGACACAGCGCCTAAAATAGCGCCGGTTTTGGGGTCATCTGTCAGTACCGCAGAAGTTAAGGCTCCCGCAGCCCCGGCTGGAACCCCTAAGGTCACAGCCCCTACCGCCGCCGCCAAAAACATATCGGAGGAGATACCCTGTTCAAGGGCCAAACCCACCAGAGCGCTCCCGGCACCGGCTGTGAGCAGGCCAGCACCAGCACCGCCAATCAGCGCAACGGCATTTTTTCCGGCTCTTGGGTAATCAATCTGTAAACCATCACGGACCAGAGCTGGTGAAGCAACCGATGTCGGCGACACCCCCTGGGGCGCTGAGGGTGGGGAAGCGGGAATCGCAGACGTCAACGGGGATGAATGAGACAAAATTTGCATAAATCGGTAATAACCTCGCACAGAAATGGGTCAAGCAGCGGTAAAACTTAAAGATACGCTTACATGCTCTTAAACTAACAAACCCACGCCCACAGTGTCTAACAATTTTTGTGAGCACTGATTGCCTAATTTTGTTGTATGGGCACAACACAATTCAAAACATCTGGCTTAAATAAGTTGTTAGACAAAAGAAACATGGGCCTGTTAGCATGCTGTTCTCTGTCACTTTCTTAATCTCTTTTAAAGAGACTCATAAAGGCTACTCGACCTGATTACACAAATATAGATAATTAAACGCCTATTCACACGAAGATTAAAAAATTATTTTAAATCTCAAAGAGGTTTATTTTTAATGATTGCCGATGAATATTCAAACCAGATCATTCAGGAGAAGCTACAAAGTTTAGCACTCAAAACCGATACCTTGTATTATTTTATAATCACAGCCGACTCTGACTCCCTTCAGGAAGCGGCAGAACGCTTGTTTATCACCCAACAGGCCCTGAGTCGTCAAATTAAGCAGTTAGAACACACGCTCGGTTTTAAACTGATTCAGCGCAATCAAAAGAAAGAACAGCGCCTAACCCCAGCCGGACAATTATTGCGGACCGAATGCCACGCCTTATTCACACGCTTATATCACCTAGAAAATCTGTTTCTCACTCCCGATCAGGGCCTCCCTAACACGGCTTTCCGCCTCGGCTCCCTTTTATTATTGGATAGCCATGTCTCATCAGTCATGGATGAGTGGCAAGCCAAAGATCCCAGCTTTTATCCCTTGATTGATATGCCCGGTGAAAGTGCCTCATCGCTTGAGCTCAAACTCATGAACGGAGACCTAGACATGGGTTTATTATTGGCCCCTCCTCTACAGCCAGAGCTGACCTATATCGCCTTACCCAAGAGCCCTTATGCAATCATTGGAGCCCCTGAAGTACGAGGCACTTGGCAGGAGTTGTCATATTTTACCTTTGTGACCCATCAACACTCCCAGGAAGATCACTTCAATGTTTGGCCTGAAAAACAGTGGCCCCGTAAGATTATCGGAAAAGCTGATTTTGCGATGGCTTTAGAATTGGCTGCCTGTGGGCATGTCTGCTTACACATGCCAAAACAGATTTTAGACGGATTTGCCTATCAAGATCGCTTGGTAGAAGTGACACCAGCCCCCTTTGAAAACCATTACACCCCTTATTTAGTTTGGAAACCGCCCTTATCCCCTGTGGCTGAAGCCATTAAAACCGAAATTTTAAGGCGTATTTATGCAACCCAAACCCCAGATTAAAAGTCAGTGGATTCAATACTTTATTACCTTGTGCCATGAACGCACCTTTACGCAGGCTGCGGCTGTACTGGGAATCTCCCGTTCTACCTTGCTGCGCAATCTACAGCTTCTGGAAACACACTTACAAACCCATTTGCTTGAAATTCAAGGAAACACCTTTCATATCACCGACCAAGGCCGCCTATTTCAACAGGAAGCCATGGGTGTATTGCATAAAATGCAGCAGTTGCACTACCAATTACGGATGCAGTGCTATCACCCCATCGAAGGGCTGATCACCCTCGCTTGGCAATCAGGCGTTGTGCTAGAGTTTACCCCCAAACTGTTGACAGAATTTATGCAAACTTATCCCACGGTCTCATTTCATATCGAATGTCACCCGCACGCCCATGAACTGAATGAATATCTGGAAACGGGTTATTTTGATCTGGCCATCACCGATTATATTCCCACGATCCACGCCCTTGAAGTCCGGGTGCTCAAACGCAGCCCCCTGGTCATTGTCTCAGCACCCCAACCCAAACGCCACTGGAGCAGATTTTCGTATGTGTCTGCCCCCCTGAATCCAGAAACAGGCAAACGGGGTTTATTCTGGGACGATCACAAATACCCACGGCAAATTGTGTGTGAAAGCAATTCGCTCGACGTTGTCCTGAAGTGGTGTCTATCGAGCCGGGCAGCAGCACTTTTACCCCTGTTTGCGGTTCAAAATTACCTATCACAAGGAGCTCTGGCAATTGTTGCCGATCCCCCGGAAATATCCTTTCGCGAAGTGTATCTGTGTCGCACTCCCAAATCACAGCATAAAACGGCGGCCACCGCGCTCTGTGAACACCTACTTAATAAAATATCGCACATAAAATAAGCGCTGTGGACAAGCCGCTGACGAATAGTGGGGCAGGCAAAGGCATGGGGGAGGTCTGGCAACCCAAAAGTTAACGAATTTAGTTTGACAAACACAAAATCGTTAACTAAACTATGATCACTCGCCCCTTAGGACACGCCATGCCCCCCCGCCGCCCCAAAATTGAAGCCCTGGTTGAAGTCGCCGAGACTCTGTTTAAAATCCAGGGCTTTCGCCGCGTCAGCATCGAGGAGGTTTGCCGCCAAGCCGGGGTCAGCAAAGTCACCTTTTATAAACACTTTCCCCATCGCATCGCTTTGGTGATCACGGTGTTGGAACGCATGGTCCAGCAGCAAATGCCGCTCTTTGAGGAAGTCTTGTATGGCCCTGAACCCTACCTGAAGCGCCTGCACATGCTGCTCGACTATAAGCGCCAGGGGGCGCAGTTAATGGGCCCGGCTTTAGTCGCCGATTTGATGAACCCAGAG
>DLGM01000483.1:9498-9660 GCA_002482705.1 Cyanobacteria bacterium UBA7694
TTTTGGCCTGGATCCGCAGTCACCAGCAGCGGCATACGGGGGCCGTGCTGGCCTTTTTTGCCGAGGGGCAGCAAGCGGGGGTGCTCAATCCGCGCCTGACACCTGAATTCTTTTTGTATGCCCTGCAACAGATTCAAACCGTCGCCCAGGACCCCATCCTGG
>DLGM01000176.1 GCA_002482705.1 Cyanobacteria bacterium UBA7694
CTTGGTCGATGATCCGGTCTACCGCGCCAAGTACAACCAGTATGTGCGCGAAACCGCCAATGGTGCCTTTGCCGTAGGCCCAACCCAGGCCCGTTATCAGGCCGCCCATGACCTGATCAAGGCTTATGTGGTGGGCCCGGAGGGCGAACTGCCCGAGTCAACCATGTTGTCGAGCACAGCGGCCTTTGAATCGTCAGTCAATGAACTGGTCACCCACTTACAGAGTCGCCATGCCGCTGCTGAAACCTATCTGGCCGGGCAGCCCTAAACAAACCAGTGGCCGGGGAGTTTCCCCGGCCACTATTTTAAATATTCTCAGCTAGAATCCGTTTCTCCAATTCTTTTTTGGCCAAATTCACCTCTCGTACCTGGCCTACACGTATCGCATCACATAGAGCCAACAGGGCATAGAATTCTGATTTATCCGCAACAACACCGGGAAGGGTATGATACAGCGGTTGAATGGCCAAACCTCTGACTGTGCCATCAGGATGCGGCCACACAAAAGGTTCATCATCCTGCACAATCTGCTGATTGAGGGGAGGCGCAGAATGAGCGGTGGGAACACCGCGCTCCAGGGTGCCAGGAACCACGGGAAACACGTATTTAAGGCCATATTTCAAAAACTCGAAGAGACTTTGTCGGAAAACTTTTTTGCTTTCTTTATCGAGTAAACGGGCGATCATGCAGCGATTTACTGCTTCTGAAACTTCAGACTGGCTGATAGCAAGGGCTTGGGCCACATCTTTAATTTTCCAGTCAGCTGTTTTTAAGGTAGAGAGATAAAGCAAAATAGCAACGTCCTGTGGGCGCATACCCTTGTGTTCTTTCATAGGGCCTCCTTTGGGTATTTTATTACACATATCGCGATTTGCGATACGCGATATAGAATAACAATCATCATTCGAACCATTTATTTTTAGCTCTGCAAGCGCTTCCGCTACAATAGGGGCAACCGCCGTTTCAAAGAGGTCGCCATGCGTTATCAGATTCAAGATTTTGTGCCCTATGCCCAATCCCTCAAGTGGCAGATTCACACCGACTATTACCAAACGCGGGGGGCTCAGGCTTGGCTGTCACAAGAAGTGCCCTACAATGTGACCTCGAATCGCCAAGCCGCGCACCAGAATGCGGCGGTTTTGTTGGCAGCGTTGCAGGCGCAACCCCCGGAGGCAAACGCCCCCATTCGTGTGCTGGAACTGGGTGCCGGGCTCGGCATCTTCGCCCTCAACTTTTTACAGACCTTCCGCAATTTGTGCCATGACGCGGGCGTAGATTACAGCCAGCGCCTAGAATACTGGATGACCGACTTTGCCGAAAGTGCGCTGGCGGATATTGCCGATCACCGCGCCCTGGCCGAAGACTTGGCCAGCGGCCAGCTCAAGCTGGTGGTGGTAGATGCCTTGCAACCGCAACAGGCCCGCTTATTATCTGGTGAAGAGATAGCTTTGCCGACCGATTTTAGCGCGATTGTGGGCAACTACCAGCACAGCACCCTGCCCGTCACCCTGTTGTTGCATCAGTTGGGGCAATATTTCGAAAAACACATCAGCCTCTATTACCAGCTCACGGGCAGCTTAGAACAACCGCCCACCGAGACCGAAAACCGGGCCTTGCTAATGCAAATTGTCGCCAACTTGGCCCTCTATTCCTTTGAAGTGGCCCCCGAACACCCCCAGCACCTGTTTTTCCAAGCTTTGCAGCGCAGTTTGCGCACCACCATCACCCTGTTGTGCAGCCCCCCGTTTGTAGCCGCCCTCACCCCTGAAACCGATTTGCGTGAAACCCTCGAAACCCTGTTACTTGAAACCCTGGCGGCTGAAACCTTGAGCCTAGGTGTGCCTTTGCCGTTGGGACAAGAAGAAGCCTTTTTACAGGACGTGATTACCAATACAATTGTCGCCCCCCTGTTTGCGTTTGAGGCCTATCAGCTCGACCGCATCGCCGAAACCAGCCGTTTTCAGACCTGTGTTTTAGAAGCTGTGGTGACCGATCCCTTGGGCCAACAGGCGGTGGCCACCTTTGCCGAACAGTATCCGCTGGCCACAATTTTGTATCCCATCGGCTCGCTGCAATCGTTACAGGCTCTGCGTAGCCATATGCGTCCCGGCGGCGTCTTCCTGATTTCGGACAAAGGCTTTGCCCACCCGGCCCGCATGGAGGGCATCCACGAAGAGGTGGCCACCACCCACGGCAACAGCTTGGCCCATCCGGTCAACTTCCCCCTGATTGCCCGTTGGGCCACCTTGGCCGGGTGGGGGCAAACCTGCACACACGATGAAACCAATGCCCTGCAAACGCTGTTGCTGTACCCGGAAGGCCCCTTGCCTGCGACTCTGGAAGCAGCCTTTGATGCCCAGTTTGTCAGCCATAATGCCAATATGGACAGCCATTTCCTGCTTGAAGCCGGGTACCTATTCCTCAAACAGGGCGACTTAGAACAGGCCGGGCACTATTTCACCCGCGCCCTGCGTCTGCGTCCCAGTGATGCACCCCTGCTGTATTTAACAGCGGTTGCCATGCTCAACCGGGGTCGCCATGTAGAGGCTCTGGAAGTCTTGCGCCGCCCCCATGACGATGCCTTCGGCGTGCTCAACTTTGCCATTTTAGAGGCCGAAGCCTGCCGCACCTTGGGCTTACATGCTGAAGCCGTCGAGGCCTACCACCGCGCCCTGGCCGGTTACGGGGAAAGCAGCGTGGTCTATTATAATTTGGCCCTGAGTTTGGAAGCGCTGGAAGAGCCGGAAGCAGCCCGTTCAGCTCTACTTCGGGCGGCAGAACTGGACCCGGAAGATACAGACATTCAGCTCGCACTCAGCGAAGTTTCAGCAGATGCTTAACCGAGCACCCTCCGTCTGTGGCATGATAAAAACAGCACGCCTTCTGAGTGATCTATGGGTAAAAGAGGATCGGTCTTATGAGTGAAAAAAAGCGTGAGCGCATTCTGATCATCGAAGATGAAGATGACATCGCCCTGCTCATGCAGTGTGAATTAGAAGCGGAAAATTATGATGTCGAAGTGGCCGCTGACGGGATCAAGGGGCTGGTGGCGGCGCGGCGCATTCAGCCCGACCTGATCATCCTCGACCGCATGCT
>DLGM01000441.1:0-1892 GCA_002482705.1 Cyanobacteria bacterium UBA7694
AGAGGAACCCCATGCACCCTAAATGGAAGTGGATCAGCTTAGGACTGTTGGCCTGGGGCTGCCAAGTCAACACGGGATGGGGTCAATATACCCCTCTTCCGACACAACAACCCAGTTCAGAGTTAAGCCCAACGCCTACGGCTGAACCCAACCTGCCCCCCGAAAATAGCCCGAGTCCCCTTCCATCCCCGGCACCAACGCCGACTCCCTTACCCCCAGAGGTCAATGGGCTCGAAGCTTACAATCGCACTGCCAACATTTTTTGTGCCTCAGAAGCAACCACTCAGCAGCAGGATCCGCCGTCGATTGAAAACTTGGGCGACTTTGTGGTTCACGCCGACGGGAAACAAATGGTGTTGCTGTTCCACCAGCGTAAACCTATCCAGGTGATTCGTGGCTGCAAACCCGGTTTTAGTGACTGTCTTCCGCTTAATTTACCCGCAGGAATCGAGCCCATACTTCTTGAGCGTGGTTTTTATGATGATAACAGCCCCAAACCAACGCCCATGATTATTTCCCGGCAAGGGATTTACACCCTCGATACACAGGGCAACATCTCATACCTGCGCATGAACAACAGCGAACAGTTCACTTGCCCGCCCAGCCAGGAAATAGAAAAAGACCATCAGGGGCGCTTATTGGTGCATATGCCCACACGCTTTACCGCCCCCCCTTCCCATGGGAATCCCTATCGCGGATACCGTCTCATGGAATGGGGTTTACAAACCAAAACCATTCGCCAAATTTGGGAGCAATCATTTCATGAGGATAAAAACCCGATTGGTGTAGATGGTCTCACATCTTCCAATGAAAATTATTCAGAGTTAGCGGGGCTTTATAGCGTCAATCAGGATAACCACTCAACGGTCTATTATGCATTAAACTCCAGAGAAAGCCAGTTTGGATCAATCCTCAAAGGCTCTAAGCTGGAACAACTTGCGCTGGAAGAGCAACCGTTACAAAATCGTACTGTGGTGAACTCTCCAAATCCTTACATGGGGCCGTTTGCCATTCGCCAAGATGGGCATCTCATCATCGACTTCTTACAAGCCCCTAAACCCTATCCACTGGATTACCCGTTTATGGATAGTTGGAACAAACGCCCTTGGCAGCCAATATTTAACCCAACCTTGATAACAGGGCTGTATCGCCCAACCGCCATGCGTATCGATAGCCAAGACAACCTGTATTTCACAGGCAACCACAGCCTGTGGCATGTGCATCTACCCACACGCACCTTAACGCGTTTAGCCGGAACTGACGAAGCTGGCTACCAAGACGGCCCCGGCAACAGCGCCCGGTTTAACCAACCCGAAAAACTCGACCTGGATGCAGCCGGGAACGTCTACGTCTTCGACAAGGGCAACCTCGCCATCCGCAAAATTACGCCCAGCGGTCAAGTGAGCACCTTTTACCGCGAGCCCTTAAAGCTTTAAGGGCCTTATAATAGGGCCAGAGGTATATGCCATGAAAGCAATTGGGAAATGGATACTGTGTGCCGTGATGGGCCTCGGAGCCTGGGCGCAAGCCGCCGAGGCCCGGCCCCCGGCCTGCAAACAATGGGATAAAAACCGTGACGGGCAGGTGAAGCTGCTGGAAATGCAAACCGCCCTGCGCGAACAGTTTTTAAAGGCCGACGCCAACAAAGACGGGTTTGTCACCGCCGACGAAATCCTGCAACTGATGCCCTTTTTTGTGCGCGACAAGGCCCGCCCTGGCGTGCAAACCTACATCCGCACCCAGGATAACAACGGCGACGGCAAAATCACCTTGGAAGAAGTTATGCAAGCCGCCAAAAAACGCTTTGCCGCCCTGGATAACAACCAGGACGGCGCGTTGAGTGAAAGCGAATGCCAAAAGGCAGAAGCACCTGAAAAATAAAGCTTCTCAGG
>DLGM01000441.1:1921-3101 GCA_002482705.1 Cyanobacteria bacterium UBA7694
GTGTTTTGTACAAATACCTGCCGCAGTTGAGCCTGACCCTCGGGGCTTAGGCGCTCACGCAATAGTGCATAGGCATCCAAGGCACTGCGCATCGCCGGTTTGTCCGGCTGCGAAAAGGCAGCCCAAATATCTTTCAGAGGCAACGTCATGCCATCTTGTTTATCACTGTGGCGGTCATACACATCCCACAATACTGAAGCCACCCGCCATTCATTGCGGTTGCCGGGGCACACGTCATCTGGCGTATTTTCAATACGAATCGGCGAGCGGCGCGGCACCAAATAGGCCCCAAAACGGGCATCCGGGTCATCGGCCTGCAAGTTGATCGCCCCTGAGAAGAAGGTGGCAAAGCCTTCAGACAGAGCCAGAGTGCCTTCGTAACAATCGTCGATTTTGTGCTGGCCGCCAGTCGAACGCGCGTTCAGGGCCTGATGGTAAATGGCGTGGCCAATTTCGTGGCCGTTGACGTCCCACTGTTCGGCCCCGGTCAGGGTCACGGTGTACGAGGTGTAATAGTTACCATTGCCGGGCCAGCGGGTTTTAATCTGGTTACGCCACCAACCCAGGTCGATCTGTTCACGGGCAAACAGGGTCAGGCTGCGCACGTACTGCTCATGGATCCAAGCGGCTTCAGCACTCTTTTGGGTGCCGTCCAAGGTAAAGGTGCCCATGTCCTGGCCTGCAACAGCGGAAGCTTCCCAAGCATAGTTGCTGATGATCCAGCGGGGATTTTCGAGGGTAAAACGGAGGGTGTAATTACCAGGAGCGGGCACCGGGGCACTCCACCCACCTTGGGCATCGGTCAACACCTTGGCGACTTCGCGGCCATTTTGTAAAACCCGCACAGTCGCATGGTGACCGGGCAGCAACTCGCCCCCGAGGCCCTTGTACACAAAAGAACCACCCACGCTCAGGTTGCGCGCTGCCGGACGGCTGGTAGTGCGGGCCACCGGCACGGCACGAAACACCAGCAGGTCGCCTTCACGGCGCAGGGCCTGCTGGGCAATTTGCGGGCGTAAATCCACGCGCGGCGGCGGGGCCAAGTCGGTTTCACCCAGGTGGCTCAGGGTCATCACGCTCTGGGCCCCCAAACTCGGATTGGCGGCGGGCTGTAAGCCCGTGCGTGGAGCAGTGCTACAAGCGGCAATCAACAGGGCAGAGGCCAATACAACCAAGGTTT
>DLGM01000017.1 GCA_002482705.1 Cyanobacteria bacterium UBA7694
CCCGGGAATATGGCGGGGCAAGCCCCCCAATATGGCAGAAATACGCGCCATATTGGCACTTTCTGCATCTTGAATTACGTTTCCGATAATCACTTCGTCGATGCGGTCCGGGGGCAGGGGGGTACGCAGCATCAGCTCGCGGATCACGCGGGCGCACAGGTCATAGGCTTGAAACTCTTTGAATGCGCTACCAGCTTTGACGAACGGGGTGCGTAGGCCCCCGACGATCACAACGTCTCTCATGGATAAGGCCTCTTTGCTAAGGGTTTGCCGGGCACCGCCAGAGGGGGCGGGGCATGTGGCCCGGGGCACAGACAATCACCACCGATTGCATAGGAGTAAGTGATTCCCACCGGCATTTTAACACAGTGTGTGCAACGTATGGGCACAAAGTTTTGTGCCTATACCTCTCTGCCCCTTAATTCAGCGCCCGGTTCAGGCCCCCCACCGCCAAGTGGGTGCTGTGGTGAAAATGCTCAATTTGGGCTGAGACCTTTGCCAGGAGTTTGTCTACCGGGGAAGCAGCACTCAAATTCAGGGGGGCCGCGCCCGTGGCAGCGGCAGAAACGGCTGTACTCATGCGGCCCACAGTCGCCACCTGGGCCGTGCCGGGGGTCGGGGCCGCTCCCAACAGCGCGGTTTCGAGCTGCCGTTTGTGCGCCTCAAGCTGTTTGAGTTCACTGCCTTTGTGGTAAGTGCCATCCAGGGTCAGATAAGCGGTCTCATCAAACACCCGCTGCCCGACTGGATTGCGTTCGACCCGGACGATCCAGCCCTGGGCCGCCGTCGATTGGGGGTTATGGGCCGCAACGCCGAGATCGGCCCCGTGGATGCGGACCCGGTAATCCATCTGGCTTTTTTTATCGACCCAGGCGTATTCAAAGCCTTCCTTGATCGTAGCGCTGGGGGTGAGTTCGCGCAGTTGGGCTTCTTTGGGAATTTTGGCGACAATCGCTTCGATCGGAGCCCCGGCAATTTTTTGATTCTCGGTGGGGTTTAAAAAGGCCTGTGCCCCGGTCACGGGAGCGGTGCCCTTGACAGCGGCAAGCTGCTTCGGCGAGGGAATACCCTTGGTTTCGCTGAACTGCCATCCTTCGCCCTGGTGACCCACCAAGCGCTCATCCGGCTGGTATTGGCGAAAACCCTCGGACATCGGGGCCATGGACGGCGAACGGCGGGGAATTTCCGCAGCGCCAATCAGCTTTTTGGCCGAGGCCACCGTGGCAATCTCCAGCGCCATCCCCACCCCTTGGATGACCGAGTCGACCAGCGTGGCGTCGGTTTTGCCGCTGTGGTAGGCGGCAGCGATTTCATCCGTATTGCGGGCGATGCCCACGCCCCGGTTAACGAGCGAACCCACCCCTGCACCCAAGATCGCCAGCGGGGCCATTTTGCCACCAAGGGCCTTGGCGGTCACCGCTCCGACCGTGGCCCCCACAGCGGGCGCGGCCACATTGGCCAGCAGGCCATTGCTGGTGGATGCCTGTAAAGCGGTCCCCGTTGCAGCCAGCAGTTTTTCAGCGGCGTTGGGGCCGGGTACAAATTCGATCACCTGGGTGGCAGAGCCCTGGGAGGCAGCATCCGAGGCCAACGTATCGCGAATAACCGGGGTAGGGGGAAGCACTTGCAGTGACTGGATCGGCGCGACTGGTGCGGCTGGTTTTAGCGCAGCAGAAGGCAGCTGGCCCAGGCGACCAGATTGTTGCAAGGGAGAAGAGAGCGCCGCTAAATCAGTCATGTATAAAAGGTTGAATCTTAATAAAAAAATTATATTTAGTTTAACATCGACCGAAGGCCAAAAGCAAACCGGATACAACTCCTTTTTCAGCACAATCCCCGGTCATTTAAACAGGTTTCCATCGCTCTGAGGTCTGTTCATCGTTTCCCGCTTTACAACGCCCAACACTGAGACGGCTTCTTGCGCACCTTGGGTTGAAATCAGCTTTCTCGTTTTATATGACACCACCAAGCGCTTGCTTTCTGGGGCACAGCAAAGGTACTATCTCCGATAGCTCCTTGACCCGATCTCAATCTAGGCACGTTCTCGAAGGAAACCATGAAGCGTATTCTACAGATCGAAAATCCCCGTTCCGGGCAATCGGACACAGATACCAACGCCCTGCGGCGCACCTGTCTTGACCAGGGCTGGGAGTTGGTCATGCGCCCTGTGACCCCCAACTGCAAATTTGCCGATCTATTGGCCGATGCGGCACAGTTCGATGCCGTCGTGGGCGTAGGCGGAGATGGCACAATCAGCGGTTTGGCAGCCCATCTGAGTGGCTCGGATGTGCCGCTGCTGGCTTGGCCCGGCGGCACCGCCAATCTGGTCGCCCAGAACCTCTTCCCCGCTCTCACCCCCGAAGCCCTGTGCCAGGCCCTTGTAGACGGCCAAGTACTGTCATTGGATATGGGCGAACTCCAGGCTGGAGATGTCACCCAGCGCTTTGTGATGCTGGCAGGCGCCGGGACCGATGCCCGCATGATCCGCGACAGCGAAGAACTCAAATCCGATTGGGGAGTGGCCGCTTATGTCAAAGCTCTGCTGGGGCAGCTCGACCGCGAGCCAGAAGCGATCGAACTGACGATTGACGGGGAGCATATCAACGAGGACAAGGCCGTCGGGGTGCTGGTCGCCAATCTCAGCAAGCTCAACTTTGGTTTCCCCATGGGGGATGATATCGACGGCCAAGACGGTCTACTGGATGTGATTGTGATTCGTCACTTCAACTCTGGGCTCCTGCTTCAAGAAATTTGGAATGCCACCAAACGGCGATTTGGCGGGGCCACCGAAGCCCATCCCGATTTGGGGCTTTACCAGGGGCGGGACATTCAATTAAAGAGTGCCACCGCATTGCCGTTGCAATACGACGGGGAGCCGATGGATGTCACAACCCCTGTGGCCTTCCGGGTGTTGCCGAAGGTGTTGCGGGTGTTTGGGTACCCGGAGGCGGGGTTAGGTTAGGTTGAAGCAAAATACAATGCCATTAACTATCCAGCTTATGTAAACGCGCAATTAGACACCATGACCTTACCGGCAAAATGACATATGGTAAAATAACAACATTTATTCTTTAACTGGAGCTTAACAATGAGCCTTTTAAATGACCCTCCCCTCGATTTCCCTCGCAAGGTGATTAAAAAAAATGGGCGCGGTCGCCCTATACTGGAAGAATACGAAATCCCGGAGCAGGCAAAAGAGGCCGTCCTTAAGGAGATGTACCCATTCGAAGGTGTTCCTAGCCTTTCGGAAACTCGGTATGATTTGCATGAGGGAAAAAACTTCCTAGTTGGTGACTTCAAAGTTATTCGTGAGCAGGATGTCAACTATCTTGTGAGCCCGTATTATTACAGCAGTGGCGGAACAGCCATTGATTGGATGCCAGCGCGTTCTGAGCAAGATTAACGGGAGATGTACAAGCTCTTGCGCGTCTGCACCGAGCCCGCTGTCCTGTCTTTTAAAAATTACAGAAAGCGGTTGCTCGGTGGCGCTGTAGTCTCTGCCTGATTTGATGAGTCTGTAGGCATGGGAGGGTCGGCGCTAATTCTTAGCGCGATCCGCGTCCGCTAGCAGCACGATATTGGAAGCCGCAAGATGCAATGCAAAAGCTGTCAATTCCTTGGTGACTTCTCTTGGCTTTGCCCCTGCTCCATGACCGCCCAGTTGATTTCTGATCGGCAGCAAACCAGATCCCAGCGGGCCTTGGAGTTCAGGGGGTATGAGACAATTATCAATTAAGACTTGAATGAGTTTCGCCGCAGAGTCTTTTGGGCTAAAAGCCCAGTTATGTTTAGTGCAGATTATTTTCATCATGCTTTCAAACGACTTTAAGGCCGAAACAATAGCTTCCTCATTTCTCCCATGTCGATAGTGCT
>DLGM01000146.1 GCA_002482705.1 Cyanobacteria bacterium UBA7694
GCGGTATAACCGAGAAACTCTGGCTGTCACCTGGAAAGGGGCCTCGATTGCGGATGTGCTGAACATGACCGTGGAAGAAGCCCTGGATCACTTCCGTATTATTCCAAGCATTGCCAATAAGTTGCAAACCCTGATGGATGTGGGTCTGGATTATATTCAGTTGGGCCAATCGGCCACAACTTTGTCAGGGGGGGAAGCCCAACGGGTGAAGTTGGCCACTGAACTGAGCAAGCGCAGCACGGGCAAGACTATCTATTTGCTGGATGAGCCGACCACGGGCCTGCACTTTGCCGATGTCGCCAAACTCTTAGAGGTCATTCAGCGGTTGGTCAATAAGGGCAATTCGGTGTTGGTGATTGAGCACAATCTGGATGTGATCAAGGTGGCTGACCACCTGATTGATTTAGGCCCTGAAGGGGGAGACAAAGGGGGAAGCCTTGTGGCCATGGGAACTCCTGAGGAGGTGGCAGCGGTTGCGGGCTCTTGGACCGGGCAATACCTGCGCCCGCTCCTGCCATCGATGTCGCTCCCTGCTCCCCGCGAATTGGCAGCTACCGGTGGGCGTCGTAAACGGGCCGGTAAATAAAAGGCCAAGAGGGGCAGATTCTGCCCCTCTTGGCCTTTAACTGTTTAAGAGTTAGTAGCTATAAAAGCCTTGGCCACTCTTGCGGCCCAAGTGCCCGGCCATGACCATGCGGCGCAGCAGGGGGGGAACATTGTATTTGGGTTCGCGATAGGCGTCAAAGAAAATGTCGCCGACCATGACACACACATCAATGCCAATCATGTCCATCAGGGTCAGAGGGCCCATCGGGTGTCCGGCCCCTAGCTTCATGGCATTGTCGATATCCTGGGCTGAAGCGAGACCGTTTTCATAGACTCGCGCTGCATCCAGCAGGTAAGGAATCAGCAATAAATTGACAATGAAACCGGGCGTATCTTTTGATAGAACCGCCGTTTTGCCAATTTTCTCGGCAAAACCATAGGCCAAGGCAATGGTCTCATCGCTGGTTTCAAGGCCTTTGACCACTTCAACCAGCTTCATTAAGAAGGCCGGGTTAAAAAAGTGCAGTCCCAAGACTTGACTGCGCCGTTGGGTCATGGCTGCCATTTCCGTAATCGAGAGGGAAGAGGTATTGCTGGCCAACAAGGTATGGGGGGCACAAATGGTATCGAGGGCGGTAAACAGTTCGCGTTTAACCTCAATATTTTCGACCACTGCTTCAATCACCAAATCGACATCGGCCAGATCTTCGAGTTGGGTGGTGGGAATGAGGTTGGCTTTGGTTTGATCGACAAATTCTTGGGTGACTTTGCCCTTTTGCAGAGCGGTATTCAGGTTTTTGTCAATCAGGCCGAGCCCCCGGTCTACGAGCTCCTGAGAGATTTCGCGGCAATAGGTGGTTAAGCCTGCTTGGGCGCAGACTTGGGCAATGCCCGAGCCCATGGTGCCAAGGCCAATAACGGCTACTTTTTGAATGGGACGCATAAAATGAGTATCCTTTCTGGGTATCAGGCAATGACCATGACGGCAATGCCTGGAGAATGATGAATCACATAAGAGCTGGTGCTGCCGTGGTGATTGACGCTACCAGCCAGCGAGAGTTGGCCCATGCCGCGAGTGCCGAGGATGATCAGGTTACACTGGTGGCTTTGGGCAAATTCACAAATGACGATTTTGGGAACGCCTTCGATATTGTAGGTGCGCACTTCTGTGGCATCGGCTTCAAGGCGGCGGCGGGTATCATGCAAGAGGCGCTCACCTTCCCGCTGCAAACTTTCGCGGGCTTGCCCCTGAATGACTGCTGGCAAATAATTGGGATTGGTCAGGGTCAAGGAGAGGCTGTAAACATGTAAGACGGATACTCGGGCTTTAAAGGCACGGGCCATTTCACAGACGTGTTCGAGGGCACGTTGGGCAGATTCAGAGCCATCGGTCGGAAACAGAATATGTTGATACATGCTTTAACCTTCTTTGCCGTTGAGATCATCACTGGTAAAAGAATAGGGTAACATTTCCGAAATCGAATAGTTTTCGAGCACACCGTTTTCTCCTTCAAGGATGACTTGAATATCAGGGCCAAACTCGCGGATGAACTGTAAACAGGTGCCACAAGGATAACAGGGGCTGGCTTTGGCGGCAGCAATGGCAATGGCGCGAAAACGTCGGTTGCCGGTCGAAACAGCTTTGGTAATGGCCACGCGCTCAGCACAAATGGCCAGCCCAAAAGATGCATTCTCGACATTACAGCCGGTAATGGGTTCAATACTTCCATCTTCGAGTAAGAGAGCAGCTCCGACAGGAAAATGGGAATAAGGCGTATAAGCATGGGCATAGGCTGCATGGGCCTGTTTCATGAGGGCTTTGAGTGTGTCGGGGGACAATGTGGAGTCGGTCAAGGGGGAGATACCTTCTTCCTCTCAGAATGGGATGTATTTAAGCAGGCCTGAATAAACCCTTGAAAGGGTGGGCTGGGGCGGTTGGGGCGGGATTTGAACTCCGGGTGAAATTGGGTGGCAACAAAATAGGGATGCCCTGGCAATTCAATGGTTTCGACCAGTTGGCCGTCTGGAGATGTGCCAGAGATCAGCAAACCATGCTGAGACAGGGTCTCGCGGTAATGGTTATTCACTTCATAACGGTGGCGATGGCGTTCGTGGATCGTGGTACTGCCATACAATGCTGCCAATTGTGAGGTGCTTTCTAGGTGACAGGGGTAGCTGCCCAAACGCATGGTGCCGCCCATGTCTTCCACGTCCCGTTGCTCATGCATCAAATCGATCACTGGGTGGGGACTGTCGGGGGCAAACTCGGCGCTGTGAGCATCTTTGAGATCGCATACATGGCGGGCATATTCAATAACAGCGCATTGCATGCCGAGGCAGAGCCCGAGAAAGGGTAACCCCTGTTCGCGGGCATACTGAATCGCTGCTATTTTACCTTCGACGCCGCGCAGGCCAAACCCTCCGGGCACGATCAGACCATCTACATCGTTTAAATAGGCTGCGGCACCTTCCGCTTCAATTTGTTCGTCGGCGTGAATCCATTTGATTTCAACTTCACTGTTGCAGGCTGCTGCCGCATGACGCAGGGACTCAGTCACGCTTAAGTAGGCATCCGGCAACTGAACATATTTCCCCACCAGACCAATGCGCAAGGTGCGCTGGGGATGTTTGAGATGTTGTACCCAGTTGTCCCAGCCTTCCCAGTCGAGGCTGGGGCGGGGCGGGGTGAGCTGCAGGCGCTGTAAAACTTGGCGGGTTAAACCGTCTTTTTCAAGTAAAAACGGGACTTCATAGATATATTTCACGTCTTTGCACTGAATCACGGCTTCCCGGTCTATGTCACAGAACAGGCTGAGCTTCTCGCGAATGCCTTCATCCAGTTGCCGTTCGGTACGGCAAATGAGGATATCCGGGTGAATCCCGTTGCGCCGCAACTCCATGACGCTGTGCTGGCTGGGTTTGGTTTTGAGCTCGCCCACCGCTTTGATGTAGGGAATCCAGGTGACATGCACATACAGGATATTGTCTTTGCCCACATCTTTGCGAAACTGACGAATCGCTTCGATGAAGGGCTGCCCCTCGATATCACCCACGGTGCCACCAATTTCGGTGATCACCACATCAATCTCCGGGCGGGTTTGGCTGGCAATATGCTCTTTAATGCTGTTGGTAATGTGGGGAATGACCTGTACGGTACCGCTGAGATAGTCGCCCCGGCGTTCGCGTTGAATGACCTGTTGATACAGGGCCCCAGTGGTAATATTGCTGCTGCGAGTCAGGCTGATATCGGTGAAGCGCTCGTAGTGCCCCAGATCGAGGTCAGTTTCAGCTCCATCATCGGTGACAAATACTTCCCCATGTTGATAGGGGCTCATGGTGCCCGGATCGAGGTTGAGATAAGGGTCAAGCTTGAGCAGCGAGACATAAAATCCGTAGCTTTTGAGCAGGCGTCCCAGGGATGAGGCGACAATGCCTTTGCCAATGCCCGAAACTACGCCGCCGGTAATGAAGATATATTTGGTCATAATACTGACTTTTTTTTGAGATGCTATCTATCTTACCACCGAATGTCAGAAGGCCTAACCGCTTGTGCGGATAATCTTGCCTTTGAAAAGCTCGGCAGCGTCATTGAGCGCTTTGTTGCGGGGCTGAGCGGTGGCTGTTATGGTTTCTCCGATACTGCTTGTGGGCACTATGCTGGGAGGGGCTGCCATCGCCATTGTTTTTTCGGGCGCGGCCGCGGCGGGGAGCTTGGGCGCAGGCTGAGGGCTGGGTAAAGGCCGTGGTTCAATTGGCGGTGGGAGTGTGGCTGCCACATTGGCGAGGGGGGGCGGCGGAGGCAATGAAGGCGCGATGGGAGCCGCCGCCGCAACTGGGGGTGCTGGGGATGGTGTATGGGTTGCAGCGCTGCCTTGGAGCTCGGTATGCAGGCTATAAGGCGCTCCCATAATGGCTTCGACCAAGGGTTGGAGACGCCCGGCCTTGATTTCTTTGTCCATGCGCTCGCGGTGACGGTTATATAGTTGGGTGAATCGCACTCGCCACACTTGGCGCGCCG
>DLGM01000139.1:0-2058 GCA_002482705.1 Cyanobacteria bacterium UBA7694
TCTTCATCTGGCTTCCTTTCAGCAGTGTATGTCCCAAACCTTCATGACGGAAGCCCAGCGCGAAAAGTTGCATCTTACCTGGCGGGATGGCGGTAAATAAAAAGGCGTTCGGGGGCTTCGTGAGGATGCCAGCCCTGCTGCTGGTAAAAGGCCTGTTGCTCATTTGTGTCGCGCTTTTAGCTGTTTTATATATCCTGTATTTTTTGCATGGTATACTAATTGAACTTACGGAAAGTAATACGTTTGAGCAGGAGCTGGTATGAGTTTGGAGCGCACGACGAGTGAGCTGCTTGGGATTCTGAATGAGTTGAGAAGTTTGCCCACAGAAACCGAATGGGTAGAGTTTAAGCAAAACAATGATGAGCCTGATGCTATCGGCGAATACATTTCAGCTCTAGCTAACACTGCTGCCTTACTTGGGAAGATGCATGGTTATCTAGTCTGGGGGCTAGATAATACCACGCACAAAATTGTGGGAACCCGATTCAATCCAATCGCAGTCAGAGTGGGTAATGAAGAGCTTGAAAGCTGGTTATTGCGATCACTCTCTCCTAAAATCAACTTCCGTTTTCATCCCTTTCAAGTTGAGGGCAACGCTGTTGTGTTACTGGAAATAAGCCCGGCTTTTCGCCATCCGGTACAATTCAAGGGCAATGAGTTTATCCGCATTGGTTCTTATAAAAAGCGATTGAAAGATTTTCCGGAAAAAGAGCGGGCGTTGTGGCGGGTATTTGATCAGATTCCTTTTGAAAAGGAAATCGCCATGGCCAAGATCACTTCTGAAACGGTGCTTAAGTTACTTGATTATTCAGCTTATTTCTCCCTTCTTGCTTTGCCTTTACCCGAAGGAAAAAACGGCATTCTTTCTGCATTAGCCGCAGACGACATGATTGTTGCGAGAATGAATGGCCTATGGGATATTACCAATATGGGCGCTGTCTTGTTTGCAAAAAGCCTTTCCGATTTTCAAACGATCAAACGTAAAGCAGTACGGGTAATTTTGTATAAAGAGGAAAGCCGGGTAGTCACTGTACGTGAACAAGAAGGTATTAGAGGCTATGCGGCTGGTTTTTCAGGACTCATTGCTTTTATCATCGGGCTTTTGCCCAGCAATGAAGTGATCGGTCAAGCACTACGAAAACAGTTGCCGATGTTTCCACAATTGGCGATTCGTGAATTAGTAGCTAATGCTATCATCCACCAAGATTTTCGTCTCACAGGTACTGGGCCCATAGTGGAGATTTTTAATAATCGTATGGAGATAACCAATCCTGGTCTGCCGCTGATACAAACTGAGCGTTTTCTCGATAGCCCGCCACGCTCTCGGAATGAGGCTTTAGCCTCATTTATGCGCCGTATTGGTATTTGTGAGGAGCGTGGTAGCGGTGTCGATAAGGTTGTTTTTGAGACTGAATTGTATCAGCTCCCGGCCCCATTATTTGAAACAACTGGTGAGCATACTCGTGCTCTGTTGTTTTCCCACCGCGAACTGAAGGATATGGAGCGAGAAGATCGGATTCGTGCGTGTTATCTGCATGCTTGCCTGCGTTATGTACAGCGAGACCAAATGACAAATAGTACTTTGCGAGAACGCTTTGGTATCGATGAGAAGAATAGTGCCACAGCTTCACGCCTGATCAAAGAGGCTTTGGATGCAAAAGTCATCGTACCTTATGATATCCATGCAAGCAGGAAGTACATGAAATATCTTCCTTGGTGGGTACGATGAGCCGAATTTCATTTGCTGGTTATTTGATGACAGGCTCTGTATCTCGTTTCATAAATCTAGGAAACCAAATAAAATCAGGCTTTTAGAGCCCGATAGTTTATTTGCTGGTTATTTGATAAGAACGGTTGTTCAATATCGGTAAACTGCATGAACGGTAAGAGCCCCAAGTCGATCAAGTATGGGGGTTGCTTGATTTATATCTAAGAGTCTGGATTCATGAATGGAGGGTTAGCGACTGGGAGGAGCTTCTAACACCGCGCGGGCAATATCGACGCGCCCATGGCCGGCATAGTCATCTTTCCCGTTCATGAACGGGAAAGATGACTATG
>DLGM01000139.1:2129-2953 GCA_002482705.1 Cyanobacteria bacterium UBA7694
GCGGCAGCGGCGGCGACAGCGGGGGAAGCCATGGAGGTGCCTTCCATAATCCGCCAACTGCCTTTGGCGACCGGATAGGTCGACAAAATGCCTTTGCCAGGGGCAGCCACATCGACCCAGGGGCCAAAGGTCGAGAAGGAGGCCCAGGTGTCGATGTCCGTGGTAGCGGAAACACCAATGGCTTCGGGGGCGGCTCCGGGGTAATATTCGGTGTCATTTTTGCCCGAATTGCCGACGGCAGTAACAAAGACGACGCCTTTTTCAATGGCATAACGCAGGGCGTCTTTATCGGCTTGGCTTTGCATCGGGCTGCCCCAACTGGCGTTGATTACCTTGGCGCCATGGTCAATGGCCCAGACAATGGCGGCGGCAGAAATGCCGCTGGTGGAATGGCCAAAGTCGTTAAAAATGCGTACGGGCATCAGTTTACAGCCGCTGGCCAAGCCTGCAACCCCTAGGCCGTTATTGGCGAGCGCGCCAATGACACCGGCTACGTGGGTACCGTGGCCATAACCATCGACATTGCCGCCGGGGCCAGGTACCTTGGCGGTCAAATCCCAGCCCGGTACCAACTGTCCCTGAAATTCAGGGTGTGACCCGTCGATGCCTGAGTCGATCACTGCGACAACGACATCAGGGCTGCCCTTTTGCACGGGCCAGACTTTGTCGACACCCATGATGGAAAAGTTGTACTGGGCGGGCAGCAGGGGGTCATTGGGGCCCGTTCCCGGATTGCGGGGAGCGACGGTGGCCGGAGCTGGGCGGCCGGTGTCGCGAGGTAAGCTAATGCGGTAATTGGGTTCAGCCCAACGCGTGCTGCGATC
>DLGM01000411.1 GCA_002482705.1 Cyanobacteria bacterium UBA7694
CAAACCAGACCTGCGCCGGGGTGTTGGTAATGTCAGTGAAGTTATTCACGTCGTGGCCATGCCAAGTTCCGCCTTTGAGCAGACGCTCTAGGTAGGGAGCCATCGACATCTGGCTCAGGTAGGAGGGCAGATGGTAATAGCGGGTATTGGTTGTTGGGATGCCTTTTTTATCGTCATAATAGACGACGGTATCGTGGTCACCTCCGCTGTACATGGCTCCATGTCCGGCCATGCCAATGGCGGCGCGGTCGGCGTAGGCATAACTGATAATCACCGGGCGATTGCCCTGCTGTTTGTCCCAGACATCTGCCAAGCTGGCACTGTTGATAAAAATTGGGCTGCGATCGTCGCCCAGCAACGAACTGCGGCGGCCATAGGGTGCCAAAAAGAAGCTGTTCGAGACGATGCCGTGCTGGTAGGGGTAGGCCCCGGTACCAATGGCAATATGGCCAATACTGGTTTCGACGTCGAGGTGAGTAACACGGGCTTCGCTCAGGGTTGTGCCCTGACGGCGGTAGTTATCGAGGCGGGGAGTCACCCCAGGGTGCGCCGCATAATACTNNCTGGTGCCCGCCTTGGTCAAAGACCAGCGTGAGGATTGCTTTGGGCTTGCGGCTGCCCATTGGGGCTGAAAAGACTTCTTGCAGCACCTGCCCATGTTTTGAGTCTTCTGGGGGAATAGCCCCGATCAGGGCGGCATAGGTTGGCACCAAGTCTTGTTGGGTGGCCGGGACTGGGAGGGTCTGCCCGGCTTTGACAAAGCCCGGCCCGTAAAACCACAGGGGAATGTGGACATCGTAGTCCCAGACCTGCCCGTGGCTAGAGCCACCGTGGGTGATCTGCGTTTCTTTGCCCTGGCGCAGCAGGTGGCTGTGACCATCATGGGCATAGTTGCCACTGTCGAAGGTGACAAAATAATATTTGCGCGGTAGAAAAAAGAGATCTCCGCTGCGTCCTGGCATATACGACATGGCCGCTGCCCGTTCAAAACGCTGGGTGACGCGTTCTGTTTCAAGCGGTGTTGCCGCTGGATAGTTGTCTTGTGTAAAGCCAGCAGCGGCACTGAACCCGAGGAGGAGTGCCGCTGCTGCTAGATAAATTCTGGACACGCCTAAGCGTCGGACTTCCCGGCGTTCAGACGGGCTTTGAGCGCTTCAAGGTCGGCATCAATTTGGCTGTTGGTGGTACCTGCGGAGAGCTGTTTGAACTGATCTTCGAGGTTATTGCCCGAGCTGATCAGGTCGATCTCACCATAAGCCGCGGCCAAGGCTTCTTTTTCCATCACTTTATCTTCTAAGCGGGCAAAAGCTGACATTGAACGGTTGGTGCCAATGCGGCCCATGGTTTTGTGAATTTGCTCTTGGGCTTTGGCTTGACGGCTGCGGGCAATCAACATGTCTTTTTTAATGCGGGCTTCGTTGATCTTGCTTTCGAGCTGGCCAAGCTGGCTCTTGAGCATTTCAACGTTTTTATTTTGCACTTCCCACTGGCTTTTCATGCCTTCAGCGGTTTGCATATAGGTATTGCGGCGGCTCAGGGCTTCACGGGCCAAATCTTCGCGGCCACTGTTCAGAGCCAGAGCGGCTTTATCTTCCCAACTTTTTGCCTGTTGCTCATTTTGGGAGAATTGCTGATGGAGACGTTTTTCCGTTTGAATTGCGAGGGCAACTTCTTTACGAACATCAATCAGGTCTTTCTCCATGTCGATCATGAGCTGCTTGAGCATTTTTTCTGGGTCTTCAGCCTTATCAATCAGGTCGTTGATATTCGACTTCAGTACCGTCGTCATGCGTTCAAAAATCCCTGCCATGGGTTTTTGTCTCTCCTTTTTCAGCATTCGTTGTAGGCCAGTGTCGCAGACACGATTTAAACAGAAGTATTTTAGCACAGCTTTTCCGCCTCTGCCTCTCAGATTCAGCTATTCAGGGAATATGAATGCCCCTATTTGAATACTGGGGGCTGGATAGGGAAGGGCAAAATGTCTGTATCAATCCGTGACGCTGACTCCCCAAGCGAAAGCCAGGGGAGTAAAATGGGACAGATAGGTCTTTTCGTTTATGACTTTGAACTATTCCTTTTTACCTACGGGTGCACGGGCCCACTTTAATGAAATGTGCCGTGACTTGGGCCTGCCCCAGAATTCAACCCGCCTTGAAATTCCGCCCACTTTGGGCCAAGGCAGTCTCGAAGTGTTTACCTTCCAGCATGGTTTTGAAATCCTTTACCATCAGATGAACCTGCTGGAAGCGGTCAATGTCACGCGCTTGGCAGTGCATGATAACGCCATTTTTTCGGTGCTGTTCTGCCGCAGTGCCGACCCCTTGATTCATGCCATTAATGCCCAAGATTATGAAGTGGGAGGCGATTCGCCCACGGGGATTGTTTTTTCTTCAACCCGCCAAGCGATGACCTTTCATTTGCCTGCGGCGCGACCGATTGAGTTCTTGATTGTGACGCTCACCCGTGAGCGCCTTGAAGAATCGCTACTTCAGGCGGCAGAAGACGATTTTCTCCATCATCTGATTACCACTGATCAGCCGTTTTTCCTGTTTGAGGAGCTGACGTTTGAGATGGAGCAAATCCTTGAGGAAATTAAGCAGTATCAGGATTCTGTCCGTTTGCGCCCGATGTTTTTTAAGGCGCGGGTAACCCATTTGCTCTATCTCTTTTTCCAAAAATTGCTCAGCCGTAAAAGTCCATCGTTTGCGGCTTTAGACCCGGATGATTTGCGCCGGATTTTTGTCGCCAAACAGCGCCTGCTCAGCAACCTAGAAATGCCAATCCCGATTTGTGAACTGGCCGCTCATGCGGGATTGAGTGAAAGCAAGCTCAAGCGCTTATTCCGTCAGGTATTTGGCAACAGCATTTATCAGTATCATAAGGCCGCTCGCTTTGAAGAGGCACGGCGTCTGCTCAACTCGGGCCGTTATAATGTTTCTGAGGTGGGAAATCGTTTGGGCTTTACCAATCTCAGCCATTTTTCACGGGCCTTTCGTGCCTACCATCAAATTGCCCCCAGCGACATGGTTTCGCGTGCAATGGCCGCTTTGGACTATTCACTGACCGCTTTGGAGTAGAGGCTTTTTACCTGAGCCGATTAGCATAGGGGTAACATCGTTCTCGCGAAAGCACATGCTATGAAAGACTCCGTTGAACACGCCGTAATGGCCTTTATGCTTCCGTTTATTTTGGCAACACCTGCCACCTGCCCCAAACATCCCCGTCCGGTACGCTCTAAATGTGTAACCAAGCCCAAAGGTAAAAAAACGACCTCCATTTCTTAACCCCTCTGACAAATCAGTACAAACCTTTTTTATTCGTGACCTGATGGGTGGGTTATACTGGAAAAAAGAGGCGTGTATGATTCTTCACTTTAAACCGATTCTTCGTGTGGCACAAGCCGCTGCTTGGGAAGCTGGGCAGCTCATTCAAGGCTATTACCGCCGCCATTTAACCATTGAGTGGAAGGCCGATCACTCACCCGTTACAGAGGCGGACCGCAAGGCCGAGCAATTGCTGCGTACCCTCATTCATGCCGCTTATCCCCAGCATGGCATTCAAGGGGAAGAAGAGGGTTGTGAGCGCCCGGAATCCCCTTGGCAATGGATTCTTGACCCCATTGACGGCACCCGTTCTTTTGCCCGTGGCCTACCGCTGTATGGGGTGCAGGTGGCTGTCACCTATGAACGGGAACCCGTGGTGGGGGTTGTTTATTTCCCGGCCCTGAACGAAATGCTCGCCGCAGCCAAAGATCTGGGCTGCACCTGGAATGGGCGCATGTGCCAGGTATCGCCTGCGGCTGAGCTTTCCCAATCGGTGCTCTATCTCCAAGATGAGCGGGTACTCTATCAACAGCGGCCCAGTACCCGTGGCTTGGTCGACGCTGTCCAAAGCCACCGCAACTGGGGCGACTGTTATATGTATGCGCTTGTCACCACCGGCCGGGCAGAGGCCGCCATGGACCCCCGCGTCCAGGTGTGGGATGTCGCTCCTTGGTATACCTTGCTGACCGAAGCCGGGGGTACCTTCACCGACTTCAGCGGGAGCCCTTCCATTTATACCGGTCAGGCACTGGCCAGCAATGGACGTCTTCATCCCGCGATTCTGAAGTGGGTGCAGGATATTCCTCCGGTGGTGAGTTAGAGCTTAGGTTTTGTCAAACACCAGACTGCGGTGAGCTGCACTCGCGGCCAAGGTGCCGCTGGCGCTGGCGACACTCAGGGCATGCATGGGGGTGGTCATGTCTCCGGCGGCAAAAACACCGGGCACTGACGTGGCCTGAAAGGGATCTACCACTACAAACCCATCAGGGCTAAGGGCACATCCCAGTTGCGCCACAAGCTCTGATTGATGGATGGCCACGGGGTCGGTAAACAGGCCTTTGACCCAGACGCGCTCTGTTTCCGTTTGAATCCAGAGGCCCGCTTCACCGGGGGTGACTGATTGGACAGATTCTTCACGGAGTTTGATGCCCGATTGGCTCAAGGCCTCGCGTTCTTGGGGAGTGAGCTGATCCCCCTGGTACCAGAGGGTCAGGTCTTGGGTCCAGTCTTGCAGTAAGGCTGCTTTCATGAGGGCATGGGGGCTTTTACTGACGCTGCCCAGCGGCTGATCTTGCCACTCGTAGGCATGGCAGTAGGGGCAGAACTGCACTTCTTGGCCGAGGCGTTCTTGTAAGCCGGGAATGGGCAGGAGTTCATCCCGGATACCCAGGGCCAATACCAGACGTTTGGCCTGATAATGCGCGCCCTTGTGGGTCAGTAGTTCCCAGGCATTGTTGTGCCCGGTCACTTGGGCCAGGCTGTCCTGCTGGTAATGGACGGCGGGATAAGCGGCGATGTCTTGGCGGGCCAAAGCGCCTAACTCGGCGGGGGATGCCCCATCACGGGTTAACCAGCCATGGGAGTGGGAGACATGGCGGTTGCGGGGGGAGCCCCCATCTAGCACCAGTGTTTTACGGCGGGTGCGTCCCAATTGTAGGGCGGCGCTGAGGCCAGCGACTCCGCCACCGATAATAGCGACTTCAAACATGATTTTTATTCCTTTATTCAATTAAGTTATTGAATAATAGAATAACGGATTAGATGTTATAATGCAAGTCTATGCAAGAACATCCTCATATTGATCTCCATCCGCCCCTGTACCGTCTTTATGCGTTGGTGGGCAAGGCCCTGTCTCACCCTTCGCGCCTCATGATTCTGGAATTATTGGCTCAGGGAGCACAAACGGTAGAAGGGTTGAGCCAGGCTTTAGACCAGCCCTTGGCCAATATTTCGCAGCATTTGCAAGTGCTCAAACATACGGGCCTGGTGCTGGATGTACGGCAGGGCACTCACCGTCATTACCGCCTCAGTGATCCCAGTTTAATGACGCTGTTGCATGCCCTGCGCACCACTTCTCAGGCCTGCCAAGCCG
>DLGM01000143.1 GCA_002482705.1 Cyanobacteria bacterium UBA7694
ACTGAATCGAATTTCCTGCTTGGAGGAGCCGTTGGGGGCGGTTCGGGACACACCTTCGGCGACATTCACCTCGGCCCAATCTTCCGCAACTTTAACCGCCAGTTGGTGTTTAGCTGGGGCTTTTTATTCGGCTGGTTCATGCATACCGGCGGCAATGAAGACGACTTTTTAACCTACAACGCTTTTGGCCTGACCCCCCAAGTGGGCGTGCAGTGGCAGGCCACCCCTGAAGTCCAGTTGGCCCTAGACGCCGGTTTGCGTCTCTATTACCCGTTCTTCGCCGCAGGCCCTATGCTCAAAGGCAGCGTCAACTTCACCTTCTAAAAAAACACCCCCGGCGTAAACGCCGGGGGTGTTTTGTAGCCCTTATGAAGCTTGGGAATCCGCAAAGGGATCGCTAAAGGTAAAGGAATAGTCCTTGAGAATGCGAATGGCACTGCGGAACCCCTGTTCAGCAATCAGCTCCATGGCTTTGGGAGAGAGGTTAAAATGGTCGGCAAAGAACAGGTCGTCTTCATGGGCGGTGGGGTGGATAAAGATATATTCGACCTCCGGGTTAAAGCCCAACTTTTCATAAATTTCGCCGAGTAATTCGTCGCGCAGATGTTTGGGCAACTGATGACGGGCAAAGAACTCACCAATTGTCTGCGCCGCCACGACCTTGGTATCGTGCTGGCGCTTGGCTCCCTGAATCCGGGATTCGATCAACTGGTACAGGGCCTGCACCAAAATGGAAGGGATGCCAAAATCCACCAGAGACCCAACATCTTCGCGGTAGCGATAGGGGCTGTGGGTATACGAGACAATGATCAAATCACAGCCCGCATCTTTGGCAATATGCGTCGACAGCGTTTTGCGAATTTCACCGTCAAAACAATAGGTCGTGCCCTGTGCCGTTTCGAGCGGGTAGGGTTTAAACACGGGGGGCAATGACATCGAAGCGGCTGCCGCATGGGAAACTTCAATCTCGGTGGCGTAAAAGGTCTCTTCATTTTCGAGCAGTTTGCGCGGCCCCAGAATCAGGCGACCAGGATTATCCAGCAGCGTGGTCACCATATACAGCTCAGGATGTAATTCTTCAAAGCGGTTGGCGGGCAAAATATCGCGGCGCAGGTAACGCTCAAGCTTTTCGGTGGTACACAACCCATTGGAACAAAACACGGCTTGGATCAATGACTCAAAACTACGGGTACCGCGTACCGCCAATGATTTGGGCAAACGCCCCACATAACGCAGCAGGGTATCCATAATATTGGGGTTGAGCATCTGCCCATAACCCAAGGTGGGGAAACGGGAATTACGATGCCCCAAAAAGCTGTGATAAATCTCTTCAAGGGGATGGCCACTGGCAATCAGGGCACAGGCAAAGGCCCCGGCACTGGAGCCGACCATCACTTCAATTTCGCGGCCACTGGGCTCAAGCACGGGCGCATGTTTACGCAAACCGGTGCGAAATTCAAAGCCTTTGCGCTGCAAGGCAAGCGCTACCCCCATATGAAAGCAGGCAGCTTTGGCCGCTCCCCCACTGGCAACAAATCCGACGCGCTTCTTCTTGGGAACCTTCTTCATGGATGCATTCCTTTTATGGGGTAGACCGTGAACAGAATCAGCAAAGAGTGGCCTGTCAGCCCTGTTTTTGTCATCGAACAACAGGGAGAGCCACTCTAGCTTAAAGATATAGGGAGAGCCTAGTCAGAGACAGACTCAAGTTTCAGGCGAAACTCGGAGGCCAGGGTACTCATTTCCTCGACCATGGTGGTCACTACATCAGAGGCAAGCTCCTGATGATAGAGGGCTTTGCCAGTTAGGTAGAGCTTATGATCAGCGGTCAGGCTGATTTTAGTAAACACCAATTGCTCAGCCAACTGCAGCAATTCGGGCAAAATCGGGTAGTGATCCTCGCTGATTGCCTTCAGAAGAATACGGCAAGTCAGGAGATCGCGGCCTTCGTTAAAGCCTTCGGTGCAAAAATCTGTAGAAACGGAAACCGCTTCCTGCAGGTTGCCTTCCGGGTCGATAAACTCGATCTGGTAGGCCTCTTCCTCCAGGCTATATGACCATTGGGCATCAAGCCGATCGGCCACTTCCTGGATCAGGTTCTCGAACTCGAGATACTCAATCTCATCATCAATGAACGAATCCAGAGTCACAGTCATAGGGGATAGTACGCCCACAGCCATAGTATTAGATTTCCTCCAACCCGCATTAGAGCCCTCAACACCCAAGCACCAACGTGCTTAATTGTCGTATGTTTCTTACTGTGTTGTCAATCATTACCAGATTGCCATTCACGGTAGAATCGTTTAAGCTAACTGGGTATAGGCACCAATGTAAGCAGAAATCATACCCAATCCTCATTAAACCAAAAATGAAACACCGCGTAAAGAAAATCGCTCATAAATTTATTTCGGCGCTGCTTGCACCCGCTCTCCTTTGTAGCGTGCCTATTGGGTTTGGCGGGGTTGCACAGGCTGAGGTTGATGCCTCGGTCTATCCGCTGACGCGGCAGACCCCGGTCACGTCTGAGAGCATCACCCGCGACTTTATCCAGGCCCGTTCACTTTTCGACAGCGTTGGCACACGCCTGCGCGAAGCCTTGGCAGCTTGGCGTGACGCTCCCTTGGGGCGGGCCGAAATTGACTACACCATTGCCCAACTGGCCCTGATCAATGCCGAAGTCCTGATCAACAGCCGCGATTTAGAAGCCGCTGCCCGCGACTTGGATATTGTTAGCCAGCGGTTGCGCAGCGCCCAGTTGGCCCTGAGCACCTCACGCCCGGTTGAAATGCGCGGTATGTATATCGATGTGGGAGCCATGCCCAAAACCCGTGAGGGCATTGCCAAAATGCTCGATGAACTCAAAAGCGGGGGCTTCAACACCCTGTTCCCGGAAGTTTTCCGGCGCGGGTATACCCTCTATCCCAACAGCCAATACACCGACCAAGACCCAGATATGCGCAATATTGGTTTTGACCCCCTCTGGGAACTGGTGCGCGAAGCCCAAAAACGCGATTTAAAAATCATTCCCTGGATCTGGACCTTCCGCGTGCGCTCTCCCGGTTATGGCAACCCGATTCTCGACCGTGTACCCGCCTATGCGTCGAGCCCCGCTGACATGGAGGAGTGGAGCAAAGCCACCCCCCGGTTTATCAGCCCGGCCTCACCAGAAGGACGTGATTATATCTTTAAGCTGGTGCAAGAGCTGATGGCCAAATACCCCTTTGAGGGGCTGTTGCTCGACTATATTCGTTATGATGAGCTCATTTTAGAAGACGCCATCAGCGCCACCCGCTTCCGCCAAGAATATTACAAAAAGAACGGCAAATACCCACCGCTCAAAATTGCCAAAGGCACCCCCCTGTTTCAGGAGTGGCAACTGTGGCGCGAAGAGCAGGTCAACGGTTTTGTCCAAGAGCTCAAAAAGCGCCTGCGCGGCTTCCGCCAACAGCCGGTGATGCTCGGAGGGGCCGTCTTCCGCAGCGAATCGTATACCCGCTCGACAAAAATGCAGAACTGGCGCCACTGGTCGAACAATAGCTGGATCGACTTTGTGTCTTCGATGCTCTACACCACTGACAAAAAAGATTTACACATGTGGCTCGACTGGGAAACGGATCAAGGCAAACGCCGGGATCTGCTGTACACGGTTTTGGGTGCCCATCGCTTCCAGAGCCCGGATGATATCTTTGGGCAAATTGGCGTCTTACAAGACCGCCACGTGGGGGGTATTGCGATCTTTGCCCTGAGTCACTACAAAAAAGACAATCTCAAAGACCTGCGTGAAGGGCCTTTCCGCAAACCCGCCGTGCTCCCTCATGAAAGCCTGCCCGAAGACTTGCGCCTGCTCACCCTGGATGCAGCGCGCTGGTTACAGCGGGTCGCCAGTGACCCATCGGCACCCGCACCAGAAGCCCTGCGCACCCTGAGCGGAGATTTACAAAACGTTGCCATTCAGTATCAGCGTCTGAAACAGGATGCCCCTCTGACAGCCCTGTATAGCCCGCTCAACACCTTACAAGGGCAAGTGGTCAAACTCCACCAAGATGGCCTCATTCCCTTTCCTTTGCGCAAAGAGATTGAAAGCAAGCTGGGGTATGCCCGGTATCTGATTGAAATTGAAGAACAGCGCCGTTTGGGGCGCAGCCGCTACACCCCTTCGACTTTACCCCCGGTGGTGGTTTTCCCCGAAGCGCGTAAAATCCCCAGCATTGTCGTCCCCCGCACCCAGCAGGCCCCCACCATTGATGGCAACCTGGAAGACAATGGCTGGAGCCAAGCCGCTGAACTCAAAATCAAATATTGGTTTAATGGCGTGGCTGAAGCCGGGCTTGATACCACCGTCAATCTCACCTACGACAATAACTACTTGTATGTGGCCTACCATAACGAAGAAATGAATATGGACAAACTCACGTCTGCAGCCACCGAATGGGATGACAAGCGCATCTTTGCCGCTGATGATGCCATTGAGGTCATGTTGGCTCCCGGCAATCAGCCGGAAAATTACCTGCACTACGTGCTCAATGCCATGAATATCCGCTATGATGCGCGCAAAAATGATGCCACCTGGAACGGCGGCTGGAAAAGCTCAGTTCAGCGCCACGGAGAGCCCTGGGATGTCGAAATAGCCATCCCCTTCAGCGATTTGGGTATCCAGCCCCAGATAGGCACCACCCTGAACGCCAACTTTTTCCGCAACCGCTATCAAGACGTCACCCCTTATTCAGCCTGGTCCGTTCCCTTTGGCACCTACCACACCCCGAACCGCTTCGGGAAACTGATCTTGCGCTAAGTGGCCCTCTCGCTCAAGCTGCGGCGCACGATTCACAAGCTGTGGCAGCCCCTTCAGGCCAAAGATGGGTGGGAACAAGCGCGCTGGTTATTGGCCGCTGGTTGGGCGCAGTGCCTGTGGCCGCAAGGCATATGGGATGGCTCCCATGAGGTTCCGCCGGAGCTGGTAAACGCACTGCGAGAACTGTCGCTCACAATGCCCACCCCGATTTGGATCGAAGCCCTGGGCATGCTGCCCGAAATGTTGTTACCCGATGGCCAAGCCAAACAGGGGGGGATTGTTTATACCCCACGGGCTTGTGCCGAGTGGATGGTCAATGCATGCCTTGCCCACACCCCTTATGAACGTTTAAACCAACTGCAAATCTTAGAGCCCGCCATGGGCAGCGGTATCTTTTTGCGGGCCGCCCTGCCGCAGTTAATCCGCCCAGAGGCCCCGCTTTCGGCCTATGCTCAGGCCTGCCAGTGGGCTGAACAACACTTTTATGGGGTCGATATTGACCCCTTGGCTGTGACCGTTGCGCGCTTTTTATTGCGCTGGGAGTGTGAACAGTTGCGGGGTGTAAATGAGCCCGTCCAGCATTTGCAGTTGCCCGGTTTGATCTGTCTTGATGCTTTGGGTGGGGCTCCCCAAGGTCCTTTAAACATCAACACGCACTTCCCTGGGGTCAGAGGACAGGGCGGCTTCGATTGGGTGATTGGCAACCCTCCTTATGTGGGCGAAAAAGGCAATCGCCAAGCTTTTCAGACGGCTCGCCAAGGCCCCCTTGGGAAGTTTGCCAAAAGCAAGGGTGATCTGTTTTACTTTTTTTTCCACCTCGCGCTGGAAGTTTTACGCCCTGAAGGGGTGCTGTGTTTGCTGACCACCCACTATTACCCCACCGCCACTGGGGCCGAAAAACTGCGGGCCGACTTACAGGCCCGCGCCACATTTCACACCTTGATCGACTTTGATGAATACCGTCTGTTTCCTTCCGCCAAAGGACAACACAATCTCATTACCCTGGCCAGCCGGGGCAACCGGCCCCATGTTCCGGTTGAACGCCTCAGCCTAGCAGGCCTCAAAGCCGATCTGCCCCTGGAGCAAGCTCTGGAGACTGCCGCCTGTGACACCCTCCCCAACCAGGCCGCCCTCTTCACCCCCCAACAACATATCCAGCTCTTGCGCAACCACACCCTAAGTTCAGCCCAAACCCAACAACTGGATGAAATGAAAGCTTGGCCACTACGACTGGGAGAACTCTATCTTCTGCGTCAGGGTATTGTCACCGGAGCCGATCGCCTCAGCCCACGCGGGCAAGCAAAGTTTGACATTCCCTTGCCCCCAGACAGCCCGATTTTTATCCTCACCGAAAAGGAAGCCCGTGCCCGGGGTCTATGGGGGCATCGCTTGCTTAAACCTTGGTTTAAAAACTCTGATATTGCGCCAGGGGCAGTGAATAATACCCCGGAACGCTACCTGTTATACCTCGACCGCTCCAGCGCCCTCGAAGCGGTGATTGCCGAACATTTACAGCCCTTCCGCCCCCTGCTGGAAGCGCGCCGTGAAGTGCAGGCTGGGGCCATGCAATGGTGGCAACTACACTGGCCGCGTTCTCCCGAGATTTTTGATAACCCCAAACTGGTGGTTCCCCAACGCCATCGCCGCAACTGTTTTGCCTATGCTGAAGGGCCTTGGTATGCCAGTGCAGATGTCTACTTCATTGTGCCGCAAACGGGCAGTCCTTCGCTTTTAACCCTGATGGCCCTGCTCAATTCAGCACCCTATTTAGAGTGGTTAGCAACCTATGGCAAACGCAAGGGGCAATTGCTCGAACTGTACCATGAGCCCCTGAGTCAAATACCCTTGCCTAAAGTCAGTAAATGGCGTTATTTTTCTGACAAATAACGGTTATCAACAAATAAACGTGAAAATATTTGATTTACACACGCAAATATGATAACATCGATAACATAATAACCACAAGGACTGGCGCTTTTTATGGATTCATCCTCTATTTCCCGCCCACGCAGTAATACCGTTATTGGAACCCAACGGGTAAGTAGTACCCCACCAACGCCATCTACCAGTACAACCCCCTCAACACAGCCCTCTACCAGTTCCACCAAATCGGCCTTTAAACCCCCGATCACACGCAGTCTATCTACCCCCATCTTAAGCACCACAGAACAAAGTCTCACTCAAAAGCTGGCTGATGTTAGCACCTCAGAACTCAGTGAATCTGCCAAAGACATGCCCAAACCCTCAAGCCTTGGCAAACGGATGCAAGAACAGTTAGACGGCGTTTATAAGGGACACCATAAACAACAAATGGGGGGAGTGTTCTCGGATATTAAAACCATGCGCAAACCTGACCCCGAACGCGCCGACCGGGTAGGCAAAGCCGTTGATCAACTGGAAAGCCATCTCAGTGCCAAAACACTGCAACACCAATTAGAAGGCCCCGATGAAAGTGGCATTGATGCTTTGGCGCGTCAGAAAACCACGCTCCCAGACGCCAGTGGTGTGACAAAACTCCCTACTTATGACGACGGCAATGCCCTGCGTGGCCCGCTGTTTACGCCTACCAACGTCAATAACATGGTGAAGTTCATTCCCGCCATTGGCGACGTGGAAAAAAGCATGCGCAGCTTCACCTTGCAACGCAATATCGATAGCAAATGCCGTGGCATCGCCGCCGCTGCTGAACAGCAAATGGATGGCAGTATGGGTACCGATTTAGCTCTGCGTGTAGCCCAAAAGGATCCCACCCTGCGGGACGAAATCGCCGCATCTGTCGGCGGTATGCGCGCCGACAAATATGGCACACAATCGACCTATGCCCAGCTCTCCCCAGCCAAACAGCAACTGGTTGATTCTGTGCTGGCCGGATATGAACGCTCAATCAGCAAAAATGCCGCCAGCATCGGCCAACGTCTGGGTACGGAAGCCGCCTTAAAAATGCGTCAAGATTTAGCCCATGAACCCGCCAACAGCGACGTTCTCTTTGACCTGAGCCTCAAAACCAGCGACGATTTTGCCAAAGCCGCAGCGATCAAGCTGGGCTTTACCACTGCCACCGCCATTGACCAGAATAGAGGACGACTTGACCGCACCCTGACCCCTGAACAACTGGCTATTGCCGATAAAATTGGTGACGAGATGGCTCAAGTGGCCAAACAACAAAATCCCAACAGCGCCGGAGCAGCCATTCAGATTCCCAGCCGCTACGGCGGCAATATCGATGCTCCCGGCACTATCACCCTCAATGGCGAGACCTATAGCAACCCCAAACACCTAGCTTCCGGGGGCTTGGGCAATATTCTCCTGTACACCTCATCAACAGGCAAGGAGGTGGTCGTCAAGTCATTACAAGAAATGGATCAGCGTGATGAAATGGTCGCTGAACTGCGTGCCCACCGTCATGCCATGGGCGGGGCCGGAAGCGCTGGCCATCCCAATATCGTCGGGATGCACGGGGCCGTACAAGGGCCTGGAAGCGAACTGTACATGGTCATGGACAAAGCCGGGGGCGGCGACATGAATGGCGTCGCTGGCGGCATGTTATTTGCCACCACCATGGGCGACATTTCCCCAGCCGCCAAAATGGCGATTGGCCGCCACATGATCAAAGGCGCTGCCGAGGGCTTAAAATATCTGCAAGAGCGCAATATGCTGCACTCGGATATCAAGGCTCTCAACTTCCTGCTCGATAGTGATGGCACCGTGAAAATGTCCGACTTTGGTTCTGCCAGCATTGAGGGCACCCTGACATCCACGCCGTTAACCACCGTTAGCGCACCAGAATTTGGCATCGACATGGACCGTAAATCGGATCTGTATCAGTTAGGTTCGATGTTACAAACCATCACTGATGGACGCATTTCGGTGAAGAAAGAGGGTGCAGCCGTTGCCAAAGATGATGCCACGGCTTTGGGGCGCCTCTTACATGGAATGCTCGAACAGGATCCGACCAAACGCATCAGCGTAGACGGGGTACTCGAATCGAGCTTTGTCAAAGAAGGGGAAAATGATGACCCTGCCGCCATGAAAACCTTGCTCCAGGCCTCGATTGAGTATGGCAAAGCGGTCGAAAAGGCCTTTGCCGCTACCGTACCCAACTTGCCCAAGGGTATCGACTTTGTCGCTTATAACGAAATGCTTCTGCGTACCGGCGGCGTCGACCGCAATGGCCAATACACTGGCCAAGACAAGGTCTATATGGAGACCATTCGCAAAGACCCGGAAGTCATGCGTACTTTGACCGCTTTACAGGAAGCTTCAAAAGCCTTTAGATAAAGCGAATTGCGCCGCAAGCCGGAGCCCGTAATGGGCTCCGGCTTTTACCGTTGAAATGGCGCTGAACTCCTGACGCTGCCTATACATTCGTGCTACATTGGGTAGCAGTTGATCTTCATCCGAAAGGGACTCCTCATGGCCACCAAGCGTACCGCTGCTCCTGCTAAAGCCTCCGCCAAAGCTCCTGCAAAAGCCCCCGCCAAAGCCTCTGCCAAAAAAAGCCCTAAAGCCCCTGTTGAAGCCGCTGCCCCTGAAGAAGTTAAAACCGGTACCAAAAGCAAACCCAAAGCCCTCAAAAACGATGACTTTTTAACCCGCTTTGACCAAGCTGACAAAGATTTGGTGCAATGGATGATGGATCACCCGCGCGAAGTCCTGCGCTATCGCCAAGACTTTATGCATCAACTGCTCAAACGGCGCTGCAGTTATGGCCACGAAGGCGGCATTTTGCCGGTCACCCTGGCCCCGATGTTTCTCAAAGCCGAGTCGATGAAGCTGATTGCCCGCGTCGCTGAAACCCTCGACCGCGCCGTTGACAAAGCGATTGTGGCCTATGCCAACGATGAACAAGTGCGCAGCTATTTCCCTTACCCAGATGTGCCCAAAGAGTGGATCGAGTGGGAGACTGGTTATAAAAAGCCCACCATGCTCAGTCGCCACGATGCCCTGTTTGACGGTAAAACCCTCAAATTTATTGAATTTAACACCGATAACCCTGGTGGCCGCGGCTGGTGTGACACCTACGAAGATTTGCTCATTCATTCCCCCCTCTACAAAGACCTGATCGCCGAATACGCACAAACCTCTGATCGCCCCATGCTCAAGGCCCTGATGGAATCCCTACTGCACTGCTACAAAGAGTGGGGCGGCAAAAAGGCAAAACCGCGTATTGCTTTGGTCTCGTTTAAGCAGTTTCTGTCGGGTTCAGACATTGAAATTGTGCGCGACTATTTAATCGAACACGGTCTGGATGCCCATTTTGTGGATGCCCGCGAATTTGAATATCGCAACGGCAAACTGTACAGTGGCAACGTTGAGTTTGATATTGTCAATATGTGCCTGCGTTTTACCTTTTTTAAGCGTTTCCCCCGCGAAATGAAAGACTTCCTCGACGCCATTCGCGACCGCGCCGTCTGCTGCGTCAATCATTTCCGCGCCACCGTAGGCTCTCACAAAGAAATGCTCTCGCTGCTCACCAACGAAGAGAACCACTATCTCTTTAACGAAGAAGAAATTGCCGCCATCAAAGAGTACATCCCCTGGACGCGCAAAATGGACGAAACCATTACTATCTCCAAAGAGGGCACCGACATCTCACTGATGGAATATGTGCTCAGCCACCGGGAAGAACTCGTACTCAAACCCACTTGGGGCGCTGGCGGCTACGAAGTGCACGTCGGCAAAGTCACCGACCGGGAAAAATGGGCCTCGGCGGTTGAGAGCGCGGTGGGGTGCCCGTGGTGGGTGATCCAAGAAGCTGTCGATATCCCCGAATACGAATTCCCGGTGATCAAGGGCAGTAAAGTGGTGCTCGAAAAGAAGCACCTCAACCTCAACCCTTATATCTTTAACGGCCAGTACGTCGGATGTTTGGGCCGTATTTCAGAATCAAAAGTAATCAACGTCAGCGCGGGCGGCGGCATTATCCCCGTCTTTGCGCTCAAAGACAAATAAGAAGGACTGTCATGGAAAAAACTCCTATTACCGTGGCCTTTGGGGACGGCATCGGCCCCGAAATTATGCAGGCTACCCTCGATATCCTGGAAGCAGCGGAAGCCCGTATTGCTCCCGAAGTGATTGAGATTGGTGAAAAGGTCTACCTCAGTGGCCTGACTTCCGGGATTGCCCCCGAATCCTGGGATACCCTGCGCCGCACCAAGGTCTTTTTAAAGGCTCCGATTACCACCCCCCAAGGGGGCGGTTATAAAAGTCTGAACGTGACCATTCGCAAGACCTTAGGGCTCTATG
The DNA here is from genome assembly GCA_002482705.1 of Cyanobacteria bacterium UBA7694. GTDB lineage: Bacteria > Cyanobacteriota > Sericytochromatia > UBA7694 > UBA7694 > UBA7694. The sequence goes on from DLGM01000143.1 coordinate 11,039, forward strand.
CCAACGTGCGCCCGTGTATGTCATATGCGCCCTTTATCCAGACCAAACACCCGGAAATGGATGTGGTAATCATCCGTGAAAACGAAGAAGATCTCTATGGCGGCATTGAACACCGCCAAACCACAGATGTCTACCAGTGTTTAAAATTGATCAGCCGCCCCGGCTGTGAAAAGATCATCCGTTATGCCTTTAACTATGCGCGTATGCACCAGCGCAAAAAAGTCAGCGCCTTCTCAAAAGACAAAATCATGGAGTTTACCGACGGGTTCTTCCACCAGATTTTCCGGGAAGTGGCCAGCGAGTACCCGGAAATTGAATACGAACACCAGAGCTTGGACATTGGGACAGCCAAACTGGCTGATAACCCCCAATCCTTTGATGTCATCGTGATTCCCAACCTCTACGGCGACATCCTCTCCGATGTGGTGGCCCAAATTACTACGGGTTCGATTGGCTTGGGCGGATCGGTCAACTTCAGCGACTCCTGTGCCATGTTTGAAGCCATTCACGGTTCAGCTCCGCTGATTGCCGGGCAAGACTTGGCCAACCCCTCCGGGCTGCTGCTCGGCGCAGTGATGATGCTCGCCCACATCAACCAGCCCGACATTGCCGAAAAAGTACACAATGCTTGGCTGCGCACGATCGAAGAGGGCATCCATACAGGCGATATCTACCGCGAAGGCACAAGTCAGCAAAAAGTCGGCTGTAAAGCCTTTGCCCAGGCCGTGATTGAGCGCTTAGGGCTTGAGCCGCAACAGCTCAAACCGGTACGTTATCACGCTGCCCGCGAAGACAATCCCATGGCTTTTACCTATGTGCGCAAAAAGTTGAGCAAGAGCTTAAAAGGGGTCGATGTTTTCCTTGATTGGCAAGGCACTGATGCCGCCGAACTGGGCACTAAAATTGAAACCTTGGCCGGGGATGAACTGAAGCTAGAAATCATTTCCAACTTGGGCGTAGTCGTATGGCCGGAATCCTTCCCGGAAACCCACTGTAGCGATCACTGGCACTGTCGCTTTAGCCGTGTAGATGAAGGCCCCGTCAGCCATGACGTGATCGTCGATCTGCTGGAGCGCTTCCGTGAAGCGGGCTTCGACTATATCAAAATCGAGAACCTCTACGATTTTGAGGGCAAACCGGCTTACTCCACCTAAACAGCAATAAATCAGGCGGGTGTGTAAAAACACACCCGCCTTGTGCTGAATGCATCGCGAGACTCACCTCACACAGGGTGTTTTATATGCCGCTTCTAAAGGGTGTAAATTTGTCAGGAGAACGCGTAAACTAGCCCCTAGTTGAACTTAAAGCCCAAATCGGCGCTGAATTTACTTTCCATTGTGGAGTCGGCTTTGCCACCGTATTCCCATTGTTGGGTTGCACCGACCCATACGCTCTTGGTGTCATTAATATAATAACGGCCCGAAACACGCACCGTCAGATCGGTGTTGGCTGCAGAAATGCCGTTTTGTAAGGGGTTAAAGGCATTGACCTGCACTTGCCCCTCAAGGCGATCGAGAAAGGCCACGTTTTCTTCTTTGGTACCGACCATGGCAGCCACGGGCTTTTTCATAAAGCTCAGGCGCTGTTTGCCTTCAATCACCATTTCCACGCCAGCTTCATTACTCCAACCGGTAGCGGCAGCATGCTGCTGCTGAAAGCCAGCGCCAACTTTGACCGAATATTCACCGATTTTTTCATCGGTATAGGTGATCTTGGCCCCGGTGGTTTCACGGAATTTGCGCCCCTCTAGTTCAGTGAGGGGGCCCTGGGTGTAAATCGAAGCATAAGGAACTTCGATCTTGATTTTGTCTTTTTCAATGAGTTTATGGCCCAACTCGGAAGTGAGCTCTAGGTTGTTGCGAGACACAGCCCGTTTCTCTTCCCCATCAACAAAGGTATTGCCATATTCCACCCGCAGACGGTTCTTCCACGTATTGCGCTTACCATCATAGTTGACGTCAGCTTGAAAAGAACCCTCAATTTTGGTAGCGGTTTTTTCCTGGCCATACTGCCCTTCCCAACCGCTACTGACAGAGGTGTGATTGAGATTGCCCTGAATGGCATATTCCGTTTTCCAGGGGCTGGTAGACACCTTGGCTGGCTCTACCGCTTGTGCCACGGGCGCAGCCACGGTTGCCTTTGGAGCTGCTGGTTGAGCGGCAGCAGTGGGGGAGCTATCCCCAGTGGGTACCGCAGGCCCCCCCGTTAACACAGCCGCTGGAGCCTTTAAGGCTTCAGCAATCCAGGAAATGACCGAAGGCACTACATCCTGATCAAACTGCCCACGGGTGAGGGCATCGGTGACCATCTGGGATTCTTGGGAAGAAATCTTGCCATCTTGGAGAATGTCCGCTTGGACCAGCGTCCACTCTTTGGCATCAATTTTTTGGTCGTTGGCCAGAGCTTGGTGTAAAGAGGGTAAAGGGTTAGAGATATTCATAGGCTTGTGTTTATTCTATCGTAAATGGAGCGCAACATTTGCGTAAATTTTAAATAAATTTAACATTGCCGCACAAAAATATCACCCCGTTGCTTGAGGCACACGCTCAAGGACTATTTGGCTTTGGCCTCAATTTTACCGGCACTTACGCTCTGGATATTCAGAGCAAAGGTTTTGAGGCCTTTGGCTTCAGACAGCAACTCGGCCAAGGTATCCGCTTTACCTTGGTAATCAATTTCGTACTGGGCCTGGTTATTGCGGTACACGGTGCGATTGACTTTTTTGATGCCATGAATTTTGGTCAGGGCTTCCCGGAAGGCTTTTTCACGGTTAAAGACCAAACCTGTAACCACCAACTGCACCTTCTGAGAGGTGGCCGCAGGCAGTTTGGCAATTTGTTTAGCAAAATAGCCCCCGGCGGTTTGAGCTGCTTTTTCAATCGCTTTTGACTCAGCAATTGCCTGTGTTGAACCGCCCGCAACCCCGTTAAACGAGCGGGCAGCTAAAATTTCACCGGTATCTACCCGCACCACACGGGCATCCATACGCCCTTCCGTGAAGATGGTTTTAATTCCGCCATAGGTTTCCATGGCTCCCATTTCCGAGGGTTTGGTATAGGTTTTGCCGGTAATCAGGACATCTACTCCCTGGTCACGCAACACTGGAAGGGCGGCCATGTAGTTGCCAGCCATGATTTTGTCCATCAGGCCAGGGGCGTTGAGCTGCACCAAGGCATTTTCATCAGCGACCTTAAAACCCAGAGCCAGGATTTCAGCATTGAGTTGCGTACGCGCCGCTTCCGTGGATGCCTGTTCGCCGCCAGGGGAAGCCAAAATCACTGCGACCGTCCAGTCGCGCAACAGGCCCATTTTTCCCAGTTGTTCAACCAAGGGTTCAACCCCCACAGTGGCCTCGATTTTAATCCGATAGATGCCCCCACTGCTGCTTTCACTGAGCACCTTGTAACCACTCACATAACCGCTGGCCTGGGTTAAAATCGAATCGCGAATAACAACGGCTTGCTCAACCAGAGTCTCGGATACAACATATACACCTAACGCTTGTTCAACGGCTTGCCG
>DLGM01000074.1 GCA_002482705.1 Cyanobacteria bacterium UBA7694
AGGGCATGAGGAGGCGGTGGTGATGGCCCGGTATTTGGTCACCCAGGGAGTACCGCGCGCTTCAGTATTGCTTGATCTTGAGGGCAATACCACTTGGGATACGGCCATGAATGCACGGGCTTTGCTCAAGCCGGATGAACCCTTGATTGTGGTGTCGAGCTACTTTCATCTGACCCGCACTAAATTGGCCTTTCAAAAGGCGGGTTTCACGCGGGTGTATAGCAGTTACAGTCGCTATTTTGAATTGCGCGATCTGTGGTCGCTGCTGCGCGAATTTGGCGGGTTTTATGCCTATTGGTGGCGCAAGGCTTAAGGCTGATAGCGCCGTGCCTGTAAACGGGTGCGGTTCATAGGCTTGCGCAAACCGCCTTCTTGAAGAAATGCCTGTTCGAGGCTGCGCAGTGGGCGGTCGAGTGAGACCGATAAGCCCATTCGCGGAAATGCCGGAATGGGTCTCAAGCCTATAAGGCCAACCCCTCACTATAACCCCAAGCGGGCCCCGGCTGATACTTTGCTTTCAGTTGCACCTTTAAATGGGCTGTTGCCTGTGGGGCGGTGGGCTCATTGGCCAAGGTATAGGGCGGGCCACTCAGCACTGGGCTCTCAAAAAAACGCTCGCCGCTGCTCCAGCGCAGCTCAAGCTGATAACTTTCCGCATCGGGGGCCGCTGCCCACTGGAAAGTATTATCAGTACGCTGTAAGGCGGTTTTCCAGGCGGGAGTCATGGGGGCAACTTGAATGACCCGCTCTTGTTGACCATCAAAGGTAAAATCGTGGCTGGTCAGGCTCTCAAAAGTGTCTTCCAGCGGGGGAAGTGGGGTGCTGCTCAGGCTGCTAGCGGAGGAAGCTAACTGAACGCGTTGGCGGCTGAAGCGGACCCGGTAGGTGCCTGCAGGCACCGGGCGAAAGGTATATCTTCCGGCACTGTCGCTCACCACCTGCTGCACGTCGCGATCCCCATTGCTGAGTACTTGGGTCAGCACTACCGGGGCATTCGCCAACGGTTTTTCTGGGGCACTGAACAGATCGCCATAAACGCGTACAAGCTTGGGGCCGGTGCCCGGTGTCGGGCCGCAGGCCCCTAAACATAAGAGGAGAGTGGCTATCCAAGGTTTTAACATGGCCCCATTGTAACATGGGGGTTGTCAAACGGCCGCGATTCCTTTAGGATAAACATCAGAAACACCCTACAAGGAGTCTGGCTACGCCTGACAATGATCATTAACCTGTAAACCCCTTATCTGATGATGTTTACAGGAGTTTATGCGTGTTTCTTATTTTTTTCTTTCCCCCTAGGGGGACATTTTTCGCACGTTCACCGCCAGGGGCTGATCTCTAGACCCCAATTAAATCAGTGGAGATTTGAATGATGCGAAAAGTTATTTACCATGTAGCGACTTCAATTGATGGTTATATTTCGGGCCTGGAGGGTGATGCCAGTGGCTTTTTACCCCAGGAACCCGCCCTTGGGGATTATTTTGCCAGCCTGAGGGACTACGATACGGTATTAATGGGATATAACACCTATGCGGCTGCGTTTGCGGCTGGTTTGGAGCCGGGACAGCCGGTGTATCCCCACATGCGTAATTGTATCTTTTCAACCCGGATGACATTGCCCGAGCAACGCCCAGCAGCGGAGGGGCCTGTACAGGCGATGTGGCGGCAATGGTTGGGTTTTACCCCTGATGAACCGTTGGCAGGGAGTTTTGAGCTTGTTTCCTCGCAGGGGGCTGCGTTTGTCCAACAGTTGAAGACACAGCCCGGTGGTGATATCTATCTCTGTGGGGGTGGGCGTTTGGCTGGCTATCTTTGGGCCGAAGGCCTGATTGATGAAGTCTTGCTCAAATTGTATCCGGTGGTGTATGGGCAGGGTATTCCCCTGTTTGGTTCCCACGCCCTTTTGCGGCAATTGTGTTTGCGTGAGCAGAAATCGTATGCCGAAGGGATGCAGCTATTGCGTTATGAAGTGATGCATTAACGACTGGTGGGGGCGGCATAGGCTAAAATATCCCTAACCCTTCTTATGATAGGAGCCGCCCATGCAGCCCCCCACCCCTTCGGATTTGGATGATCATGATCTGCCCCGGTTGGGGGAACAGCTTTTGGGCAAACACATTGCCCTGCTGGTGTGTGGGGGCATTGCGGCCATGAAGGCCCCGATGGTGGCCCGCGAGCTACGGCGGTATGGAGCCGAAGTCACGGCGTTTGTATCTGCTGAAGGTTTGCGTTATGTCGCTGAAGAAGCCCTGGCTTGGAGCTGTAATCGCCCAGTGGTCAAGGCTCTCAGTGCCCAAGCAGAGCACCTCAGTGGTGACGGGTTTGATGCCTATGTGGTGGCTCCGGCCACTTACAATACCCTGAATAAATTTCGTTATGGCATTGCCGATACCCTGTTGACCACGACGCTGGCTTCTGCGCTGGGGCGCTTGGCTCAGGGGAAAACACAGATTCTGGTCGCCCCAACCATGCATGGCAGCATGCATAACCCAATTTTGGATGAGAGCGTGCACCAGTTGCAGGCCTGGGGAGTAGAGGTGATTCCGCCGCGGGATGCTTATGGCAAACACAATTTGCCCGACCCGGAAGTGATTGCTCATGCCGTATGCCGGGCTCTCAGCTCCTCACCCCTCAAGGGGGTGCCCGTGCTGGTTACAGGGGGGCCAACACCGGTACCGATTGATAGCATTCGCCGTATCACCACTCGCTTTACCGGGCAACTGGGCTTTGCCATTGCCCGCGAACTGTATTTGGCAGGGGCAGATGTGCATCTGATTCACGGGGCCACGACGTTTATGCCTCCAGCTTGGTTGCCCCATACGGTGATTGAAAGCTATCAAGCTTATCGCGAAACGATCCATGCCCATTTGAGTGCCCGGCCTTACCGGGCCGGGATTTTTTCAGCGGCGGTGGCCGATTATGGGCCGTCAGAAGTGTACCCCGGTAAAATTGCCAGTGGGGGTGCGCTCGATTTGTCTTTGCATCCTTTGCCCAAGGTCATTCAGGAAGTACGGGCCGCATTCCCTGCCTTACACATGGTGACATTTAAGTTTGAACAAAACTTGACCCACGAGGCTCTGATGGCCATTGCTCAGCAGCGGCTGCAGCAAGGTTCTCAGGCGGTGGTAGCCAACCGGGCCGAAGAACAGGGTTCAGAGCAAGTGGCTTGGCTGGTGCGCCCCAACCAGGAACCCTTGCTTTTAACCGGCAAAAGCTATATTGCTGATGCTTTATGCCAATATTTAGCGACCGCTCTGAACGGTTAAGGGTGTTTTGCGCAAGATCACAGTGGGCCTGTGACAGGGCCTTTCGCTCTGTGGGGCAATTCCCGGTAAGCTAAAGAAATCAGTCTTAGCTCTAAGGACGATTTTATGGATTTCAGTTTACTCGCTCAAGCCCGCCCCAACCCTTCGGCACCTAAGCCGATTCAGCCCGTGACAACGCCCAAAGTGACGCCCAATCCGAGCATTCGCAATCCCCAGGCCTTCCAATCGGCCAAACCCAAACTTGATGCACCCCGTGTGTCAAGTGGCTCGATGGGAGGGCAGCTCAATCAATTGGCCCAGTTGGCCGGTCAGGAGACACAACCCCAGCGCGTGGCCAATAAACCCATGGGTGGGCTGATGGAATCGATGAAACAAAAGATGACCCAGATGGTGGCCCCGAACCAGATGGGGGTCTTGGCTGAAACCTTAGATCGACCCACTACTTCGGTTCAGGGGTTGCGGGGGCAGGCACAGGGCGTACAGCTTTTGCGCCACAGTGCAGAGCCTGAAGTGATCGATCTCGGTGAAGAGCCTGAAGTTATTCGTTCTCAGCCCCCCAAGGCTTCTCCCGTCATCGATTTGGGCGAAGAAGTGATTCGTGTCAAGTCATCCAAAGCTTCTTCTGCCAGTCCAGAAGTCATTGATTTGGGAGAGGAACCAGAAATCATTCGCACGCAACCGACCAAAGGGGCAGGGCGCACGCCACGTATTGCCGGTGATGCCGAAGTGGTGCGCCCCACAGCCCAGGTCAGTGATGCCCAGGTCAAGACAGCGACAGATACCTACCAGAAAAAGCTCAAGGACAAGTTGGCCAAAGCCCCCCCGGAAAGCCCAACGGGTCGTTATTTCCGCTTGGCGAAGCTGCTCAATGACTATGCCGTTTATAAACAGACGGGCAAAGGGCCGTTGGCTGATGACCCGGATGCCCTGCGGGTGGTGGAGAGCAATCTGCATTTTATGAAGCAGGAATTGGGGCGTTTGGCCCAACACCCGGAAGTGAAGGGACAGTTTCAGGCCGCCCGTCAAGAGGCCCTCAAAGAGACCTTTGGCAAGGATTATAAACAGACGGCACGCCACTATGCCAACCATCTGCTCAGCCAAGAATTTTCTGACGAGATGCGGTCTAAGAGCCCTGAACAGCGCAAAGAAGCCGTTTTGGCAGCCGTGCTCAAACTGCAAGCCCTTGACCCCGACTTAGTACAACCTACCCTCGAAAAAATGGCGGTGCAAGAGCTGGAAATCCAATTCCAGGAAAAACTCCAGGCCAAAGGCCCGGAAGGGGACAAAGCCCGTGCGGCGTTAGAGCAAACGATTGATAAAACGGTGGGCGACTATGTCAAAGACAACTATCCCCACTTATCGAAGGGCAGCAAAGTCGGCGAAATGCTGATCGAAATGCTCAAGGACAAGGTGCGCAAGAACCCGGCCCTGATGCTTTCCAAGGCCAGACGAGATACCGAGGCTCTCCGACAGAGTATCCAT
>DLGM01000446.1 GCA_002482705.1 Cyanobacteria bacterium UBA7694
AAGCAGAAGTGGGTTGTACAGAAGCACGGAAAGCATCGCCTTGCACCACAGGCTGGGAGGGAGCGGCCATGGGGAGGGAAGCGCCCAAGGCAGAGGGAGCCTTGAGGGTCACCTGGGGGGTGACGGCGGGAATCGATCCCATGGAAGAAACGTTGTAGTTCATGCTGACCTCCGAATTAGTGTCTGCGGTGCTGTTCTTATTATTCCCCAGCGACGGTGGAAACTGAAGTCCTTATCTATAAGGTATGGGTAACCTAAAACTAAGATTACGTTAAATCCTGCATCTGCTGTTTATTTTGGCAGGGATGTTCTGGTGGAGATGGCTTCTTTTAAGTAAATGTTAAATTTTTGCAAAAATGTTTAATTTGGCTTTTTTTTGTATTAAGGGAACTTGAGTATCCTTTAAAGTCAGTGGATAATAGAGAGGTAGTGTGAGCGGCATCTAACTGGCCGTTTCTGTAACAAAACATTCCCAAACCTGATAAGACGTGTGGAGGCTAAATGGGCCGCGGAGATTTCGGATTCGACGGACTTTATTCCCTGAGAGCAGTTGATAGCTGGATTGCTGTCATTAACTCTAACCTCAATGCTGCAGGCCGCACGGGCTATAAGGCCAGCAAAGTCAAATTTCGCGGGGGCGTGACTGAAACGGTCCGCAACCCAGTCGGGCCACTGCTCGGCATTCAGCTTCCTGAAACCACCATTCAAATTGACCAAACCGGGATCGACTTCTCCCAGGGTTCGATTGTCTCTTCTACAGAGCCCACCCACTTGGCCATCCAGGGACGGGGTTTCTTTGCTCTCTCAACAACAATTGGGGGCGCTCCTCAGTATTACACCCGTGACGGTGAGTTCCACGTGATTGTGGATACGGCCAACGGCAACCAACTGCAATTGGTTCACAGTACCGGTTTGTATCTGGTGGGTAACGCTGCCGGTCAGCGGGCGGTTCTCGACCAGCCCAATGGTCGCGTCGTCATGAACGGCGTAATCACCAACGTATTTGATGAAACTGACATTCTCAATACCAATACCCCGAACTTCCTGCGTTTCAGCCGTTATGGCTCAACGGTCTTTGAATCCACCGTTGACTCGACCATGGCTGCCATGACTGCGGGGGCGGCCCGCGTGGTACCTCAGACCTTGGAGAGCTCCAACAGCTCTCTGTCTCAAACCCTTCCAGAGTTGTCCTTGGCCCAGAAATTCTTTAGTGCCGTCAGTAAAGTTATTTCGGTGCACCAAACCAACCTGGATACGGTTATCAACCTCGTTCGGTAAACAATAACCGTTTTAAAAGACCCCCGTTTTTTAGCTGGGGTCTTTTTTTATGCGATGGGTGCTTGTAAACCATACCGTTCAGGGTGGCGGCAGACATCTACGAGCCCCTGATTCCAGGTGTCGATTTCAAAGATGCGGTGGCTGTGGGTCTGTACTTCAGCCCGCATCTGAGCCCGCCACTCGGCATCGTGGGCCATGCGGTAGGCCAACTGGAGATACTCTTCCTGGTTATTGGCCAAGCAGTCGCTGAAGCCCATCAGTTGGTAGAGACCGAGCATGGCGCGGTTGCGGAAAAAGGCCCCTGGCCAACTGATCAGAGGAACCCCGACACCCGCAGCAATATACCCAGTGTTTCCGGCTCCAAAATGGGTGGGGTCGAGGCTCACTTCAGCATGCCATAACAGGCTTAAGAACTGGGCCTGGGACATCCAACGGAAAAAGTGTAGGCGCGAGGCCAAAGGGCCAAGATGGGCTTTTAAGCGCTGGTGTAATAATGTTTCAAAAGGTTTATTGAGTTGGGGAAGCCAAAAGGTTCCTTCTGGGTCGCGGCGTAAGATTTCGGCAATGATCGGGTCGAAGTCGGGGTGTAGCTTAAAAGGCATCATGGGGCATAAATAAACGGCTTGATCGGGAAGCCCTAACTCAGCCCGTGAAAAAGCAGGGCCGTCAAAGGCCGGGCGTTGATAATGAACAACACCAGGCAAAGCAATTAACTTTTCACTGTAATGGTTTTGGGCCTCGGGGGGCTCCATAATCGCTTGGGAGACAAAGGCATCAATGGTGGGAATGCCGCTGGTAATGGGATGGCCGGGCAAAAGCAATTGCAAAGCGGCAAGACGGTGTTCTGCCAACAGAGACATGAGCGGATTCATGCCAATTTCAGGATAAATAATGACGTGGGGTTGCCAGGCTGCAATACTCAGGGCAATGTTTTCAGGGGTTTCATGAATAAAGGTTTGAAGGTGGGCGGGGGGAGTGGGCCAGTGGCGCTGAATGTAGTTTGCGCCTAAATCTTGAGCTTGTCCTTCTTGAATGCTAAAGATACCCACTTCCAGATCGGGATTGGCAATCATGGTGGTGATGGTGGCTTTAAAACAGTGCATGACTGAATGATCAAAGAGATGGGATGAAATCCAGCCAATGCGTAAGCGCTCTCCGGGTAAGCGGGGAGCTAAAGGGTGGGTGGTAGGGGGGATGGCTCGGCGGCGCACGGCAGAAATGGCTTGGTTCAGCTCCCGATCATTTTCTGCGTGATAGGCCAAATAAAAATGGGCCTGTTCATAAAACGGAGGAATATCTTGAAAAGACATTGTGTGGGCATGAGACAAAAGGTCGGCCAAATACTGCCGCTGGAGCTGAATGACAGTGCTGCTTTCGCAGACTGCCGGGGGCTGTACCTGAATCAGG
>DLGM01000183.1:0-1421 GCA_002482705.1 Cyanobacteria bacterium UBA7694
ACTGCTGACCAGCGTCAAAGGCGGAGGCAATGCGCTGCATCCGCTGCATGATCCGATTGCTCCCGAGGACTATACCTTTCATATGGATGGGCCTGCGGTTTTACAAACGGCATTCCGCAAGTTGCCCACTTTTTTGCCCAAGCTCTTTGACCCAACCGGTTTCACGATGCCGGAAATTGATCTGCTCATTCCCCATCAGGCGAGTAAAATTGCGCTCCAACGGGCCCGTCGCCTGTTTCGCCTGCGTGAAGACCAAATCATGTCTCACCTCGAAACTCACGGCAACTGTATTGCCGCTTCGATTCCCATGGCCTTGCACGATGCAATTGCCGAAGGACGTATTCAACGCGGCAGCCGCGTGTGTTTATTGGGTACCGCCGCTGGTCTTTCGATTGGTGGGCTGGTGTTTATTTATTAGTGGATACGCCACGTCGTTTATTGTTAACGGGGGGACGTAGCCCCGCCACCCTGGCTTTGTTGCGCCTGCTCTATGGCGACGGACATCGGGTGTATGTGGCTGAAAGCCTGCCCCATAATTTAGCCGGGGCGTCACGTTATTGTGCCGGGAATTTTCGTGTCCCTCCTCCGGCACAAGCCACGGAAGCCTTTATCCAGGCCTTGGGCGATATTTGCCGCCGTGAGCACATTGATATGTTAATCCCCACCTGCGAAGAGATCTTTTATATCGCTCGCTGGAAGCATCAATTGGAGCAAGTCTGCGAGGTCTTTTGCCCCACCATTGACGTGCTCACCAATTTGCACAGCAAATATCAGTTTATGCAGTTGCTGAAGGCCCTTAAGATTCCTGCCCCTGCGACGCAACAGATCACCTCTTCGGCTGAGCTGGCTATGGCTTTGGCCGAGCGGGAAACCTATGTATTAAAACCGGAGTTCTCCCGTTTTTCCAATTTTGTGTTGATCAACCGCCCGGTTGAGGAAGCGCTGGCCAAGGCGCAGCCCGATCCGGCCCGGCCTTGGGTGCTACAGGAATATTTGCAGGGAGATGCTTACTGTTCGTACAGCGTGGCTCGCAATGGCCGTTTATTGGCCCATGCAGTTTATCCCAGTCGGTATACGGCGGGGTTGGGAGCCACCCTTTATTTTGAGGGCGTGCAGGTGCCTGCGATTGAAAAAATCGTCAGCAAGTTGGTCGAAAGCCTCGATTATACAGGCCAAATTTCTTTTGACTTCATTTGCCGGGACGGTATCTATTATCCGATCGAATGCAATCCCCGCACCACCAGCGGCACCTGTCTGTTTGCAGCCCAAGACCATTTGGCTCGGGCCTTTTGGGAACGTGATTTACCCCTGATTCGTGGAGTTGGGAATCCGCCGGTCATGATTGGAGCGGCCATGCTGTTGTATATGTTGCCGCGCATTCGCAGTTGGCAACAGTTGCAACTCCTGATGCGGGATATGTT
>DLGM01000183.1:1487-4636 GCA_002482705.1 Cyanobacteria bacterium UBA7694
GCGATTGCCCAGTTCCGCAGCTTTGGTTATTTTGGCCGGGTGGCTCGCAAGGCCCGCATGAGTCTGTTGGCAGCCACCACCCACGATATTGAATGGAACGGAGAAGCGGCATGAAGATCCTAGTCACCGGGGCCACCGGATTTTTGGGTACCCGTTTGGTCGAACGTTTGTGTGAAGCGGGCCATTCGGTCCGTGCGACGGGGCGTAATCTGGCTGCGGGGCAAGTTCTCACGGCTTTGGGGGCTGAGTTTATCCCCGGTGCGATTGAGGATCAGGCCTTTGTTGCCTCACTTTTGCCAGGCATGGAGGCCGTGATCCACACCGCAGGCCTGTCTTCCCCGTGGGGTAAATACGAAGCTTTTTACCAAGCCAATGTGCAGGGCACGGAAAACGTCATTTTGGGCTGTTTTCAACACACGGTTCCGCGTTTGGTACATGTTTCGACACCGAGTTTGTATGTCGAATACCGCGACCGGGCCAATGTGCGTGAGTCGGATCCCCTTCCGGCCACCTTTGTAAATGCCTATGCGGCCACCAAATATGAGGCCGAGCAGCGGGTCTGGGCGGCTTCGCTGCGGGGCTTGGAAACGGTTATGATTCGCCCTCGCGCCCTGGTGGGCCGGGGGGATACGGTGATCATGCCACGCCTGATTCGGGCCCACCAAGAGGGCCGTTTGCGTGTGATCGGCACTGGGCAAAACCGAGTCGATTTGACCAGTGTAGCCAATGTGGTAGATGCCCTGCTGTTGGGTTTAACTGCCGAAGGCCCGGCTTTGGGCGAGGCCTATAATATTACCAATGGGGACCCGGTCAATTTGTGGGATACGGTAGAGCAGGTTTTCCAGCACTTGGGTCTCACCCTCAATCGCCGTCGCATTCCTTTTGCTGTGGCCTTTGCCGTTGCCAAAGGGATGGAGGCTGCCGCTAGGTTTGATCCGGCTTTTCGTGAGCCTCCGCTCACCTGTTACAGTGTGGGCATGTTGGCCAAGACTCAAACGCTGAATATTGACAAAGCCCGCACCTTATTGGGGTATACGCCCCGCCAATCGCTGACGGATGCGATTGGCGAATTTGTCCCCTGGTGGCAATCCTTGGGAGGGAAAAGCCCCTGAACGCGAGGGGGATAACCCGTTGTACAGTGCTCTTATAGCTGATTTCTTAAGTCTTAAGAGACGTTAAGGTATGTAAGTCATTGAATGCATGAACAAAATAAAGTCTTCGTGTTGAGAATGTCTTTTTATATCCTCTTTTTGTGCTTTTAAAGTCTCTCTGTCATCGGTTATAATTCTGCTACCATTTGGTATTACTGGGGACCTACTTTGTTTAACCACACACCTCTCTGCACCTTGCGCGTGCCACTTCTTCTGTGACTGAAGTGGCTGTTCCACTCAGCTTATCCTTTGAATTGCTGCTCGACCAACACCGGGCTGTGATGTTGGTTTTAGATGCTGAAACCGGACAAGTTTGTTACAGCAATCCGGCAGCCCATCATTTTTATGGGTATACGCGTGCTGAGCTGGCGCAGAAGTTCATTTTTGACATCAATCAGGCCCCCCGTGAACAGGTGCGGGAGGCCATGGACAAGGTGCGTACCCAGGGCGAAAGCCGTTTCACCTTTCCTCACCAAATGGCCAATGGCAGCATCCGCTGGATTGAAACCCACTCCACCCTGGTGCTTTTAGACGGACGTGAGTATCTGTATTCAATTATTCTAGACATTACCGAACGCAAGCAGATGGAGTTGGCCACTTTAGCCGGTGAACAGCGTTATCGCCTGCTCTATGAACATACGCCAGCGATGTTGCACTCAATAGACCCTCAGGGCCGGTTATTGAGCGTCAGTAATACTTGGCTTGAAAAACTCGGTTATGAACGCCATGAGGTGATTGGGCGTCGCTCCACCGATTTTTTAACCGAAGAGTCGCGCAAATATGCCCATCAGGTGGTATTGCCAGCCTTTTTTGCTCAGGGAGAAGTTCATAACATTCATTACCAACTGATCCGCAAAGACGGGGGCACGCTCGATGTGCTATTGTCAGCTATCTCTGAACATGATCCTTCGGGGGCCGTCATTCGTTCGCTGGCGGTATTGATCGATATTACTGAGCAGGTCTTGCTCAAGACCGCTTATCAGCATCAGCAGGCAGCCCTGGTTTTGTTGCTTGAAACGATGAACACGCCGGCGGTCTTGGTCAATGCCCAAGGGCTCATATTGCGGGCCAATCAGGCCTTGGCTCAGTGGGTGGGGCTGGGAGAGCCGCACAATTTCTCTAACCAACCAGCTCAGACCTGGGGGTTATGGCATGAACAGGGGCTACAGCAGGTGTGCCGGGTTCCACTTGCTGAAGGGGATGGAGCCTATCTCGTCTTGCAACCCTACTCCGATGCTGTGGGGCAAGCGGCGGGTTATCTCGGAATTGTGCGTGACCCTCGTTAACGACTGACGCTTTCCAGTATAATGAGTGCAATTCACCGATTGGAGCTGCTATGGCGCTGCTTTTCCGCGTGGGCGTTACGGCCTTTTTTCTCAGCCTCTTGACGTTACTGACTTTTGTACACGTGCAAGCGCCATTTGTGGCTGTTTTGCCGCCTCAGTTAGCGGGGGCACAGGTGTCGGTACAAAGTGGTTTTTTGACCTTGGGTACTTATAGCACCAATTTGCAACTCGTGGCTCTCTTTGCCTGTTTGATGTGTCTGGATGTGGTCGGTGCGTTGGGAGTGGTCTTGTTGTACTTGATCTTAGGTCTTGGGGGCGTTCCCCTCTTTTATTACGGCGGTGGCTGGGACTATTTGCAGCAGAGTACGATCGGTTATTTGTTTAGCTTTGTGCCTGCCTGCCTGATTTTTCATACTTTGTTACGTCGCAATCGCCAGCCCCACCCCTCTTTATTGCGTTATGTGTGGGCCACCGTGGTAACGCTGTTGGGGATCCACGTGGTCGGGGGCATTTATGCCGCTATTTATTATGAAACCATTCCCATTCAGTTCTTATTGACCTACGATTTGCCCCAATTGCCGTGGCAGTTGGCGGCTTTGGTGGTTTTGGCTGTGGTGGTACGGGCCCTGAACTCGCGCTGGCAAAAGTTATTGCGCCCCCGTGCCCCTTCGCTACAAGAACCGCCCTCTATTCAGGGGTTGGGCCTCTGAAA
>DLGM01000394.1:0-601 GCA_002482705.1 Cyanobacteria bacterium UBA7694
GGGGTCGCCATCACCTACAACTACGGTTATGGCCGCGACAAGCCCGAACACTGGATTCCCATCACCCTACGCGTCCAGGAAGCTTTGCGCACCTGCCACAGTGCCGAGGAAGCCGTACGCTTTTTTATGAGCGGCCAACAAGCGGGAAGCGCCATTCTCACCGTTATTGACGAATCGGGAGCCATGTCCCTGGTCGAGATTTCTTCGGGGGTGGTACACAGTCGCCCCATCAGCAACAACCTCTTAGCAGCCACCAATCACTACCAAATCCCCCCCATGCTAGAGCGGGATATTCCTGTCAATGCCTATTACAGCCCCAAGGGCAATGTGCCTGAGCTAGCGGGTCGTCGCGTCCGCGAGTCGAGTGAAGCCCGCTTTGATCGCCTGTCATTATTGGCAGGTACCAAGGTCCATTTCCACGAATCAGATCTGCTGGGATACATGCGTGATCACAACCGCACGGAAGGCAATGACAATACCCTCTGCCGCCATGGCGAATATTATGAAACCACCTGCTCGGTCTTGATTAAACCTGCCAGCCGCGAACTCCATGTGGCCATGGGCAACCCCTGCCAAGAGCCGTACCACGTCTTTTCTTTGC
>DLGM01000394.1:610-792 GCA_002482705.1 Cyanobacteria bacterium UBA7694
TGTTGGTTCATCCTCTCTTTCAGGGCGAGGGCCCCATTCCGCTCTATGGGGTATATCCCGCTCCTCAGTGGGCCCCCTTGGCTTTGGGCATGATGATCGCCTATGCCCAGCAAGAACTCGATCCAGCCCGCTTTGACCTGAACCCCTACTGGGCGGAAAACGAAGCGCAATTGGCCACCCTG
>DLGM01000394.1:826-1457 GCA_002482705.1 Cyanobacteria bacterium UBA7694
GATTGCCCAGCATGGGCCGGGCATCTGCCTATTTTCCAGCTATATGTGGACCAGCGAACACAATCATGCCATTTCCGCTTGGGTACGCACCCATGCTCCTGACAGCCTCTTGATTCACGGGGGACCCGATGTCCCCGCTTATCCAGAAGCTGCTACCGCCTATTTACAGCAACACCCATCAATTGATTTTGGCGTTTATGGTGAAGGGGAGCAAACCCTGGTGGCCCTGTTAAAGACCCTGGCAGCGGGGGGCGATCCGGCCACCGTACCCGGTTTATTATTTTTACGCGATGGCCATTTGTGTAAAACAGCCCCCCGCGAGCGCTTGCGCGATCTGGGACAACTCCCATCCCCTTATCTCACCGGGGTGTTCAGCCCTACACAGGTGGCCCACTGGGGAGCTGCAACCATCGAAACCAACCGGGGCTGCCCCTATGGCTGTACCTACTGTGACTGGGGTTCAGCCACCCTACAAAAAATCCGCTCCTTCGACCTCGAACGCTGCAAAGCAGAAATCACGTGGCTGGCCCAAAAACAGGTCGCTGAACTGTGGCTGGCCGATGCCAATTTTGGCATTTTCCCCCGCGATGTAGAAATCACCCGCCATATCTGTGAAGTAAAGCAGCAGTAT
>DLGM01000394.1:1503-3550 GCA_002482705.1 Cyanobacteria bacterium UBA7694
ATGCCAAAAACACCAAAGACAGCTTGCTGGAAATTGTCGAACTGCTCATTGGTGCCCAACTGATGAGCACAGGCATCATTTCGATGCAAACCCGCGATGAAGCGACCCTCAAAGCTGTGCGCCGCAATAATATTAAGCTCTCGGAGTACGATCGCCTGCGCCGGGTCTTTGAAGCCCGCCAGTTGCCCTTAAGCACCCAAATCATGATTGGCCTACCAGAAGCGACAGAAGCTTCATTCCGCGAAGATTTGCGCTACTTTTTCCCCCAGGCCATCGACGTACAAATTTTTCGCACCATGGTGTTACCCAATAGCCCAATGGCAGACCCGGCCTATAAACAAAAACATGGGATTACCCATGCCGACAATGGCCTGATTTTATCTACCGCCTCGGCGAGTGCCAACGCTCTCAATCGCATGGAACACTTGGCCCGCCTGTACCGCTGCAGCAATACCTATGGCATGTTTCATCTGCTGCTCTCCTATTTGGAGTGGGAGCATGGCGTGGATCCCATCAGTGCCCTAGAAGCCCTGCGTGATGAGGCTCAAAAGAGCACGGGGAAATGGTTGCCAACCCTGTACGATCGCCACTCTCCCAGTCACGATATGATGAATACCCACATGGTCATGCGTGAACACCTTCGCGCCGCCGGAGCATGGGACGCTTTTTACCAAGAAATCGGCCACTTCCTCGTCCAACATTTTGAACTTCCGACCGAGCCAACAGGGCTTGCCACCATCCTTCAGGCCCAAGCTTGGTTAATGCCCGCCGCCGGGCGCAGCTTCCCAGCCACCCAATCCCTGGCCCACGATGTCGTCCGTTATTACTGGGATCATAAAGAGGCACGGGAAGTCCCGCGCCCCCTTGAAAGCTATCGCCCAGGAGCCTTGACCGTCCATGATCCCTTTGGGCTCAGCTCATTGGAGCTGATCTGGGCCAACCGCCCACGAGCCAAAGGTCGCCCCTGGTTTGCCTGGGAGCTGCTCTCTCCTTTGGCCAGCCCCACCCGTGAGGACATCAAATGCGCTTTGGGTTGGCAATCCAAAGCCGCTTAAGCAGAACCCCGATCACTCCGCTTTGGTCGCGGCACGCACCCCCTACAAAAAAAGTGTAGAATAAGGGGGCATTACATCGCTGGGCAGTAATGAGGTCAATCATGGCAGAAGAAAACACACAAGATGTTGAGCTGACCCTGATCAGCGAGATGGGCAGTTATCATAACCCCGATGGGGAAGAAGCGGGTTCAGAACGCCCCTTGCGCTACGACATGCTTGGCACCGTCGGTCAGGGAGCCATGGGCGAAATTTTATTGGCCCGCGACCAGGAATTGCGACGCAAGGTCGCCTTTAAAAAGATTCACACCAATATGGCCGCCAACCACAAGGTATTGCAACGCTTTTTGACCGAAGCGCAAATCACCGCCCAGCTCGACCATCCCAATATTGTGCCGATTTACAGCTTGGAAGCGACCCCCGGCGGCAGCATTGGGTATTCCATGAAGCTCATTCAGGGCAAAACCTTTAAAGACCTGATCGGGGAAGCCCGTGAACAACTCGACAGCACCGGCAAAGTCGATGAAGACCATCAGCGCCGCACCCTGATTGAGCACTTTCTCAAGGTCTGCGACGCCATGCATTATGCCCACAACAAGGGCGTTATCCATCGCGACCTCAAACCTGCAAACATCATGGTCGGGCCTTATAACGAAGTGTATGTCATGGACTGGGGCATTGCCAAAATCATGGCCAAGCCCGAGGCCGAGGTCGATCCTGAAGTCATCCAGATGATCCACTCCGATGCCCACGAACCGCAAATTGAACGCACCCAACTCGGGCAAGTGATGGGAACACCCCGCTATATGTCGCCACAGCAAGCTGCCGGGCGCAACGACACCCTCGACAGCCGCTGTGACCAGTTTTCCTTGGGGCTGATTCTGTTTGAACTTGTCACTTTACAGCCTGCATTTCGTACCAGCGGGCAAATTGAGCTGCTCAAACGGGTGTTAAAAGCCGAGATTGAACCCCTGGTGCCCTATCAGGGGCAGCCG
>DLGM01000270.1 GCA_002482705.1 Cyanobacteria bacterium UBA7694
TGCAGCTCCCGCCCTCTGAGCGAGCCCTCCCCGGAGGAGAGGAGAGATTTATTTGGTGATCGACTTGATGCCTTTGTCGTCTTGGCCACGGGAAGCGCCGTAGATGGCCATCCCAGCGGTACCCAAAACAGCAGCGCCACCCACAACAATTGCGCCCCATTTAGCGGCTTTGCCAAAACCCTTGGCGGCTTGGCCGGTCAATTCTTTGGCAGGACCAAAGGCCCAGGTACCCAGTTTGCTGCCAAAGCTTTGGCCTGCAGTACTGGCAACTTTTGCGCCACCGAGACGGGCAAACATACCGAGAGTCATACCAGCACCGACAATTTCAAGGCCATTGTTAGCGGCATATTTACCAGCGCCAGTACCGATTTTCTTGGCATAATCCCAAGCTTGACCGACGCCTTCTGAGGCGGAGTTGACTTCGTTTTCAAATAAAACCAGATTGACGGTGCGGCCATTGAGGTTGGCGTTGATTTTGTCGCCCGGGCCGAGCTTTTCGAGACCGCTGAAATTCATGTTGTCGCCGTAGGCGATATAAGCTTTTCCGTCTTGTTCAAAGACCATGGAATCGTAGCCATCGCCATCAATGGCTTGCTGGATTTGCTCGAGGGTGACGCCTTCTTGGAGTTCGCGGATGTTCTTGACTCCAGTGTTGACGCCGTTGACGGTGAAGTTGCTGGCACCACCCGAGACGTTCATGTTACCCATTGTGTGTATCCTCCGTTAGTGAGGCGACTGCTGGCCTCTGAATCTCTTATAGACATACCCGGCTTGATTGTTTCTTAAACAGTCGCTATTTTTAAGTTAAATATCATGAAGCAGGGCAAACCTACACTCATGCTAGCATAGAGCCCTTTAAAAAGCCCGTTTATTAAGTTCAGAGGATTCTCAAGATTAACATCGCGTTAATGCGCCTGACAGTGAGGACAATAATACAGGCGTCGCCCCCCGGCTTCGATGCGTACAATCAAGGTGCCACAGGTATAACAGGGTTCGCCTGCCCGGTCAAAGACATAAAAGCGGTAATGTGTACGTGAAATACCCACCGCTTTAAGCTTCTCCACCCGCTCTAGATCATTGGTAATGCCAGCGGTGGCAAACGACTGGCGCGGGAGATGCAGTGAAGCCTCAGCCAAACGCTGACACTGCTTGGGCGAACAATCGATTGGACGATAGGTAGGGGGGACACCCGCGACAAATAAAATTTCGCTGCGCAAATAGTTGCCCAATCCCCCCAAAAAATGCTGATCAAGCAGTAACGAAATCAGGCGTTTACGCTGCCAAGCCTTGTCTTGATAGCGCGCCAAAACCGTTTCCAAGGACGTTTCCGGGTCGACCACGTCCGGCCCCAAACGGGTTAAATACGGGTGCTGCTCCAGCCCCAAGGGATCTAAAACGGCGATATCTGAGGCACTGTACAACAGCGCAGATTTTTTAGGCGTATACAGGCCTAAACGCAGCTGACGAGCAGTCACTGGCTCACCGCCAGCTTTGACCACCTTCCATACCCCATAGAGCTGGTTGTGGCTATAAATGGTCAGCCCCTGCTCAAAATGGATCAGCATCGCCTTGCCCCGAGCCTGTACCTGAAGCACTTTTTGCGTCTGAAGCTGGGGCTCATAGGGTTTGAGGGCAGGAAAAGCAAAAAATACGCGTTCCAGCGGCGCACCTACCAAGACTTTGGCGAGTTGAGCGGCCGCACGGTGAATTTCTGGACCTTCTGGCATGGACGCACCTCATTTAAAAAAGATGCGCCCAGTTTAACCCATGACAGACTACAAAATGGTGTTCACCACGCGGGCAGGGATGCCCAAGGTATTGATCAGGTGGTCTTTAATCCAGGCTTTCATTTGGGTGAGAGCCTCGCCACCGGCACTGGTGGCCATATCAATGAGTTGGCCAACCTCTCTTTTCAGCGGGCCAAGATCGATGTCCGCATTCCAAAAATCTAAGCCGACGTCAAATTTACTCTGCTCCCAGCCCGCACTAAGCTTGGAAACCACCAGATTCTTCACTTGGCTCGCCACAGCGCCCACGTCTCCGGCCAGATCCATGAGCGTCGCAAAGCCTTGCTGGCCAGATTTCCACATATCCGAAACCAGCCCTTCAATGGCCTTAGTCGCACCCTGCATTTGATTGAGCGCTTTGACAGCCACGGCCTTAATATCATTGCCATACTTTTTGGCAATTGCCTCAATGCTGTCGACCGCATCTTTGCCCATCCCTTTGAGGTAACGAATGGCGTCTTCAGCGACTCCCTGTACCTGAGAGGCGATATCACGAATGGCATTTTCGGCTGCTAAGCCCATGTCTTTTAATGCTTCAATGGCAGGACCAGCCATATCTTTCACTTTCAGACCAACCTCACGAAGGGCCCCAATCGCCGCTTTACCCATCGCTTTGAGTTCGTTAAAGGCGGCCCCGGCAATCGCCTTGCCGCTGAGTGCCAAGTCTTTAATTGCCTGAATGCCCTTTTCACCCATGCCCTTGAGTTTATCCAGGGCCTGACTGGCAATGGCCCCCCCAGCCAAGGCCAGATCTTTGAGGGCTGTCAGCCCCTTGGCTCCCATTTTTTGCAGGGAATCCAGGGCTTTGGAGGCCAACTGCCCGCCCCGAGTGGCAATGTCTTTGAGCGCAGTCAGACCCTTTTCACCTAAAGATTGGAGGGCATCAAAGGCTTTTTGGGCCCCGGCCAGAGCCTGCTCCTTGATATAACTGAAGGCCTGCTGGGCATATTTGGACGTGGTCTTGGCCAAAGCCGTCATTTCATCCAGCGCTTGTGAACCCAAGTCTTT
>DLGM01000379.1 GCA_002482705.1 Cyanobacteria bacterium UBA7694
GGAACCACTGATGCTGAAAAAAGGCACGGAGGCTTCACCAGCAACGGCTTTGGCCAGCAAGGTTTTACCGGTACCAGGCGGGCCCACCAGCAAGACGCCTTTGGGGATTTTAGCCCCCAGGGCTTGGTATTTGTCCGGCGACTTTAAGAAGTCGACAATTTCTTCCAGTTCGGTTTTGGCTTCGTCGGCCCCGGCCACGTCATCAAAGGTGACCTTGGGTTTGTTGTCAACCAGCATTTTGGCTTTGCTTTTGCCAAAAGACATGGCCTGACTGCTACCGCTTTGGGCTTGGCGGATCATAAAGATCCAGAAGGCCACGATAATGACGAGCAGGAACAGGGTAGGGGAGAAGAAAGAAATCCACCAGTTGGATTCGGCAGGCTGCTCAACGTAGATATTGACGCCTTTTTCTTTCAAATTGGGGATCATTTGGGGGTCGTTATTGGGGACATAGACCTTGACGGTGCTTCCATCTTTTTGCTTAGCAACAATGGTCTGCCCTTTCAGAACCGCTGTTTCAATCCGCTCTGTGTCAACGAGCTGTAAAAACTCAGTGTAGCTCTTGCTCTGTTCGCGGGTGTTTTGGCGGTAAAAAGTGCTGATGAAGACGATTGCGAGCAAAATCAGCAAGATATAGAAGCCTGCGTTTTTTAAGCTTTTATTCAAGCGATTTACCTCATTATACTTTTTAATAGGCCTCGGGCTAGGTGTTGGTTTTGAGTGCCGAGGGCTTGGGGCCTGTGAAGGGCAGTCGCGGGCCAGCGCGGACAGGTATAATATAGCAGGTTTACGCTTGGTCCTTAAAGCCAATACCTTTTTCATCATACTCGACAAACTGACTCTGGAGCGACCCTTTGCCTTCGGAGTAAAACGACTAGGAAACGCGAATTTGTGAATACATCGACTGAAAACCAGCAGCTTCCGCTGACAGAGCAGCAAAATCCCCAGACCCGCAATTTAGATACCCTTTCGGTTGCGGAAGTGGTGCAGCGCATGCACCAGGAAGACTACGCCGTTTTGCGGGCCATTGAGCAGGCCCAGCCCGATATTGTGGCCACCATTGAACGCACCGCAGTGAGCTTGAAACAGGGCGGCCGCTTGATTTATATCGGCGCTGGTACCAGCGGGCGTCTGGGCATCTTGGATGCGGTGGAGTGTCCGCCCACCTTTAGTGCCCCTCCCGAATTGGTGCAGGCCCTGATTGCTGGTGGTGAAGCCGCTGTGGGCAAAGCTGTGGAAGGTGCTGAAGACAGTGAAACCGGTGCAATCGCTGATTTGGATCGACTGGGTGTGGGGCCTTTGGATATGGTGGTTGGGATTGCTGCCAGCGGTACCACGCCTTATGTACGGGCAGGTTTGCGTCATGCCAAACAGCAGGGTGCACAAACGGCTCTGATTGCCTGTAACCCCATTCCCCGGGATGATCAGGCCGTGGATGAGTTTATTGTCTTGCCGGTGGGCCCTGAGGTCCTTTCTGGTTCAACGCGTCTCAAATCCGGAACTGCCACCAAGTTGGTGCTCAATATGATCAGTACCGTGACCATGGTGCAACTGGGGAAGGTGTATGACAATTTAATGGTGGATATGCACATTAGCAACCAGAAGTTACAAAAGCGGGCGGAGCGCATTGTCTGTCAACTGACTGGAGTCTCCTCTGAAGTGGCAACGGAAGTTTTAGCTCGGGCGCAAGGGGAAGTCAAAACGGCCCTGCTCATGCAGTTGCGGGGTCTTGAGCCGGAAGCTGCGCGCGCAGCTTTGGCTGCCGCCCAAGGGCATTTGCGTCAAGCCTTGGCAGGCGCTTAATGGCAGGCATTCACGGCAGTTATGGGCTGATGCTCGATTTGGGGGACCAAGTTACGGATGCCCAACTGGAAACCTTATACCGCGCCATCTGGGCTCTGCCAGAAGTTCAGGGGCCGGAGCGCACACTGATGCAGTTTCGGACGATTCCCCGTGCTGCTGAAGGGCAATTGCATTTGGGAGAAGGTCTGAGCTCGGGAATGTACACCCGTTTTGAGGCTGAAACCTTGGGGTATCCCCCCGGATGGCAGGTGCCCACCCTGCTGCACCTCAGCGCCCATGGTTTTGCCGACAGTTTGAGTGACAATGTACCTTTACAGGCTTGGCTTGAAAAAACCGCACGGGCGCTCTATCGTCGCTTTCCCTATCGTATGGCGTTGGCCGGGGACCTCACCACCTATTATGTTAACGCTGAATTTGTGAGCGCCGACTGGATGGACCTGCAAGCCACCCACGCTCTGTTTATGATTTTGCCTAAAAGCCATCCCTTTACTGCTGCCCACAAGGGCGAGGGCAAGGGCAAATGGATCACCTACCGGCCCCAACACTTTCAGCAGTTTGCCAGCCAGGATACGGAGCAGCAGCGCTACCAGCGTTTTAAGCAGAGCTTAGGTAAAGCGTTGCATACCCCCAAAATTCAGTTGAGTTGGGAATAATTTAGGCGTGTTGATCAAACAGGCTGTCGAGCAGTGCATCTTCGGTTTTTAGCACCGCAATATTGGCTTCGGTGACGCGCAGGGCCATCTTTTGTACCAGCGCCTCCTGAGCCAGATTGACGGCATCCAGAGGCCCTGTGAGGCGCTCGGCAGATGTCGCCAGTTGTTGCTGAGCCTGGGTTAATCCCTTGAGTGCTTGGCTTTGTATCTCCATGGAATGACCTCCAGTTTTTATCATAGCCGAAAAATTTACGCTTTTCTCTGGTAGTGCGAACTATTTTTCGTTATAATCATTTGTAAATACATCGCTATGTGTTAATAGATCAAAAGGATACTGATCCATGCCAGCTAGATCCGTCGTGACCAAAGAATTAGCAAAATTTTTGGGCGTGCTCTCCCACCCCCATCGCATCCGTATTGTGGAGGAGCTTCGCAATCAGGAGCGCGACGTCAACTTCTTAGAAAGTGTGCTCGGTATCAGTCATGCCCGTGTCTCCCAGCACTTGGCGCTGATGCGCTCCCATCGTTTAGTGGCTGAACGTCGCGAAGGTCGCCGCGTCTTTTACCGACTTTTCCAGCCAGAGTTGGCGGGTTGGTTAGTGCAGGGTTTACAGTTTATTGAGCGCGACATTGAGGCGGCTCAAGACATTCGCTCTGCGGTTGAGCAAGTGCGCGCCCTCTGGAACCCTGAAGAAGCGGTGATTGAATCGTAAACGCTGTCCATGTGTTTGGCCCGGCTGATGCCGGGCCAAAGCTCTTTTTTGGTGGTACAATAGCGCTCATGAAGATTTCTCTGCTGGTGTTTCTGGGATTGCTCATGGGCTGTGCGGCACACAAACCCCGTACAGATGTTCTGCCTGCCCTGTTGCGGGAGCGGCCCGTTGACCGCAGTTGCCAAGTGCTGGATAAGGTCAGTGTCAGCGATGGTTTTGGCTGTGACGTCCTTTCGCGGGGGGCTCCCGGTAATGAGGGGTTAGCCCGCCGCCATTTATTGCGTCAGGGTCAGAGCAAGGGGGCCAATGTGGTGGTCTTACTCTCTGAGCGCCGTGGCCTGTTTGCCGCTGAAGGCTGTGCGGCTCAAGAAATTGTTTTGGAAGCTGAGCTTTTGCGTTGTGAGTGAGCACGAACCGATTCGCAGTGATACCACCTATCGTGCGGATGGGGCTTATTTACGCGCCCAGTTGTGGCAGCCCAGTACGCTGGTGCTGGCACTCAGTGCGGTTTTATTGACCCTTCAGTATTACTGGGGGAATCGCACGCTATTGCGCAAGCTGCTGACGCCTTATGGGTTGACGGGCGTTCAGCTTGAAATGGCCGAGTCGGTGGGATGGTGCTTGCTGATTGCCGGTTTGTACTTAGTGATTCCGGCGCTGGTGGTCAAGCTGGCTTTTCGCCAGCGCTTGCGGGATTATGGATTGGGTTGGGGGAGCTTACACCGCCACTGGCATTTTTATGTGTTGGTGTTGGCGGGCATGTTGCCTTTGGTGATTATGGCGGCCCGGACTCCTTATTTTCAACAAACATATCCCTTTTATAGTTATGTCTCTGCTTCGCTGGCTGGTTTTGTCATTTGGCAAGCTGCTTATGCCCTGCAATTTGTGGCCGTTGAGTTTTTCTTCCGTGGTTTTTTATTGTTTGGTTTGCGCCCGACCTTTGGGGTTCATGCCTTATTGGTGGGAATGGTCCCCTATTGCATGATTCACTTTCAAAAACCCATGGGTGAAGCCCTGGGAGCCATTGTAGCTGGGTTTTTACTCAATTATCTGGCACTTAAAAACCGCTCGATTTGGGGCGGCGCTTTTTTACACTGGATGATTGCCCTG
>DLGM01000172.1 GCA_002482705.1 Cyanobacteria bacterium UBA7694
GGAAGGTAAGCCAAGGACAGGTGATGGTATGCGATATTCGAGCCCGTCACCCGCGCCGCTTTGTGTTTTCCCCTGAGAATGAACTCAAACTGCTGACCTTCGGCAACCCCAACGGTGAAAGCCTGCCCGCCCGTAAATTCTGGATTGCCAGCATTGGCGCATTCCATGATGATGAACCCCACGGCATCGGCCTGGGCCAGGCGCTGTGGTGGCCAGTCTGGTTTAAGCGCAACGGAGCCCGTTTCTGGGCGACTATGCTTGAAAAATTCGGGATGCCCACAGTGGTAGGTGAGTTTCCCAGCGGCACACCAAAAAGTGAACAAGACAAGCTGTTAAACGCTGTGCAGGCCGTTGTGTCTGACAGCGGGCTGATCATGCCTGCGGGTTTAAATATCCGGCTGATGGAGGCTACCCGTGGCGGTAATGCCGGTTATAGCGAATGGATGGGCTACTGGGATGCTGCGATTGCCAAGGTCATTTTAGGCCAGACCATGACCACCGACGACGGCAGCTCATATGCTCAGGCCACGGTTCACTATGACGTGCGGCAAGATCTGGTCAAGGCAGACGCCGACCTCATTTCCCAAACAGCAAATGGCTCCTGGGTGCAATGGCTGGTCGACTACAACCTGCCAGGCGCAGCGTACCCACAAATCTGGCGCGATCTTGAAGACGCCGAAGACCTCAAGGCCCGCGCTGAGCGCGACCAAATTCTGTTCGGCCTGGGCTTTAAACTCACCCCTGCCGCAGTCCAGAAAATCTATGGCGACGATTACGAGCCCATTGCCCCACCGGCCCCCGTCGCTCCCACCGATGCGCCCCAGCCTGAGCCCCAGGACAAACCTATCGGTTTTCGGCTGCCCGCCTTTGCCGAGCCTGTAAAGCTGGCCGAGGAAGACAACTATCTCAGTCCTCCGTCAATTATGGCCGACACGCTGAGCAGCGAAGCCGATGCCGCTTGGCGTGAAATCATGAGCCACATTGAACGCCTGGTTGAAACCGCACCCAGCCTGCCCGCCCTGCGTGACGCCCTCCTGTCTGCCTATGCTGAACTACCCATCGAGCAATTAGGTAATGTCATGGCCACAGCGTTTGCTGCGGCTGAGCTGGCCGGTCGTTATGATGCCCGTGAGGATGCAATCAATGGCTGATCCGTCCATGGAGGGCGTCTTTCGCCAGCCGTTTAATGAACAAGTCGCATTCTTTCGCCAAAAGCTGGGCAACTTGGTGCCCACCGATAGCTGGACCGAAGTACAAAAATCAGCCCATGATACGGGCTTCATGGTAGCCGGTGCGGCCAATGCTGATCTGCTGGCCGACCTGGCTGCTGCGGTAGACAAAGCGATTTCCCAGGGCACAACGCTGGATGAGTTCCGCCGCGACTTCAAATCGATTGCAGCCCGCAATGGCTGGGCCTACCGGGGCGAACTCAACTGGCGCACCCAAGTGATTTACCATACCAACCTGGCTACATCCTATGCAGCGGGCAGACTGGCTCAACTGCGAGAGGCTGGTTACAGCCACTGGATGTACAAACACTCAGGGTCTGCCCATCCCCGCAAACAGCATTTGGCTTGGAATGGCCTGACATTACCGGCTGACGACGCCTGGTGGCGCACCCACTACCCCCCCAATGGCTGGGGCTGTAACTGCCGGGTGCTGGGGGTGGACAACCCCCAAGATGTCGAGCGTTACAAGGGTTACATGGGCTCTGCTCCGCCTATCACCATTGATCCCCGCACGGGCGAGCCCACCGGCATAGATAAAGGGTGGGGATACATGCCGGGTGATACGGTTAGCGATACAGTGCGTACTATGGCAGCCAAAACCGTGCAGTGGCAATATACCGTGGGTAAGCAGTACATGACAGGCTTGCCGGAATCAGTACAAGATAAATTTGCGCGTGGGTTGCGTTCTCTGCCATCTACAGGTGCTGCTGCACAACGGTTTGCGGAGAGTATTCTGTCTAAGCGTGGAAATACACAGCAATATGTGACCCTTGGTATGGTTGAGTCAAAGCACGTTGCACAGATTAAGCAGATGGTGTTTGAAGAAAAACCCATCAAAAAGAAGAAGTCAAAATCACGGGAGTTGCTTGTATTTAAAGATCAAGATGTGAGCGGGTTTGACTATACAATTAGCCAGTCCTCTGTGGGGCATATCAAAAACGGTCATGGCATTCCCTCAAATGGGCGCGGGGAAAAAGTGGAATCCCAAAAGCCAATAGAGCCTGATGATTATGTATTATTGCCGGAAATACTGAACAACCCCGATCAGATCATTGCTAAAGGGGTTTCAGATAAGTCACAGCTTCCTGTGATCGAATTTGTTAAATCCGTCGATAACCGGACATATCGTTATGAAGTGGAGATATCAACTGGCCGCAAAATGCTGGTCGCCAAGACACTCATGATTTCAGAGCGTAAGGTAAAAAATTAGGCAGAAGGCTGGAGCGGTAGTGCGTTTAACGCCGTCCCTCACGTCCGAAACGAGCCCCAGTAATCTTCTGCTTCACTCTGATTCTAACATTTAGAGGTCCAAAAATCGATGATGGAAATCAAATATGACGATAGCCAGGTGCTGCAAACGCTGAACGAACTGCGGGGCAAAATGGGCAACATGCAGAAGCCCATGGATAAAATTGGCCAGCACCTGGTCGAGTCAACCCGTCAGCGTTTTGATGACAGTGTCGGCCCTAATGGCGAAGCGTGGCCCGCAAACAAAGAATCGACCCTGGCCAAAATGCTGCGCCGCAACAAAGGTAACCGCACCAAAACCGGGAAGATTTCCGCCGCTGGCCGCCGCAAGAAAGCCGGAAGCAAACCCCTGATCGACCGGGGCTATCTGAAGGGGGGAATCCACCACCGCGCTACTGCCAGCAGTGTCCAGGTGGGCAGCAATGCCATTCAGTCCCGTGTCATGCACTTCGGCGCAGAACGCGGCGCATTCGGCAATACCCGTCGTGGCTCTCCCATCCCCTGGGGCGATATTCCCGCCCGCCCCTTTATCGGGGCCTCAGAAGACGATAACAAAGCTATCTTGGAAATCACCAAGGCATATCTAGTGCCCTAGTCGTCAGAACCCCGTTTAAACACCGTTTAAATTTTGTTTGAATGGGTGTTGTAGGGGTTAGATGCC
>DLGM01000098.1:0-11495 GCA_002482705.1 Cyanobacteria bacterium UBA7694
TGCGGCGGCTGTACGGGGCTGGGGCCACAGGCCACCAGTACGGAGAACGTAGCAGCCATCAACATCCCTTTTTGAACCTTGGAAGCTTTCTTGAAGTTCATCATAATCATGGGTCTCCTTTTTCCTGAATCACATTTTCTTATTTTGTTTTGTCATCGTCTGACAGTTAGGTAGACGGCATTGGTTACTCTTTGTTCCAAAAAAAGTTTACAAATTGTATATAAAATAGAAATCCGCAATTTTTGTGCGGCTCAATACGTCACTAATGAGGTCTGGATCACATTACATACAAAGAAACATGTAAATACAATTTGTAAACAAAACATGCATAGGCTTATCTCAGGCATCTGTTCGCCTCTTTCGCCCCATCAAATTTGAAGGGGGCGTATGTGATACGCCCCCTCTTAACCCAAAGCAATAAATGCTTGTGTTTATTGCGCCAAAGCCCTCCGAGCTTCCTCCGCAGATATCTCCCCTTTACCCAAACGTGTAAACAAATGCACCCAATAGGCCGCTTGGATATTGGTGCGCTCCTGGCCCAACACAGTTTCAAAAGGTTGCTCGTACACCTCAACCCGCTGCTGGTTCGTGGTCGCATCAATATAACTAATGCTCAGGCGCAGGGGCTTGCCGGTTAACGGTGCATCGCCGTTAGCCATGAACTGTTCCCAGAAATACTGAGACGTATTAAAGGAGAAGTTACTCGGCTGGACTTCACGCATGACGGTGGAAACCTGCTCAGCCGCCGATTCCCCATGGTACATCCAACCAGGATGCTCAAGCTTAAAGCGCACATTGCGAGCTGCAACCTCCATCAGCGGAATAAAGCGATGGCGTACCGCTTCCAGCATATCGGTGCGGGTTACCACCGACATATAGGCACCCCGCCCGGACTCGGTCAACTCATTTAACAACGTGTGGTTATGATTTTGGCCAACGCCGAGGGCCGATAAATAAATGCCCTGCTGCGTGGATTCAGCCGCGAGACGTTGTAGGCCCGGCAAGTCGGTCACCCCTTCAGTGGGATGTGCATCTGTAATCAGCAGCAAGCGGTTCATGTGATCCGGTTGATAAGTTTGTTTGGCCTGGCGGTACCCCTCTTCTAAAGCGGCCTGTAGATTGGTTCCGCCCAAAAGCTCGATGTCTTTGACCGCTTCCGCATACACCTTGTCATCGGCATTCAGAACATGGGCCTGTAAAGCAGGTATCGGACGGTTAGAAAAAGGAATCAGGTTGATGGTATCACCCTCACGAAGCTGGCTTTGCAAGCGCTCAAGCCCCTGTTTCACAATCGCAAATTTGGCCGGAGGGGGGCCATTTTCGTCACTTAAGGGGGACGCTTCGCTCATCGAAGTTGATACATCGACTAAAATCGTAAGTACCAGTGGTTTGCGGGTTTCACGGCAGCGCATGGGAGCCGAAACCTGTGCTCCCAGTTCATACACTTTTAAAAGGGGGTTTTGCGGGTGGGGCTTCTCAGTGATGCCCATGGAGACTTTAAATAACCCTGTACTGCGCTGGCCTGTGCGATCAAAGGTTTCATAATTTAAAAACTCCCAGGGGCGCAACCACTCTGGGTTGGGGCGCTGGTTATTGAGGAGAGCCTGTTTGGTGAGTTCGACCCCGGCGGTGCTGGCTGAGTCGTCATAAGAGAAATAGAATTGGGATTGCTCAGACACAGGAGGCGGCAAGGGAGTCCACTGGGGTGCGGGTGTGGGAGTGGGGACCTCTGGTTGCTGCGTGGGTTGGGGTGTTGGCAGGGAGGTAGGAATAGTTGAGGGCGCATAACTGCGATCAAGGCGTAAAGAGTTTCTAGCACTGCCTGCATCTACTTTAAATTGATTTTCCCTGTTTACAAGCCCACTTTTATCACGCAGCGCTCCACCATTGTCTAAAAACGCTAAATTAAGTGTTTGAGCTGTTTCCACATCAATTTCTTCACGAAGATACACCAAAACCTGTGTGTCACTGCCATTCCAAACAAACTGAAGATTATCAGCGCCAATCACTCTTTGCCCTGGGTCAGCATTGCCATCTTGGTCAGTTCCATAAAGGCCGAGAGTGGTTTCTACCGACGCCCGATCAACAGGTTCACTAAAATCAAGCGTAATATTTTTTAAAGGCTTATCTTCTGTCGGTTTCTCCATGCGTACAGCCACTACTTCTGGCAGATCACTGAGCGCAGTGTTTGCCCCGACATCTCCGCCAAAGTCATATTTATTGGCATTGGGATCCCCCTGTTTATTACTTTTAATGACTTCCACACGGGTTCGGGGTGTAAAACCGGGGCGTGACACTTCAATCATGATCTGCACACCTGAAGGTGCATTGTTAAAGCTGTACGTCCCACCTGCCGTTGTTGTACTGGCCTCGAAGGGAACAGAACTGTTAAGCGAAACGGCTCTTACAGTTACGCCATCTAATGGAGCCCCTGTTTCATCATAAACTTTGCCATTAAAGGTTGTCGTTTCGACTACGGAAATGTCGCTGGTGGCACTCGGCAGCGGCTGAGGTGTTCCAGCACTAGAGGGTTGGGCGGATGGAAAGGGGGTTGGGCCATCGGTTGGGCGTTCGCTTCCGGGCTGTGGTGAAGCACTTCCCCCGATCTCAAGGTAGCGAGCCACCATGGCCCGGTATTCCCGCTCAACGCCCTCGGCATAACCCTGCTCACCTTCATAGGAACGGTTATTACAAAAACTTTCAATGGTGGGATCTAACCCGGCTCCCCCCAATGCTTTAAAAACATTGATGGTCTGACGGGCTGTGGCGGGTGGCAGCGGCGTAGCCGTGGGGGCAACAACGGTAATATTGGCTGTTTGTTGGGTGATCGGGCCGGGAGTGGTACAGGCAGAAAGGGTGAAAATCAGAGATAGCCCCCGGAAAGCTGAGCGATGGCGCATGAAGAACTCCTTGGAAAAACCTAACTCAAAAAATAAGCTGTAACTTATTCCGACGTAGGGATTTTGGGAATAGTTCCTCAGCGGCCATTTTTTGAATTGTGTGGCATGCTGTAACACAGCCCGTTGTTTTGTACTGTGCCCTTCAATAAAGAAGAGTTAACAGCATCACCGCTCGGGCCGGAAGCAAAGGAAAATCATATGTTAGATGCCCTTGAAAAAGCATTTGAATTGCGCCAAGCAGGCCAATTGGATGCTTCCCATGCCCTGTTTAAAAATTTAGCTGAAGCGCATCCAGATGAAGCGGAAATTCAGTATCAGTGTGCCTGGAGCCTCGACATCCTCGGGCGCGAGCGAGAAGCCGTTGAATATTATGAAAAAGCCCTGGGGCTGGGCCTAGAGGGTGAAAACTTAGAAGGTGCCCTGCTGGGTTTGGGCAGCACCTACCGCGCCCTGGGAGAGTATCAAAAGTCGCAGCTGACCTTTGAAAAGGGATTGCAGCTTTTTCCCGGTAACCCGGTTTTAAAAAGCTTTTATGCCATTACGCTGTACAATCTCAAGCAGCACAATACAGCCATGCAGCACCTGCTAGAGGTACTGGTGGATACCTCCAAAGATCCTGGCATTCAAGCCTATAGCCGCGCCCTGCGTTTTTACGCTGACAATCTCGATCGCGTCTGGAACGAATAAAGTGATCAGGGGCTTTGCTCACTGATTAAGTGTCGCAAGGCCCCTGACCAGATTACAGGCGACCCGGCGTGTGTGTCTCGGTTTGCTCCGGAGGCACGTCATCTACCAGCGCAGCAATGGCGCGACCCATCAGTGCAAAGATATCCTGGCGGTGCAAAACCCGTGGCAAATAAGAGGTGTCAGGGATACGCAGTTGTCCGGCCCCATCGAGCTCAACAAATAGGGTGTGAGACATCAAACCCGGTTCGGCCAAAGTCAGGCGAATCAGCCAGCGATCGGCTTTGAGATTGCGGTAAGCACCCCGAAAGCGGATTACCCGGTCTCCTTCACGGTAGAGCTGAAGTTGCCAGCGCTGTAAACGTGCGCGCAGCTCAGGCGTGACTTCTAAAGGCAGTTCAGCCGCTAAGACCTGGGGTTGCCAAGGCTGGGGCGAAGGCAAATCAGCCTCGGGCTTACGCCGATAACAAAAGCGCCAAATTTCTTTGTGCTGTGCCAGCCATTTCTTTTCGTATTTGGTTTTGATTTCGATCTCTGGGAAGGGTACCGGCTCAAACCAGGGGGAGGCATCGAGCAGGGCTTTCGCGGCTTCGGCATAAGGGGGATCGTCTGAAACAAAGTGGAGGTGGCCGCCGGGTTGCAACTTGCGCGCAAACTGGGGCAGGGTCGAAGCGCGCATAATCCGGCGCTCTTGGTGGCGGTCCTTGAACCAGGGATCGGGAAAGAGAATATACAAATTGGCCAGGGAAGCGTCAGCCACCAGCTCTTGAATGACGAGCGCAGCGTCTCCTTTGCAGACATGGGCGTTGGCCAGTCCATCAACGCGTTTTGCCGCCCGCTGTAGCACTTTGTTGACAATATCGAGGCCAATAAAGTTCTGGTTGGGAAAACGCTGGGCCATATACTGGATAAAATGGCCGTAACCACAGCCAATTTCGAGATTCAGGGGCTGGGCAGCAGGAAAGAAGCTGTCCCAACCGGCGCTTAAAAAAGCGGGGTTGTGAAAGAGGTCTTTAGGAAAGATCAGCATGGTGTCCTAGGGTGTGGTTGATGACCCGAGCCCCTGGGCGCTTGAGAAAATGCCGTGCCAGCAGATTCAGGGCCGGAGCAACCTGTTCGGTCGGGGGCGGATCTTCGCTGGGGTGCAGGCTCACACGCAGGGTATCCGGCGCTTGATATTCAGCAACAAGGTAGTACAATGCAGTGTGAACCTGTGTAGTAATGAGCGCGCGCGGCTGTTCAGGGGCCACCCAAACCTCGGTAAAAAAGGCGGAAAGGCCCAACAGTGCATCTAACTCTTGGTGCCACTGCTGCGAATCGATAGGGGTTGAGAGATAAATATGACTCATAAGCAACTCCAGGAATGATACCATAGACCAAGCACAACCGAATGAAAGGGATTGGAACCTAATGAAAGCTGTCTTGATGGCCGGAGGATCCGGGACGCGCCTGCGTCCACTCACCTGTGATCTACCCAAACCCATGGTACCGATTGTTAATAAGCCGATTATTGAACACATTGTTGAGCTCCTTCAACGCCACAACTTTAACGACATTTATGTCACGCTCTATTACCTGCCACAACTGATTCAGAACTACCTGCGCAACGGTGAAGAGCTCGGCGCAAATATCCACTATGCCCTTGAAGAAGAGCGCCCCCTGGGAACAGCGGGCTGTGTCAAAAACATCCAAAAAGAGCTGACGGAAACCTTTATTGTAATCAGCGGCGACTCGCTCACTGACTTTGACCTGAGTGAAGCGGTGCGTTACCACAAATCAAAGGGTGCCTTGGCCACCATTGTGCTGACGCGGGTCGAAAACCCCCTCGAATATGGCGTCGTCATCACCAACGAAGAGGGACGCATTCAGCGCTTCCTCGAAAAACCCACCAGCAGCGAAGTCTTTAGCGACACCATCAACACCGGCATTTATGTGCTTGAGCCGGAACTGCTCGATCTACTGCCCGCCAACGAAGAGAAAGACTTCTCCAAAGATCTGTTTCCGCTGCTGCTTGAAAAAGATCTGCCCATGTACGGTTATGTGGCCGAAGGTTACTGGTGTGACATTGGCAACCTGACCACCTACCGTCAGGCCCACTATGACGTCCTCGCTGGTAAAGTCCAGGTCAANNNCAATATGCCCTACACCGAAAAAGAACCGGGTATCTGGGTCGGCGATGGCGTGGTCATGGAAAGCTCCGTCAGCATCGAAGCCCCTGCTGTCATTGGCCACAACTCGTATATTGGTAAGAATGTACGCATTAGCGCCAATACCGTGCTCGGCGACAATGCTGTGGTGGGGCAAAATGCCACCCTCAAGCGCCCAATTGTTTGGAATGGGGTCCACATCGATCGCAGTGCTTCCTTGCGCGGCTGTACCCTGGGCAAAAATGTGATTGTGCACAAAGAGGCCCAGGTCTTGGAAGGGGCTGTGATTGGCGACGATTGCACTCTCGGCGAAAAGACCCTGGTCAAACCGGAGGTGCGTATTTGGCCAAATAAACACCTCGAACCCAATTCAGTAGCCACCGAAAGCATTATTTGGGGCAGTGGCGCTTTACAGAGCATCTTTGGCGAGCTGGGCATCTCGGGCACGGTCAATACAGATATCACCCCCGAATTGGTGGTCAAAATGGGTGCGGCTTATGGAGCCACGATTGGCATGGGCAAGAGCATTTCCCTGAGCCGGGACCAATCTGCCGCCTCGCGTCTGTTCAGCCGTGCTTTTGCCTCCGGCGTTCTGTCGGTCGGCGTCCACATCCAAAATCTGGAATACACCTCTTTGCCGGTTGCCCGCACCCAAATCCCGTCTCTGGACGTGGCTGGAGGTGTACACGTTCGCATTGATCCGGACAATAGTCGCGAAAAAATCAGCATTGAATTCTTAGACTCCCATGGCCTGAATATCTCTGCCCAAATGGAGAAAAAAATTGAGTCGACCTATTATAAGGAAGACTTCCGCCGTGCCCGCATTGTCGAACTGGGTGAGATTCAGTATCCTTCGCGGATTCTGGAAAAATACCAAGAGGGCTTCCTGCGCAATTTAGCCAGTTACGAGCGGACGCGCCCCTTTAAGATGGTACTCGACTATATGTTCCAGGCCAGCCAGGTCATCTTGCCCACCCTGATGGGCCGGTTAGGGGCCGATACAATTGTGCTGAACTCACATGTCAGTGAAGGCCCCCTGCGCAACCCGGAAGAATTACAGAACCAAACCGCCAATGTCGTACGGGCGCTCAAGGCCGATTTTGGAGCGCGCATTGACGCCAACGGTGAGCGCGTGTCGATCATTGATGATCGGGGTGAACTGGTTGGTTCCGACATGTTATTGGCTGCGTTTGTGCAACTGTTGTTGCATAAATACCCTGGTAAAAAGGTGGCGGTCCCCGTCATGGCTCCCAGCGTGATCGAAGAGATTGCCGCCCAGCATGGGGGTGAGGTGATTCGCTCCAAGGCCACCACCCGCTCACTCATGGAGGCAGCGCAACAGCCGGATGTGATCTTTGCCGGTTATGGGGGCCAGTTCATCTTCCCGCAGTTCCATGGTGGTTTTGACGGTATGCATGCCACCGCAGCCCTCGCGATGCTGCTGGCCATGGATGAACCCAAGCTTTCGGAGATCATCGCAGGATTGCCCCCAATCCATTTACAACACGAGCAGTTAACCTGCCCAACCACCGCCAAGGGGATGTTGATGCGGGTCATGCTGGAGCGTTTTGGCAATCAAAATGTTTCCACCCTCGACGGGATCAAGATCTTTAGTGATGAGGGCTGGAGCCTGATTCTGCCGGATCCAACCTACCCCAAGGTGCATGTGTACACTCAGGGGAAAAGTGCCGAGTTCTGCCAAACGCAGATGAGCCACTATAAGGACTATGTGCTCCAACTGATTGCCGGGCACAACAGCTAAATGGGCAATATCTTCGTTCAGCTCCTGCCGATCGGCATTACCGTCGCGATCTTTGTCAGCGTCATGATGGTGCTGCTGATGTTTTCAAAACGGGCCGAAGGCGTGTTGGACGGCCTAACAGGCAAATATGCAGTGAAGCTCAAACAAGAGTTTGAGCTCCTGCAGTTGCCCTTTACCCCCACCCAGTTTATGGCGTTCCAGCTCGGTATTGTGCTGGTGCTGTTTGGGGTGGGGATTATTACCGGCCCAGACCCGACCACCAAATTGGCGGTCGGGGCCCTGTTTGGTTATATTGGCTTTTGGCTGACGCGCCGTTATGTAGCGGAACAGCACAAACGCCGCCAGCAGCGCTTCAAAGAGCAGTTTGCTGACGCTGCAGCCCTGATTGGCAATGCTGTCCGTTCGGGCTTGAGCCTGTTTCAGGGGCTGGAAATTGTCGTCAAAGAAATGGATGACCCGATTGCCTACGAGGTGTATCAGGTTTTGCAGGCCACCAAGGTCGGTGCCCCCCTTGATACGGTGCTCGAAGATTGGGCGCGGCGGATGGGGAGCCCGGATCTGGATATCTTTGTCACCGCCATCAATATCCAGCGCCAAACCGGGGGCGATCTGTCTTATATTCTCAATATGCTGGCGAGCACCATTCGCCAGCGCCAAAAGATTCAGGGCCAAATTCGGGCCCTGACTGCCCAGGGGCGATTGGGTTCGTATGTACTCAGCGGCCTGCCCATTTTTATGGGCGTGGTGCTGTACTTCATTAACCCCCAGCGGATGGGATTGGTGCTGACCGAACCCTTGGGCTGGGGCATGATGGCCGTCAGCGCCACCACCATTACCATTGGCATTGTCGTGATTCGAAAAATTGTAGATATCGATATATGACCTATCTGATCTTTGCCCTCTTTTTTGTAGCGGTTCTCCTGATTGTCTTGGCCTTTGCCAAGCCGCAATCAAAAGAGGAAGCGTCCTCACGATTACAGTATATAAAGGCCCGCAAGGCCTCCCTCGAACAAGAGCAGCGCGATATGCAAATTCGCGCCAAGGCCCTGGGGCAATTTGCCCAAGACAGCCAGTCGCGCTTGGCTCCGTTTGCGGCGCGCTTATTGCCTGATAATCTGCGCGGCGTCATCCGTAAAAAATTAGATCATGCCGGGCTGTATGACGTCACCACCGAACAACATGCCGTTCAGCAATTATTATTCATGATCGGTCTACCCATTGCCTTTTTGGTGCTGAATCCGATTATTTTGCGCTATCCCCTCGATATGGTGCTCTATGGCCTGCCGGTTCTGATTGCCTTGGGTTATTATTATCCGATAGTCCGTCTTAATAGCCGGATTGAAAGCCGCCGCCGCGAGATGTTCCGCGCTTTTCCCGACTTTGTCGATCTGCTCACCATCTGCCTAGAAGCCGGGATGGGTCTTGATGCTTCGTTAAAACTGCTCACCGACAAAGGCCAGGCAGGCCCTCTGCGGGAGGAGTTTGCCAAAACCACCAAAGAAATCAAGGTTGGCAAACCCCGCGTAGTGGCTCTGCGCGATATGGCCAAACGCATTGAAATGAAAGAGATCACCTCGTTTGTGGTCGCTTTGGCCCAGGCCGAACAAATTGGGGGCAACCTGAGTCAGACCCTGAAAGTGCAGAGTGAAATCGCCCGCGACGCACGCTGGCAAAAAGCGCAGGAAATGGCGCAGAAGGCTCCGGTTAAACTGCTCTTCCCCATGATTTTGCTGATCTTCCCCAATATATTTTTGATTATCTTCGGGCCTTTGGTACTGGCTTTTGTGACCGGAAAACTGTAATCAGCAGCCATCAAAAAAGCCTCCGAAGTGAACTTCGGAGGCTTTTGGAAAGTTGGAAAGGTAGCTTATTTTGCCGCTTTCATAATCCCAGCACCCAGGTTTTCCCACTGGCCTTCTTGGCCGCCACTGGAGTTCGCCAGCCAATTTTGGGCAGGCGTGAAAAATGAGCCATTGGAGACTTCATTGCGGCCATTGACCTTGAACTGAATCTGGTTCTCGCCGCCTTTAGTGAGGGTAAAGGTGTTGGTCGCCTTGTCGGTAAAGAAATGGTCCGCAGAGCCGTCCCCGTCCACATCGGTGGGGCGCACCTGAATCTGCACTTCATTAGGCGTGTCGCGAATGGCTTCAATCTTGACCCAATCGTAACCATCTTTGCCGTTAATACCGGGGCCCGGAATATTAATGCGAATCAGATCCCCCACTTGGGCGGCCCCCGTTTTCGCTTTACCGCTGGCATCGGTCAGTTGAAAGCTGGCGCTCATCATACTGTCTGAGGTTTTTTCCCAGTTATTGATGTCAAGGAACGCCGTCTTGGCCTTATTCCAATCGCCATTGCCATTCACGGCGACATCGGTTTTGTAACCACTATCGGCCTGTTGATAAGGGACATTGGCAGGCACACGACGAATGGAGTCATCGGAGTACTGAGCCACACGGGTGTTCTTGGGGAAGAAGTCGACTTCGGAAGGCGTGAACGCCATGAGATCTTTACTGACATTCAGGGTTTGGCCTTCAGAGGTGACCGTGAAAGAGGTTTTGTTCTTGAGTGCGTTTAATACCTGTGATTCACCGTCGTCAATCAGACCGTCTGCAGCCATCTTGGCTTCGATTTTGTTGACGTCAGCATCTGAAACTTCATCACGGCCATACACATAACCAGTGGATACGCTTTTAATCGTGTCAAATACGGGTTTGTTAACGTTAATTCCGCCCATGGGGGTAGCTCCTTGATCAGTGGGGAATTTGATATTCCCATTATAGACATCTGATCGTGAGAGTTTATAGGAGATAGGCAAAAGAAATACCCCCCGTAAAAGGGGGGCATCTAAAAGAAGGTTCAAAATCAGTGGCTGATGCTGGCGGTGGAACGCGACTCTGATTTTTGCAGTTTGGCACCTCGGGCCTGTTTGGCTTGTTTTAAAGCCTTGCCCGACTGGGTCATGTGGGTAGGCAAGGTGCCAAAGGCCCAGTCCCACAGGGGGCTGGTGACCCCAAAGGCTTTTTCACCATTTTCATAGTGATGGCGCAGATGATATTCGCGCAAGAAGCGCATCACCGGGTTTTTAAACGGAGGCATATGGGTCAGGTAATGCAGCGTGTCATAACAGACATATCCGGTGACAATCCCTGAAAAAGCCCAATTACAAACACCGGGGCCAAAAACCCGCTGAAAGAGACCATACACTAAAAATGCCAGGGGAACGCTGAACAAGAGCGGCATGACCAAACGGCTGTCATCACGGGGATAGTCGTGATGGACACCATGCAGAATGAAGTGGAATTGTTGGCCAAGCTTGCCTTTAAACTGGGTATGAAACATCCAGCGATGTAAAGAGTATTCGAGAATGGTCCAGAGCAATAAACCAGCCCCATACCCCCAGAAGCCTAAAAGACCGGTATCACGAAAGCCCAGCCAGCCAAAGAAGAGCAGGACCGGAAGGTAAACCACTACTGGGGTAGCGGGGTGAATATGTGAAAAGTATTCAAGTACCGGGTTTTCAAAGAGGCGGATGGACTCTTTTTTATTCGATACGAATTTAGCCATTGATGTCTCCGTATAATATTAACTACAGGTTACGAGCCTTGCGACATTGAGATGTGTGGGCGGATACCTTATTAAAACTTTCCCTGCAGATACATGCCCACTGCAGTACCTGCGCCCTCTTGATTGGCTTGGGGTTGAATGGGTTGTGAAATATTGACGCCCAAGACTGTGTTTTGTCCGCCTGCCAGTTCGGCTCCAATACGCAGGGACTGGGGTTGATGCTCACTGCCCGGATGTTGGTAGCTGACGGCAACCGTCAGGCCCTGTGCTGGAGTCAGAGCCACGCCTGCACCAATACGCGGGTGCTCGCCCAAGGTTTCGACCTGAACGCGCGAAGATACGCCCCCGGTTTTGACTTCAACCCCGGCATAGAGCCCCGCACTGGCGGCAGCGGGCAGTTGGGTAACCGCTTTGCCCTCCAATTGCTGAGTATCA
>DLGM01000098.1:11538-12117 GCA_002482705.1 Cyanobacteria bacterium UBA7694
ATCCGCCAAGGGGTGAGCCGTACTGCGAGTGCCCGCTTGTAAAGTCTCAGCCAGCGTCGGATCAGTGGCTTGGGTCAGTACTTCTGGGCCGGGGCTTTGATAACCCACCTCCAGTTCCACCTGGTCATTGCCGAGGGTGTGGCCGGTATGGCGTCGGCTCATACGCTCCAACAGGGTGGCGCGGGGCTGGGTTTCAGGGGTAGCCGTCTTGACCGCTGAGGTTCCCCAAGTGAGGG
Organism: Cyanobacteria bacterium UBA7694; assembly: GCA_002482705.1. Lineage (GTDB taxonomy): Bacteria > Cyanobacteriota > Sericytochromatia > UBA7694 > UBA7694 > UBA7694. Next base: position 11,775 of record DLGM01000098.1, read on the forward strand.
GAACAGCGGGGCGAGGAGTGGCCGAAATATGAAATTGACCCATGCGCCTGACCTTTGCAGGAATAATTTTGAATTACATCTTTTATTATAGCCTGAAGCATTGACCAATCTGTCAAAAGTTTAGCGTTTTTTTTATTGTGCTTAATCAAGTTTTAAAGTGCCTACCGGCGCAAGATTCCCAAGAGCCCTGCCGATATAGACATCATGGATAGCTTTAAGCCGCTCAACGCCAGTCTTCCCCTCCTTCGCCCCCTGCCACAGCCGGGGGCTCCTACGGTACTGCCAGCCAACACAGCTAACTTTAACCGTGTTTCCAGTCTGCTCGGACGCAGCGATCAATTTA
>DLGM01000355.1:0-3429 GCA_002482705.1 Cyanobacteria bacterium UBA7694
AAATTGGCGATAACTCAGCGAGTCCATGACAAGCCCGGAGTGCTGGCATCACTGCCCAGCATACGAATAAATGCTTCCTCCAAAGCACCCGTGCCACTCGGAACGTGGCCATTGATCTGGGTCAGAATGTCCTGAATCGGTCCGCTGGCCAAAAGTTGGCCCTTTTGAATAATGGCCAAGTGGGTACAGAGCTTTTCAACAATTTCAAGGATGTGGGTGGTCAGGAAAATCGTCACGCCACCCGCCACTAAGCTTTGCAACAGGTCACGCAGGGCCCGTGCTGACACGGCATCTACCCCCTCAAAGGGCTCATCCAAAAATAACATGCGGGGATTGTGCAGCAAGGCTGCGGCAAGCGCAATCTTTTTTTTCATGCCATGGGAATAATCAGCCATGAGCGTATCTCGCTGTTCGATCAGGCCCATGATCTCCAATAGTTCTTCGCTTCGCTGTGCCATCACAGCCTTGGGCAAACCATACATATGCCCGACAAATTCAAGATATTCCGGGGCTGTCAGCCGCTCAAACAGGCTCAACTTTTCGGGCACAACCCCAATGTGACGTTTCACCACCACTGGCTCACGCCACAAATCGTGACCGAGGATTTCGACCCGGCCCGCAGTGGGGCGCAATAGCCCTGTTAACATCTTAATCGTCGTCGATTTTCCCGCGCCATTGGGCCCCAAAAAACCAAAAAAAGCGCCCTGGGGAACAGCCAAATCCAGATCGCGGACCGCATAAAAGTCGCCATAACTACAGCTCAGTTGGTAGGTGCGAATGCTCATATCTTCCATATGGGGCATTATAGCAGGGGCGTATCGCATACGCCCCTGCATTAAAATCGTATCCGCTTCTTGCGATACCCCGGCATTAAATCGCGTGTAACGCATACGCATTTCATCTTTTACGCCGATCATGTTTTACGTCCACAACGTTTGTAAAACGGATCTTGTATTTCTAAAAATATGCGTTATGATGTTAGATAACCAGACTTAACAGTCCAGTTCGTTTCCAAGATATAAGCCTTCTTTGCTCCTGATCGGTTCGGCCCAGCGTCTACCTTCCGGGATAGTAAATCCGCAGTTCATATCTTTCCACGCAATGGATAAGTCCCGGTAATTTATTTTTAAAGGTAGTTCCGAATCGATGAATATTTATGTTGGTAACCTGTCTTTCCAAGCCGATGAACAGGCTGTAGGCGATCTCTTTGCCCAATACGGCGAAGTACTGAGCGTACGCATGATCACCGACCGCGAAACCGGTCGTCCCCGTGGTTTTGGCTTTGTAGAGATGGCCTCCAGCGAAGAGGGCCAAGCCGCCATCGACGCTCTCAATGGTCAAGAGCACCTTGGCCGCCAGCTGAATATCAACGAAGCGCAGCCCCGCCAAGAGCGTCCGCGCCGCAGCTTCAGCAACAACCGCTATTAAGTTGTAGCGTCGCTCCAAAAGCCCCCGGTAAACGGGGGCTTTTGTGTATGTATTTATTCGCCGCCAGGGGGTAAGAAGCGCTGCTGGTAATTCTCAGAACGTTCGCGCAGAGCCTGTCCAGATTCTGGGGGGCGATTTTGGGAGATCGTTGCCAATAGCACAAGATGGAGCCAGCGGGCTTCATTCGCATTCATGGCCATGATCGAACGGGCATAAGTGCCGTCGTCTTGGAGGAAAATAAATTCATAAAAAGGAGTGTGGTACAACACTTTCCAAGTCCGCAAAGGACGGTAATAAACCGCTGCAATTTGAGCCAATACAATTTGATGGTTGTACTGCCTCCGTTCTAGCTTCCGGGCGGCTTCTGATTTGATTTCATTGGCGGTCAGCGTTTCAATAATCCGATCACTGTAATTGTCTTGGTTGCGGTGAATATTCAGTTGCGTGGGTGTGAGCGTGAGCGTGCTCTCTGCCAGGTGTTGGGGTTGATAGAGCTTGTCTAGCCCCATGCGCAGGATGACCGCGGGAATGACAATGAACAGGGTGTTCAGGATGCCGAACAACAGGGTTAAAACAACGATTTGCAGCCACCCTAGTGCATGGATTGCCCCCAGGCTTTGTACGGTTTGCAGAGCCAACTGGAAGCTGACAAACAGGAGCAAGGGGGAGCTCAGAGCAAGGGTGCCTATGCTGAGCTGCTGGTGCCAGCGTTTCAGTTGGCTGTAGCGGGCCTGTTCGGGGGCCGGTGAGATGACCCATTTGATATGCAGGCCCCCGGCCAGTTGTCGGATGTGTTCGCCTGGAGGAGAACCCAAGGCCATCAGGGTGGGATTGTTGAGCGCCCCCGAGGTCAGATCGAGCAGAGTGGTGTGGGCCTGCCGGGCCGATTGACAGCGTTTTTCGAGGGCTGGTTCACACAAATAATGCAGCCATTCCCGCAGCTCCGGAGTGGTATTTAAAAAAGGATCAAAATTGGGTTTTAAATCGAGTTGGGGCATGTCTGCGGGGGCTTTCCCGGTCAGCAAATGAATCAGGGTCATGGCCAAACTGTATAAATCGGTGGCCGTGACAGCGCGACCTAAAAACTGTTCCGGGGCCATATACCCAAAGGTGCCAACCACCGTCGAACCGCCCGCACCTTGGGGACGAAACAGGTGATGCACAGCGCCAAAATCAATCAGGTGAATTCGGTTGTCCCGGTCCAAAATTAAATTGGAGGGTTTTAAATCACGATGAATAAAAGGAGCCGGTTGGCTTTGCAGATAATCAAGAATTTCTAGGATTTGTGCGGCAATATCCCAAATCTCAGCTTCAGTGGGCCGCCAGCCCTGTTGCAAGCGTTGGGCTAAGGTTTCCCCCTCAACCCGTTGCGAAACCAAATAAAAGCGTTGGCTCTGCCCTTCAACTTCACTGCGCCAGTCTAAAAAGCGCGGAATGCGGGGGTGCTGAAGTTGTTGCAGGGTTTTGACTTCCCGTTCAAACAACTCGTAGTTTTTCCAGCCTTCTAGATTGTTGAACAAGAGGGTTTTGATCACCACAGGCCCTTGCTCTGCGTGGTCTGCACTATAAGTCGTAATCGCTGAGCCCTGGCCTAAGACCTCGGTTAGGGTGTAGGTGTCCCATAAAACCGTTCCGGGGGGCCAGAGCCCGTCTCCTAAACTGGGGAGCGAGTCACGGGTGGTGCGGGTAGTGATCGAAGGGCGTGGTGCTGTTCTGGGCTTGGGGAGAACGGCTTGAGAATGAACCGGGGCTTTGGTTTGAGGCAAAGCTTGTAACGCCGCTTGTGCTGAAGACAAACGCTGTTGGGCTTCTGGTTGCACCAGATGATCGAGCCAGCGGGCAAAAGCGGCTGAACAATCGACATAGGTGCGAAACAGCACTTTCATATTGCGCTGGGGCATTTGGGCGGGAGAGCGTCCGGCCAATAAATGAATCAGGGTCGCTCCCAGGGCATACAAATCGGTCGCGGGAACGGATCGCCCGTGGTACTGTTCTGGGGCA
>DLGM01000355.1:3509-5277 GCA_002482705.1 Cyanobacteria bacterium UBA7694
TGACCCGCCCGCCCCTTCGCTGTTAAACAGACCCTGTACTCCGCCAAAATCAATCAGATAGAGTTGTTGGCCGTCCCACATTAAATTGGAGGGTTTAATATCGCGGTGGATGATGGGTGGGTTAAAGGCGTGTAAATAGCTCAAAATCGGCAAGAGCTGCTGGCTGATGCGAATACAAAAATTTTCATCAGCGAGCCAATTTTCCGCCAGCATTTCGGCCAGATTGCGCCCCGGCACTTTTTCCGTAATCAAATACAGGTGCATGATGCCCGCTTGTTCCAGCTCAAAATAATCCAAGAAATCGGGGATAGCAGGGTGGTGAATGTGTGACAGCACTTCGGCTTCGCGTTCAAAGAGCTGTAATTGTTTCCAGCTTTCAATACCGCTGAGGGCAACTTCTTTAATTACAACAGGGGTTTGTGTTTCGAGGCTATAGGCTGCATAAGTGACTGCGCTGTCCCCCCGTCCGAGGCAAGCGGTGATTTCAAAGCGCTCGGCCAGGTGATCCCCAATATTCAGCGGCACAGATTTATCCTTGGCAGTTTTGCCTTTAGCATACCCTTCATGGTCTGATGAAACAAGTCTGAGCTGGCTCCTTGGGGCAAATCCCGCTACAATGGCACCGGGGGAAAGTCTCTGATGCACATTCAAGTAGTTCCTTATGACCCGATATGGCCCGCTCAATTTGCCCTTGAAGCGCAACGTATTCAGGCTGTTTTGCACAGTTGTAATCCGGTGATTGAACATGTGGGCAGTACTGCCGTACCGGGGCTTGTTGCTAAACCCACCCTTGATATGTTGGTGGGCTTGCCCGATCCTGAAGACCTCGACAGTGCCGTGTTTCCGCTGATTGGGCTGGGATATATTTATGTGCGGGTCTATGAACAGGTGATGCCAGAGCGCCGTTATTTGATTCGTGTTGAGAATCCCACCGGGGAAGAGCTGCCAGTGATTGTGGATGCGGAAGTGAATAACCCGGACCGCCGCGCCTTTGCGCATACCCACCGAATTCATATGGTGGCGCTAGACTCACCCTTTTGGCTGCAGCACCTGCGTTTTCGCGACCATTTGCGTACCCACGCGGCGGATCGTGAAGCTTATGGTGCCCTTAAACGCCAACTGACGACCCAAGATTGGCCCGATGGCAATGCCTATAACCAGGCCAAAGCGGCGCTGATTGCTGAGATTGAAGCCCGTGCCGTCACTGGCTGAACACATTGCTGCCCTTGAGCAATTGCGCGCCGGGCAGCCCCCGCAACTGGAAACGGAGCTGTTGCTGGGGCAATTGTATGTCGAAAGTGGTCAGCCTCTGCGGGCGTTGTATTTGTATCAGCATGCCCTGACCCATTGGCCTGAGGAAGATCGTCTGTGGCACAACAGCGGTGTTTTGTATGAACAGCTTGCCCAATGGGAGGAAGCGGTAGCGGCTTATCAGGCGGCTTTACGCTGCCGCCCCCGGAGCAGTGGCACTTGGTTTCGATTAGGGCGGGTATTGCAGTTACAGGGCCAGCTGCGCCAGGCGGCACATGCTTTTCAGCAGAGCTGGGAACTGGCGGTTGACCATTTACCCGCCCTTGGAGCTTGGCTGGAGGTCTTGGTACTCTTGGGCGACACGGCTCAGGTGATGCACCTTTGTGAGGTTTTAGGTAACCCGGCGGCCACGGCCTGGTATCGCCGCTTGCCCCGCTCCGTGCGGCAGGTTTTTCAACAGCAGCGCTGGCGCTATCAGGCGCTGTGGGTTTTACAGGCCTTTGCACGGGAGGACGTT